>JAGWGY010000010.1 GCA_028867115.1 Microcaldota archaeon
TCCTCGACCCCTCGAATCGCCTCCTTTAGCTCCTCCTTTGCGTCTATCACTGCAAGCACTGAGCTGAGCATGTAAGGGAATGCGTCTCTTGGGATCATCCCTGTCGGCAGCTTGACCACCCTGTCCCCAAGCTTCTCTAGCTCCCCGCCTGATGTTACTGCGATTATCCTGTTGCCGAGCTTTTTCATCACGTTGACGGTGTGGATCGTTTCCATCGTGTTGCCCGAGTAGCTGACCGCAACTACCCAATCGAACTTCTCCTCCACTGGCAGCTTTGAGAAGACTATGTTCATGTCTGTTATGTGCTTTGCCACCTCCCCGACAATCCCGCTCCCGCCCATCCCAGTTATGAATATCCTGCCTCTCACCTTGACTGGTTCTAGCTCAAGCCCATAGGAGAGGGCGCGCTTCCACTCCTCCTTCCAGTTGTTCGTGTCCATGACCTCTATCTTTCCACTCTTGGTTACAACTTGCATTGACTCACTTATCGAAATCCTTCCACAGTTATGTTATGTAGATGCTGAAATTCCTGATCATCTTCTTGATGAACTTCATGTAGGCGCTAGAGTTCCTCTTGACGTCCTTGACAAGCGCCTTGTACTTGTTCTTCTCCTCGGGGGAGAGCTTTCCCTCCTTGACCACTTCCTGCTTCTTCCCGTCTACCACTGTGGTCTCAGTCTTGTTGACTATGTCCTTCCTGACCATCGAATACCATTCATCAAGCGTACCGCCGTGCGCCTTGATCACCGCAAAGAAATCGTTCATCCTCAGCTTCCTCTTCCTTCCAGTCCGATCCTCCTCGGCGGCTGGTATCAGCGCCGCCCTGTCGCATATCTCCGCAATGTCCGCCTGCGAGAAACCTATCGTAGCCCTAGCAAGCCTGCCGAAATTTATCCTGCTTAGCGGCATCTTCCTTGTATGGTATATGAATGACTGCTTCCTTGTAGCGTAGTCAGGCGGCGGAATATATATCGCCTCCCCGAACCTTCCCGACCTCTTCAGTGCCGGATCCATGTCCCACGGCGCGTTTGTCGCCCCGATAATGAATATGCCCTCAGGGTTCTTCTCTACTCCGTCCATCTCCTGCAGGAACTGGTTTACCGCCATCCTCATGAAGTTCTGCGATCCTCCGCCGTCACCTCCCCCGTCCCTCTTGCTGCCCATAGCATCAACTTCGTCGAAGAAGATCACGCACGGGGTGTTCTTCCTAGCCTGCTCGAATATCGCGTGCAGGTTCTTCTCAGTGTTGCCCGCATACATGTCTATTATCTCGTTTATCGCCGCTATGATTACCTTCGACTGGGTCTCCCCACCGATTGCGTTCACGAAGTAGGTCTTTCCGCATCCCGGAGGTCCGTAGAAGAGCACTCCGAGCCCTAGCTTCTTCCCGTATGCCTTTAGCAGCTCCGGCTTCTTTATCGCAAGTATTATGTTCTCGTATATCAGCTTCTTCTCCTTCTTCATGCCTACTACGTCTTTGAAGGTGACAAGAGACTTGTGCCATTTAACCTGCTTGAGCTGCCCCTCCTGGACTACCGTCTCGTTCTTCTCGGTTGCAACCCTCACCTTGTCCGAGCTATCTGTGGGCCCCTCGCCGGCCTTCTTGGTCAGCCCTTCGAGCCTCGCCCTTGCCTGCTCGTACTTCGGGTTCTGCTTGAGAGCCCGCAGGTACCACTCCTTCGCGCTGTCGAAGTCCTTCTTGTACTCGGCAATTATCCCCATCACGTAAGGCGCATCGTAGCTCTCAGGCTCTATTCGCAGAACCTGCTGGGCGTCCTCAGTGGCCTGGTCGTACTTGTTTATTATCGCATACGCTAGCGCCCTATTGAAGTACGCACTCGCGTACATCGGGTCCTGCTTTATCGCCTGGCTGTAGAGCTCTATTGCCTCCTCGAACTTGTTATCCTCAAAAAGCGTCCCGGCCTTGGTGTAAGACTCACGTGCCGCAGGATTTGCCGTACCCTTCTTTGGTACCGAGTCCTGCTCTTGGTCTGCCATGGTATGAATGGGGTTATCCTCTTTTTATTCCTTCTCTACGTAGGCGTTTCCCTCGAAAATGCGGCTACAGGCGCCCCTGCCTGCCATGAGTTTTGAGGTCCTCCATTGCCCTATCATCGCGCTCGCGCGCATCAAGGAGCCTGTTGAGCTCCCTATCAACTGCAGCTATCTTGCCGTCCTCGCGCGGCAGGTTGGAGAATGTGCAGCTCCTGAATCTGCGGGCAGCTTCGATCGCCTCCTTGTGGAGCGCCTTGAGTCGCTTGTCCCTGACCTTGTACCTTCCATTCATCTGGTTGACCACGAGCTCGCTGTCCGAGTAAAGTTCAACCTCGTTCTCTCCGCCAAAATCCGCATCCGCCTTCTTCAGGGCCGCTATTATGGCAAGGTATTCGGCCACGTTGTTGGTCTGGGTGCCGTTGTAAAAGAAGTTCCTGACAACAACCTTTTTCTGCTCGCTGAGTATCAGGAAACCCGAGGCGCTCTCCCCGGGGTTGCCGCGCGCCGCGCCATCAGTGTAGATGTAAAGCTTCATTGGAACGCCTCTCTATCAATGCGCAGTAATATATAACTTGGTTACTAAGGGATTTTAGAAATTTATGCCGTCGTTTAGGCTGCAGAGCGCGATGGAATACCTGCTGACATACGGGTGGGCCTTCCTCATAATAGCCGTCGTGCTCAGCGCAATGTTCGTCCTTGGCGTGTTCAACCCCGGTTCCCTGATCCAGAACAGCTGCATACTTCCTGCGGGATTCAGCTGCCTCAACTACTACCTCTACCCCAACGGGCTTCTCTCGCTCAATTTGGAGCAGGCAACACAGGCTCCGCTCAACATAACCGCGTACGCCTGCACTAGCGGCTCGGTCGTAACATTGGTGCCGATAACCCCAATATCATCGCAGATATACCTTCCTGTAGGCGCCAACTACACCATAACGATGAACTGCTACACCTCTGGCTCTACGCTTGCGACGCTAAATCCGGGCCAGGTGTTCACTGGCACAATCGGGATAAACTACACCGAGGTCGAGACAGGGTTCCCTCACACAGCGTACGGAAAGATAGCGGTCAAGGTAACGTAGAACCCCGTGCGGATTTGCGGTTGCATACCCTTAAATAAATATCTACCCCAACTTTCTAGGTTCTTGATCATGGCAAAGAAAAAGTCCTCTACGCAGAAGAAGCTCGAGCTCCTCAGGAAGACCCAGGAGGTCACCGAGATAGTCGAGCGAGGCAACATAGAGGAGCAGGCGCTCTCAGACACTGCAAGCTCCCAGGGGGTGTCCGACGAGCAGCACGTTGTCAATATCCTAAATACCGAAGAGGAGCAGATGCAGAGCAGACCGAAGGGGAAGGGCGCAAAGCCAAAGCCCCAGAGAAAGAGGAGGAAGTGATTACTTCCCTGATCCCTTTCCCACGGAGAGCTTGACGCCGTTGTCGTCCCTTGTTATTATGATGTCCAGGTTGTCGCTTCCCAGCATGCGCCTCAGCTCGTCATAAGTGTAAGAGCCTATCCCCTTTGATTGGTTCTTTCCCTTTAGTATCTCCGCCCTCTTCGCCTTGACCGTCCCCTTTGGTATCGCGACGTATGATAGGCTCAGCCTAGGCCGGTCTGCCTCGTATGGGTCCTCGAGCCCCTTCTCTATAGGTTTGTATCCCTCGCTCTGGTAGATGAAAGGAACCACGGCAGCGAACTCCTCCTTTAGGTTGCTGACCATCTTCCCTACGTGGTCCCTGTTTCCTGCAATAACAAAATCGTCGCTGTTTAGGAAGCCAACGAAGACGTTCTTCCCGTTGTCGCGCACCTTGTCCTGGAGTATCTGCGATATGAGCCTTAGTATCGTTATCCCCGACTTGACGCCGAATGACTTTGCAAAGTCCGCGAACCCCTCCACGCGCAGCCTCCCTATCTCCTGCTCCTCGTCGTCCTGAAGCGCCTTCTCGAGCCCCCCAGATATCTTCGCCTCGTTCGGCAGGTCTATTAGCGGGTCGAACCTCTTGCCCTTCTTCTTTAGGAATATGGTGACAAGGGACCTCAGCTCGTCAGGGTCAAACGGCTTCTTTATGTAGTAGTCCGCGCCGTACTTTATCCCCTTGAAGCGGTTGGAGGTCGCCTCCATCGCGCTTATTATTATCACAATCGCGTTCTTGAGGTCCGGATCGGTCTTTATCTTCTGGCAGATCTCAAGCCCGTCTGCACCGGGAAGCATCAGATCAAGAACGACAAGGTCCGGCTTTATCTGCTTCACCCTGCGCATCGCCTCCCCTCCGTCGTATATCTGGGTGATGTCAAAGCCCTTGCCCACGGATAGCGAGACGAGCTTGTTGATGTTCCTATCGTCCTCCACTATCAGTATCCTGCGAAGCTCGTTCTTCTCCTGGAGTATGTAATATGTCGGGATTCCGCCGCTGCTCCTCGAGGCAATCGCGCTTATCGCCTGCAGCTCCGCGAGCCCCCTCTTGAGCATGGCCTCGTCTATCCCCTTCGAAGATGCGTACTCAGAGAGGTCGTTGTATGTTACCTGCTGCCTCTCATTGATAACAGAGAGGAGCTCTGACTTGAAACCCTCAACCTCATCCATCCGATCGCCAAGATGTATACTGATGAAAAGTATAATATTGCTTATGCTGCCCGGGCCTTTGGGAATGTTCTTAAATCTGTTCTACTCAATAGAGTAGGCGATTTGATGGCAGCTAAAAGTTTCCACTCAAGGCAGAAGTACAGGTTCGCCCTCACAAGGGTGCATATCTACATCATCGGGATCATAATACTGGTCGGGATAATCTATCTTGCTGCCAGCGCAGTCCTCTCCGGAGGCACAGTGTACCACATATCAAATCCGACAAGCATAATGCTTCCTGTCAACGGCAGCGCATATTTCACGCTTCCCGGGGACAGCTCCGAATACTCTGTGTTCCTAAAGAGCGCAACAAGCTCCAGCGCAACATTCTACATCTCCGGCCTTCCGATACTAGTCAGGCCAATCTCGTCTGTCACTCTTAGCGGCACGGGCTCTGCAAACGTGAGTAGCTCAGGGGGCAGCATTGCGAACATGAACATCGCACTTCAGTCAGTATCGAGCGGGAGCGCAACATTCGAGCTCTCATCGATCGCAACTACGCTTGGGATTAGGCCAAGCGCGTCAATCTCAATAATCAATCCTGCAACAGGGCAGGGAAGCGCAGTCACAACAGTGGTCACAACCGCGACCACAACTGTAAGCTCCTCTGGCACCTCCTCAACAGTGACCACCACGACCGCCACCACCACAATCAGCAATGTTGTCAGCGCGGCAACGCAGCAGCAGGTAATGGGCCTTGTGAACAACACCCCTCTTGGGACACTGCTAAAGAACTTTGGAGTAATATATGCAAAGGACACACTGTGCGCTCCATCAATCTACAACCAAACGTATCAGACCAAGTTCGGGTCGCTGCCTAGCGGACCGAACACGTTTGCGAACCTCGCGCAGGTCACCCCGACAAGCCTTCCATGGGCGATATCAAAGGCTGGCACTAACACATTCAACGTTACCTACTCTACAGTCGCGCCTTCAGCCCAGGCGACAGGAAGCGTAGTTGTAATACAAATCAACAATTCCACTGCTGTGATCAATTCGGAGAAGTTCATAGGGAATTGGGCGGGCCTCAACTACACGCTGCTCAATGCGCAGTACAACTACGCGCTCGGGATAAACAACAACTGCGCAGCCGACATACCTTACGTGCCGGGTCATTAGATGCTGGGCCAGACCAGAGTAGCGCCTGAAGTGATATCAGGGATAAATCTGGAGTGGGACAGGTACAGGAACGTCTCCGATGCGCTCTTGATCCTCCATCTTGCAAAGGACGTCCCGAGCCTTGGCAAGGATCTTGATGAGGCGTGGAGGTCGGGAAGGGCGCCGATTCCAAATGCGGAAAGGATAAAATCGATACGCACCAGGATAACAAAGGATCCGCTCTCATATTACGACGGCTCAGGCAGTGCGATTATCTCAGATCTGCTCTCTTTGCGGAATATACCGCAGGACAGCCCTGCATTCGACCTTGCGCTTATCTACCTGCACGCACCAACCAAGCTTCAGGTCGCAAAGGCAGGGCTTGAGGCAAAGCTTGACGCGAGTTTCAAGGACCTCGAGTGCATCGCAAGGTCCTAAGCGGCCGCCTGCTGGGATTTCTGCTGGGCGCTCTTTTTCTTCTGCTTTCCCTCTATCGGAATCGTGAACCAGAATGTGCTGCCCTTGCCCAGCTCGGAGACTACGCCCATCTTGCCGCCGTGAAGATTGACAATCTCCTTGACTATCGAGAGCCCGAGCCCGGTGCCTGACCCCTGCTGAACCGTAAGATCCTTTCGCTGCACCTGGTAGAACTTGCGGAACAGCTTCTTCTGGTCCTCCTTGCTTATCCCAAGGCCTGTGTCCTTCACCTCCACCCTCACGCTCTTCCCCTTCCTGAAGATGCTGACGCTTATGCTTCCGTGCTCCGTGAACTTGATGGCGTTGTTAATCAGGTTGACGAAAACCTGTATGATCCTGTTCGGGTCTATCTTTATCTCGCCCACGTTGTAGTCCACGTTCCACGAGAAGATCAGCCCGTTGCCTGCCGCGACCTCCTCCAGCGCCTTTATGCTCGGGTTCTCCCCGAGCTTTCTCATGTCTACCGGCTGCAGGTCCAGCTTCACCTTCCCCGATGAGAGCTTTGCGACGTCGAGTATCTGCTGTATCAGGCTCATCAGCCTCTCGGCCTCGTTCATTATTATGTTGGTGTACTCCTTCTGCTCTTCGTTCATCGCTCCGTGCTCCTCGTTGTTGAGTATTGTCGCGAAGCCCTTGATGTTTGTGAGCGGCGTCTTCAGGTCGTGCGAGATGTTGTTTATGAACTGGGTCTTCAGGTCGCTCTCCTCGGTCAGGTTCGTAATCTGCCGATCCCTCTGCATGAGCATATCCTGCGCCTCATCAAGCGAGCGCTTCGTCCTCAGCTCCTTGCAGACCACCACATACCCGCTCAGGTTCCCATTGTCGTCTGTCAGTATCCTCATGCTCTGCTCGCACGGGATCAGCGCATCATCCCCCCTTCCCTTCAATGTCGCGAAGATGCTGCTTATCGATCCCTCCTGCTTTGCAATTGCAATCGCCCTGTTCATCCGATCCTGCTCCTCCTGATTAGAGTAGAGTGCAGATAGCGGGCTGCCTGATATCTCCTGCTCCCTGAAGCCCAGGAGCGATTCGGCGCTCTTGTTCATCCTCTGCACGTATCCGAGCTGGTCGACGAAAAGCACAGCATCCCCGGAGAGCTTCACAAGTTCGTCGAAGTTCCTCTCGATGTTCTTGTACCTGCCCTCAAGGGCGTTGTTTGCCATTATGCATGAGAATCCGTAGAGGCCGTTCTTGAATACCGATGCCCTCACGTCCACGTACGCCCCGTTCCCTATATCGATCCGCATAGAGTCTGTGTACACATTGTCTGATATGCCGCCTATCCCCTCCCTTGCCCGATCCTTGTCAAGCACCATCCCGATCAGCGGCCTTCCGAGCAGCGCCTCTTTATGCACTCGCAGCACCCGATCGCAGTTCTCGCTCGCCCAGATGATGTTCGTCTTCGCGTCCATCATCAGCATCGCCTCGTAGTTGCTGTACTTGAGTATCTTCGTGCGCTCCTCGAGCTCCTTGAGGTCCGTAGTCTCGTAGAACGTGACGTGCATCAGCTTGTCGCTTATGCTGCTCGATGATATCTTGAATATCCTGTTCTCCTTCCCTTTCGCCCTTGTCTCGGCCACTATGCCCCTCTTAAGGCTGGAGAGCATGTTCGAATCTATCTCAAAGAGATCCTTCACATTCCTGCCGTTCACATCCCTAGTGCTCGCCCCAAAGAGCATGAGCATGCTCTTGTTCGCCTTTACTACGTTCCCATCCGAATCGATCAGGAACTGCGGGGTAATGCTGTTGAACGCGGCATCAAAGTATCTTGCCAGGTTCACGCTCTTCTCGTACTCCATCCTTGCTGATACCTGGTATCCGATTATGGTGGATGTGATCTGCAGCGCGTTCATCATGCTCGAATCGAACCTGTTCTCGTCCTTGGACATCAGCGAGAGCACGCCGAAAGACTTGCCGTTCGAGAGCAATGGCACGGTGGCATAGCTTCTGTACCCTGCCTTGTATCCGTCCACCAGCTCCTTGAATGCGGAGTACTCGCTGAGGCGGTTGTCGATGTACGGGTTCATTGTGTTCGCAGCGAACTCCTCTGACGGGAGGAGCGAGCTCGAGCTGAGCAGCTTGGCGGCTGCGCTATCAACGCCAAATATCGTGCGCACCTCCTCCGCCAGCTTGCTGACGAGCTCCGCGTTCCCTAGCTTCTTTCGCTCGAAGTCGAAGATGTCGAACATCAGCCTGGTCATCGCGACGTTGTCCACCATAGGTTCTCGCTTAACATTCGAAGGCAAAAACTAAAAGTGTTTGATGGTCAAGCTTATTAATCGGCGTGCGCCAATCTAATCCTGTCGGGCGGAAGGATGGAACTCAAAGAAGTATTCCCAAACGTGTTCAGGATAGACAAGAGGCTAGCCACCCTAAACCTTGTGAGCGGCCAGAAAGTTTACGATGAGGAGCTAATCGAGATAAAGGGCAGAGAGTACAGGACATGGAATCCCTACAGGAGCAAGCTCGCCGCAGCAATAATAAACGGGCTCAAGGAGATGCACATAAGGCCCGGCTCAAAGGTGCTCTACCTAGGTGCGGCTACCGGAACAACCCCAAGCCACGTAAGCGACATCATCGGCGAGGAAGGAGAGGTGTTCTGCGTCGAATTCTCGGAGAGGAACATGCGCGAACTGATACAGGTGTGCGAGAAGCGCAGCAACATGCTCCCGTTCCTGAGCGATGCGAGGATGACCGAGAATTACTCGCAGGACGTCGGGACAGTGGATGTGCTCTACCAGGACGTTTCGGCGAGGGACCAGGCCGACATACTCATACACAATGCGGAATCGCTAAAGAAGGGCGGCTTTGCGTATGTTGCAATAAAGTCCCAGAGCATAAGCAGCTCCGAAAAGCCATCGGTCGTTTTCAAGGAATTCCTGGACAAGATCTCCCAGCATTTTGAGATACTCCAGGAGGTCAAGATAGAGCCATTCGACCTTGGACACCTTTTCGTTGCCTTAAGAAAGCGTTAATAATATTTTTTCCGATACTCCTGTGATAGCGTGGACCTTTCAACAAAGATGCTAGATAAGTCCCCCACAACCCAGTTTCGCTGCGGCTACTGCGGCAGCACGGTCCAATCCTACAACCAAAGCTTCGGAATATGCCAATTCTGCGAAATGTATAACGACAATGCAACAAAGCAGGACAAGGAGCTCTCGGGCGTATTGGGCCAGGTAAACTCTCTTGTTTCAAGGTCGGATTTCGATGCTGCGGCAAAGCTCTTCGAATCGCTTGTTGCAAACCACAATTCTGCAGAATACAACTACGCATTCGGGGTGTTCAACCAGATGTATTCGGATCACGAGTATGGGATGAGGGACTATACCACACCAAACGGCTATATGGAAGCAAACTCTGCAAGAATAAACGCAGGGAACGCCCACTTCTCCACCGCAAAGGCGCTTTTCTTCAAGTCGATACTGCTGTCAGACGCAGCATATCAGCAAAGCAAGGACGCGAATGTGCTCTATGCAAAGTTCCTCTCGCAAATTAGGCTCAGGAAGGTCCTGGATTCAAAGGCAACGCTCTCAGAGCTCGAATCCGCATCGGCAACATCTGCCGTAACAGAGTATGCACGCATGTTGTACCTCTGCGCAACAAGCGACAAGAAATCGGAACAGCAGGTAGCAAAAGTTGCCTTGCTAGGCGTACCGAACGCATTTTATTACGCCGCAGACCTGTGCGCTGAAAGAAGTAAACTTGGAGATGCAAAGAGATTTGCAACAGCGCTTCTCGGCAAAGTCGACATGTACGCCGCAAAGAAACTTCTAATCGGGATCGAGAGGGCACAGGCAATAATCTGAGCGGCCAATCAGCCCTTTGCAACCCCTATCGGCACGTTCCTTGAGACTATGTCGGAGAGCCCTGCCATCTCGACTACCTTGACAACCTCATCAACGTTCTTGTACGCCCACTCCGCCTCCTCGCTTATCAGCTTCCTTGTCCTGACCCTTATCTCTATGTGCTTCTTCTCAAGGTCGCCGAACGTCTTCTCCGCAGGTATCTCCCTGATTGCCTGGTGCCTTGACATCAGCCTTCCGGATCCGTGGCATGTGGAGCCGAAAGTCTCCTTCATTGCGCCCTCCTTTCCGCATAGCACGTAGCTCGCTGTTCCCATGCTTCCTGGTATTATCACCGGCTGCCCTACTCCCCTGTATACCTTGGGTATCTCGTCCCTTCCTTTTGAAAACGCTCGCGTTGCACCCTTTCTGTGTACATAGACATTCACATTCTTCCCTTCGTACTCGTGTTCCTCGTACTTTGCAATGTTGTGGGCTACGTCGTATAGGATGTCCATTCCCAATGCATCTGCGCCCTTGGAGAATGTTTCCTCAAAACTCTTCCTTATCGAGTTCGTGATTATCTGCCTGTTGGTGAAAGCGAAGTTCACCGCGGCGTTCATCGCGCCAAGGTAGTCCTCAGCCTCCTTGCTGCCTATTGCGGCATAGCTGAGCTCCGGGTCCACTATCTTTATGTTATTTTTTCTTTGGTACTCGACAAGCACCTTGAGATAGTCGCTGCATATCTGGTGCCCGAACCCTCGCGAACCCGTGTGCACCATTATCACCACCTGCCCCTCCTGAAGCCCGTATGCCTTTGCGACCTTCTGCTCGAATATCCTGTCTATCACCTGGACCTCGAGGAAGTGGTTTCCTGCTCCGAGAGTTCCAAGCGCCTCCAGCCCGCGCTTGCGTGCCATCTGGCTCACCTTGTCTATGTCAGCGCCCATCACCGTCCCGTTCTCCTCCATCCTCTCAATGTCGTCCTTGAAGCCGAACCCCTTCGATATCATGTGGCCTGCCCCCTCCTCAGCAACCTTCTTCAGGTCGCTTGCAGTCACCCCGAGCTTTAGCTTGCTTCCGACCCCGCTCGGCACATTCGCAAAGAGCCGGTCCATAAGGTGCGCGAGCTTAGGCCTCACCTCCTTCTCAGTGAGGTCGGTCTTTATCAGCCTGACTCCGCAGTTGATGTCAAAGCCTATCGAGCCGGGAGAGATTATCCCGTCCTCAGCATCGAACGCGACCACGCCGCCAACCGGAAATCCGTACCCCTGGTGGCCATCCGGCATCACCATCACCTTGCCCACTATCCCAGGAAGCGTAGCTGCGTTCGCGGCCTGCTGCAGCGTTGTGTCCTGCCTCATCTTTTCGAACATCGGCTTAGTTGCGTACACCCTGACGTCGGCATACCTGCCGCTCTGAGTGTCCTTTTTGAGTTCAAAGCGTACCTCATCTGCTTGTGAGAAGTCCATTTGCGCCACTGTTCACACTTATTATACGAATACATAGAGATGGTTTATAAAGAAGCCCGAGAAACTTGCTTGTGTATGATGTTGGGATCCGCGACCAGTCTTACGAGAATAATTAGGCAATTAAGTATAAATATCAGAAGCTGCGATATTGTTGTGGCGATTGGTAAACCTTTAATATCATGTGTGGCGATTAATAGTGCTGCAGGGATGGCGGAGCTTGGTCAAACGCGACAGACTCAAGATCTGCTGGCTTAGGCCTACGGGAGTTCAAAACTCTTGAACAAATCTCCCTCCCTGCACACAATCATCGGTGAAAGAAAAATGGCAAAAAATCCAAAGAAATCAGTGCGTTCAAAAAAGGTCAGCAGGAAGGCCGCGCCTAGCAAGAAGGCAAGGAAGGCGCCAAAGGCAGCCTCGCAGCCTCGCAACAACATGCTCGCGAAGATAAGGAAGACCAAGATACGCGAGAACGTGATGTTCGAGGTCCCCCACTACCCGCAGACAGAGGAGTTCACAAGCTCCGCAGCGTGCGCAATGATGGTCCTTAAGTACATCGACCCCGACTTCAAGCTCAAGAGGGAGCACGAGTTCGACATATGGCAGGAGGCCGTCAGCGGAAGCGTCTGGCACGGATCAAGGTACGGCCTTGCATACGCTCTTGCAAAGAGGGGGGCGAAGGCAGGAATACTTACTACAGTGAAGGACGAAGGATACGAGAAGAAGCTCGCTGTATACGACAACGTCAACCTAGACACGCTCACCGCTTCATTCAACGAGATAAAGGCAAAGGCGCTTAATGCTAACGTTATAGAGGAGCTCGGTTCGGTCAACCTGCAGTCGATAAAGAGGACGCTCTCGGCAAAGAACATACCCATAGTGCTGATAGACGCAAAGGTAATTAACCCGTACCTCGAGTCATCCCCTCACTGGGTGGTGGTAAAGGGGTACGACAAGGACACATTCTACATCAACGACCCTTACTCTGACAGCACGATAACGATAGACGCGGATGCCTTCAAGGCAGCGCTTGGGTTTGACAGCGACTTCCACATGATAGTTGTTGACACGAAGCATTGATGCTCAATGGAGACGATGGTCCTTCAGGTAACAGGCATAAAAACCTCTGAAGTAAAGAGCGCTATTTCTAAGCTACTCGAGGAGGCAAAGAGGATGCACCTTGAGGTCTCAAAGCCAAGGAACGAGAAGGTGAGGCTCACAAAGAAGCTTCTCGCCGAGAAGGGCGCAGAGCCAAACGAGCTGCATAGGAAGTGTGCGACAGTGAAAGGGGAGATGGCAGTGATCCAGAGCCTGCGCTACATGCATCTGAACGAGGGCGTCTACTTCGCTGTAGTCCCCCTTAAAAGATAGCAGCAGCGAAAAAACAAACTAGTGGCCAGCAGTGCCGCTCGCTATCGCCTTGAAGAGCCTCTCGCGCAGGGCGCTCCCTATCTTTCTGTACTTGAGCCTAACCATCTCCCTGGTGCTCGATGTCATCGCCTCATAGCACGGGGTGCACATGACCCTGCGCGCGACATACCCGCTCGCGACATGCCTATCGCTATCCTGCACGTACTGGGGAGGTATGACCTTGATCTCGTCCCTCCCGAGGAGCTTGTCGCACTTTATGCAGCTGTTCTCTATGACCTTGCGAAGGTCCGCCTCCTCGGCCTCGCTGACCCTATACAGGATGCCGTCAGACTCAGCCACCTTCCGGTCGAATCTGATGGCCCCTTCCCCCAGAATCTCCTCCACACTATACTCTGATGCCAAACCCCCACCTATAATGTGCGGCCTTTGCCGCACTCCCTTCCTGAATTCCTTCCCCCTTTAAATACCTGACCTTCCTGTTCAATAATGTAAATTTCCTGATATATAAGGATTGTGTTCAGGTTTTGGACAAAGGGGCAAAAATATGCTAAATGTACTCTCGATTGGCGGCAATGCGCTGGACAGTTCCAAAAATCTGGAACCTGTTCTTGAGGCTATGCGCATCTTAGGCAAGAGGGGAAAGGTGCTGATAACCCATGGGAACGGGCCGCAGGTAGGGAAGCTCGCGGACATAGAGGACCACGAGAGCCTTGCGCTCCTCACCGCCCAGACCGAGGCGGAGATCGGGATGCGGCTGCAGGAGGAGATAGCAAAGAGCTTCTCAAAGAAGGGCGCAAGGGCAAGGGTCGAGACCGTGCTCACAAGGGTTCTAGTCGACAAAAAGGACATCGCATTCAAGGTGCCAACAAAGCCCATAGGCAGGTTCTACACCGCAGCCCAGGCGGCAGGGCTATCAAGGAAGTTTTCGATGAAGCTGCTGATTGGCGGCTACCGCAGGGTGGTGCCCTCCCCGAAGCCCCAAAAGATACTAAACATAGACTCGATAGAGTCACTGCTCGAGCGCAACAACTTCGTAATTGCAGGCGGCGGAGGAGGCATCCCGATAACATACAAGGACAGCTGGTTTGATTTTCCCGAGGCTGTGATAGACAAGGACTACACTTCGGCCCTGCTCGCAAAGTCGCTTAGGGCCAGCAGGATGTTCATACTCACAAACATAGACGGCGCTTACCTTGGCATGCGCAGCAAGAATCCGCACAAGATCGGTAGGATCAGCGCGCACGAGCTTGAGCAGCACGCGCGCTACAAGGAGTTCGAGGAGGGAAGCATGAAGCCGAAGGTTGAGGCATGCATAGACTTCGCGCGCTCAACAGGCGGGATCGCCGCCATCGGTAGCATCAAGAATGCCAGGAAGGTTGTAAAACTTGAAGGCTGCACTGTTGTAGCCCCATAAGCGATCAGGCACCCTTTATCGCCTTTATCACTTCGGATATCGGCGCATCTGTCTTGATCCCGTCCAAATCAAAATGAGTCTCGCTCACAGCGTATCTGCCAGCAAGCTTCTCGATTACCTTTCTCTTCGAGACTGCGCCAATCCCCAGCTGCCTTGTCAACTTCGGTACAGAGTAGAAGAATGGGGTGTCCATCTCAGAATTTATCCTACCTATCAGCCTTTTTGCATCAGGGTCAATGTCATCTGGCTGCAAGGCTGCCATCTTCCCCAAAACCTTCTTGTCATGGAGGTTGCCCAGCCACAGAGGGCCGAAAATGAGATTCTCCGATCCGCAGTTTGAGCACCTGCCGCTTATTTTTGGGGCAAGCCCAAAGGAATATGAGAAACTCCTGCACTGATTGCAGAATGAGCCGAATCCGGTCCTCTTCACGCTCTCGACCGCTTCCTTAGCGCCATGCCGCAGCACAAAAAACACCCTGATATAGTGCAGGTTCGATACCGAGAGCTTCATATCCAGGCCGAAATTGAACTGCGAGGCTATCTTTGCTATGAAACCTATCAGTATCCTCGTCGCCGCCTCGTGGCAGAGCTCGTTGTGCGCAGGAACGGCACCGTATGTCTTGTAGCACGCCTGCGGGTGGGCTCCGCACAGCACAGCAGTGTCAGTGCAAGTTGCCATCATGACAGTGCCATCCTCAGACACCTTCATCAGGTCATATATGTATGGGGCGGCCGTGCCGAAAGGGTCGAGGTCTATCACCTGGAACGTATCTTCGGTAGTGTTGCAGAACTTCTGTATACTCTGGTTAAGCACGCTTCCCTTCACCTTGTTTGTCTTCATGTTGCCCTTTATCCCGGCAAGAGTGCCCTTGTTGATATCTAGGAGCGTCACCTTCCCTGCGCCAGCCTCTAGCCTATACCTTATCCCGCGGATCCCGGTAGCTGCAGTTGAGTCCAATACGGAATACTTTTTGGCCCCCATCGCCCTGAGGAACAGGACCGATATGTCGCGCAGCCCCTTCATCTTGGGGTTGTAAAACGCGTTTTGCCGCACCGTTATCCTTGCCCTCCCCTCGACTACCCTCTGCATCAGCTCACTCTATTATTCCATTCTGCTTCAGGATCGAGTCCATAAGCCCGTGCGCGTATGCGATGCTGGAGAATGACGTGTACAGGTCGCCCTTCTTCATCCAGGCCTTGGCATCGCTCGCATACATCTTCGCAAGCTCCACTATCTCGCGCTGCTTCTTGTCGAGCTGCGCGCTGCCGAGTTTTTTAATGCTCTCATCGAATTTGCCAATGTCTATCTCTATTCGTTCGCGTATGTCCATCAAATCAGGGAACCTAGTTAATATATCACACATTCCATATAAACCGTATAGATTGGTGCGGAATTGAAGATAGAGAACGACGGAACGCGCTTTTACACGAAGACAGAGCACGGCGAGGCCGAGCTCTCCTACAGGGTAATCGGGGAAGTAATCAGCATGTACCATACCTTCACGCCTGATCGGGACAGAGGGAAGGGCATAGCAGAGAAGCTGGCAGACGAGGCATTTGCCTTTGCGATAAAGAACAATCTGAAGGTCAGGCCTGACTGCAGCTACATACGGCATTACCTTGAGGTGCATTCGGGCATGAGAAAGTACGCCGTCCAGTGAAGGTTTATTAATAATGAAGTGGGATTCTACTCTGTGATTGGATGGCAGGAGATGGTTTGAGCGATAACGCGCAGGATTTCGTTGAAGAGATCGACCGAAAGATCGTGGGCAAGTACGAGTTTTCGCTCCAGGAGATCTTGGCAGACCCGAAGGCAATCGCAACAAAGCCAAACCCTGAAGCCTCTGTAGCCGGAATAAAGAAGGAGGTTAACCAGTACTTCGATGAGATCCTCGCAGACTACGGCGACGAGCAGAAGGAGTTCACAAAGCAGCTTCAGGCGGCAAACTCGCTCTCCTCAGCAATAAACGACGCGATAAAGTCAAAGTTTGCCGGCAAAGGAATCCCGATAATCTCCCCGGTAACCGTTGACCGTGATACGACCAAGGAGGAGACGATAATAGTCTCCGCGTACGACCAGTCTGTCGAATCCCTGATAATAAAGCTCGCAAGCATCTCGAATTTTGTTGCAGACACATCGACGAAGTACAACAACTATACCATAGGCTCGTGGTTCTTCTCAGGGGAGAAGAGCTATACCCTTGCAGTCAACCCTCCGATAAGCGTAGTGCTCAACATAGAATCTGCAAGGGCGGAGATCAACGAGAGGCTTGACGCGATATCGCAGAGCCTATGATTACAGCGCGATGGCAATGATAGTGATTATTACCGGTACGCCGGGTGTCGGAAAAACGACAACAGCAGCAGCGCTTGCAAAACGAGTCCCTGACTCTGTGGTGTGCAACGTGAATCAGATAATAACGGAGCGGAAGCTCTACTCCTCGCGCGATCGGTATGGCACAAAGGTCGTCAAGATGCGCGGCCTGCAGCTGGAAATCGAACGGATGATCAGAAAAAACGCAGGGAAAAACATCATATTCGACGGTCACATACTGTGCGAACTGAGGATAAGGGGGGCCACAGTGATAGTTCTGCGCGAGCACATCCGGACAATAAAGAAGCGGCTGCTGAAGCGGGGATATCCTGTCGGGAAGATCCGCGAGAACCTTGTTTGTGAGGCAACAGATTATTGCGGTGCCAAGTCGCAGGCAAACTATAGAAAGGTGTACGAGCTGATGTCTGGACCAACAGTTGTAGACAAGATACTTCAGCTGCTACACAGAAAAGTCCCTCCAAAGATGCAGCAGATAGACCTGCTTGAGGAGCTAGTCCCAGTCATAAAGAAGGAGAAAGGCTTCGCGCTGAGCATCCGCAGCTAAATGGAGAGCATCGAGATAAGCTCCGCATATACCGTCTCAGAATATTCCTTCGGAACATTGTTCGCAAATAGCTTAGCGCCCTTTAGCGAGATGTCCTTCCTCTTGCCTGTTATCTTCCCTGCCACCGCCTCCATGAGGAGCGCCTCCAGCGTCTCGTATCTGTTGAAGTCTATAACATTTACAATATCTCCTGTCATCACTGCCCCAATTGCCTTGTTGTGGGCTTTGATAAATGCGATCGACGCGCTGGAATTCCTGAGCGGGCTTGGCCCTGTAAACAGCCTGGTGGTCAGCACCTCCTTTGGGGATAAGAAGAGCATGAATCCGTGCCCCTTCTCCACCCAGACAGCGCTAAGATAGATGCGGAAGCCTGATTTCTTTGCGCTGTCAAGTATTATCTCCGATGCTTTCCTCAGCTGCGGCCATATTATGTCATCGCTCTTGTCTGGCACCTTTGCCGCGATGATGTAGGAATTGAGATTTGCCCTCTTGATGATCCCTGTAAAGTCCCTCTTTGCGCTCAGCGCCGAGAATCCTTTCCCGTAGAACGAGCCGATGCCTGGGTGGTCGATAAGAAGCCTTGCCACCATTACAAGCCTTGCAAGGGACTCCTTGGATACTCCTGCGGCGACGTTCCTCGTCTTGTCGACAGGGTCTATGACGATGAACTCCGAATTGAACTTCTTGAATGCATCGCCTGCCTTTGCGCCTTTCTCCCTTGGATGGATATAGAGCGGCACCCTGAACTTTGCAGCTTCCTCCAGCAGGCCATTCAACGAGCCGAAAGTGAATATGAGCAGTTCGCATAGGTATCCTGAAAAGCCCTGGGTCCTCACCTCTGCCCCGTATATCCCGTGCGACTTGAGCAGGCATTTGAGCAGCCTTACGTCATCGCGCTGTTTGTCGGTAAGGTTCTCGTTAAGAAACTTGGTGTGCAGAGGCGTCCGGTCAACCGCCGTCGCCCTCTCCTCTATGCTCCTGATCTTGTATGCGGGGACAAGGTCTATCTTCATCCCTATCTCGTCAAGATGCAGCCGCACATAGGGGTGTTCGGCATACTTTATCTCTATCCGCTCGCCCTTCCTGTTTGCAATCCTCTTTGCGTATTCTACGCCAAGAGACTCCATCCTCTTCTCTGGCACCTTCTTGTCAAAAAGCAGGAATATGTCTATGTCGTGGTCGCCCTTTAGGTTTGTGCTCCTTGATATCGACCCTACTATCATTATCTCTACATTCCTGGGCACCACCTTCTTGAGCCTCCCCATTATCCTGTTCGCATTGGCGGTGGTCGCCTCTATCTCGAGCTTTCCGGGTTTTATCTCCTTGAGCACCCTTGCGTATATCTTCTTTAAGGCGGCAGCCCTCTTCGCATCCATCAAAACATATCGTATGCGAATGATAATTTTAAATAGCGAAGCATATTCTATGAAGCAAAAAGGCGGAAATTAAGAAAGGGAAGTCACTTCGACTTCCTTCCTTGCTTCTGCTGGTCCTGCAGGTACTCCTTCAGCCCTGCAACACCGAAAGGCGTTGGTATGCTAAAGCCCCTGCTCTCTGTAGGCACGAAGACCATCAGGTTCTTCCCAGTCAGGCTGATCTCGTACATCATGTTGAGCGACCTCAGCTGCATTGCGTACGGGTCCTTCTTGTACTTTGCGGCAGCCTCGAGCATCTTGTCAGCCGCAAGCGATTCGCTCTCCGCAAGTATGACCCTTGCCTGCTTCTCCCTGTCCGATGTCGCTACCTTTGCCATGGCATTCTGCAGGTCGGATGGTATGGTGACGTCCCTTATCTCAACAGATATCGCATCGATTCCCCATCCGTTTATCCTCTCCTCAATGAGGTCCTGGATGTCCTTCCCTATGATGTCCCTGCCTGCAAGCATCATGGAGAGCTCACTCTTCCCGATTATGTCCCTCATCGCGGTCTGCGATGCGAGCAGCACGGAGTTGTAGTACGACTGCACGTTTAGTATCGCACTCTCCGGGTTCTTGACCTGCCAGAACAGTATCGCATCAACGTCGACAGGCACGTTGTCCTTTGTTAGGGTCTTCTCTGCTGAGAAGGCCGTGCTGATCACTCTTGTATCGATTGTAACAGGGGTGGTCTCTATGACCGGCATGATCAGGTAGAACCCTGGCCCTATTATCCCAGCGTATTTCCCGAGCCTTAGCACCGCCATCCTGTTCCATTCGTTCAGGACCCTTATTGATAGCGCAAGAACCACTATCAGACCAAAGAAGAACCCGACCGCAGTTGTTATCGGGTCGCCGCTGCTTGCAGCGATTGCAGTGATTATCGCGATTATGATTATGTCGATGACCGCAGCCAGACCCCCAGAATACAGCTTAGACCCGCTAGTTGTGCCCCCCATGGAACCAGATGGATGATGTATTTATCCTATATATCTCTTTGCCCGTAAATAATCTGTTGAGGGCCCTTGGCTCAGTAGCAGAGCGTCCCGTTCGCAACGGGAAGGTCGCGGGTGCGATTCCCGCAGGGTCCATTTCCTATTTCTACGCCAAAAGCAGAACCCTAGGGAAAGATTTTAAAAGGAGCTATCTTCAGGTAAACTGAAAAGGGTGCATGGGATAGCAAGGGCGAAAACAGTTGCTGCGGCCATAATGATACTGATCCCATTCGCAGTGTATTTTGACGTTCCCTTCTATAACATCATTAATCCCCAATGGGGCGGGCTGCCGTTCTTCTACTGGTTCCAGCTCGCGATGCTGCCCGTATCGGCCGTGCTCTTCCTGATTGCAGCGATATTGATTGACATGAAGTGAGAGCATGCTACTTGACACGCTAGGGCTATCGGCTTTCATAATCCTCTTCATAGTATTCGCAATACTGGGTTTCTACGGGGGCAGGTTCAGGAAGGGCGAGATGAAGACGCTTGCCGGCTGGGGGCTCGCAGGCAGGCTCCTCGGGCCGTACCTTAGCTGGTTCCTGCTCGGCGCTGACGTGTTCACCGCATACACCTTCGTAGCGGTGCCATCGCTTGCGTTCGCAAGCGGCTCAACGGCATTCTTCGCTGTGCCTTACGTTGCGATAGTATTTGCGATTGCGATGCTCACGATGCCAAGGCTATGGAGGGTTTCGAAAAAGCACGGATTTGTCACCGCATCCGACTTCGTGAAGGCGCGCTTCAACAGCAGGACGCTCTCGATACTCCTTGCGATAACCGGGGTGGTAGCCATACTGCCTTACATCGCGTTGCAGATAGCAGGCATGCAGGCCGTGCTCATAACGATGTTGTACGGTGTAGCTGACGCGCACCTGATCTCCGAGATAGCGCTTGTCGTCTCGTTTGTGATACTCGCGGCATTCACCTTCACGAGCGGGCTGAGGGGCGTCACACTCGGGTCGGTGTTCAAGGACATACTGATATTCCTCACGGTCATAGTCGTGATAGTCGCTGTGCTTGCGCACTACGGCGGCTTCGGGGCAGCGTTTGCCGCGATCAAAGCCGCAAAAGGCGCAGCAGCTGCAAAGTACTTCACTCTGCCAGGCGCAAGCGTTTCATCATTCTTCACGCTGTTCGTGGGCAGCGCACTTGCGCTCTACCTGTACCCCCACATAATAAATGGCAGCCTCTCGGCAAAGAATCCAAAGACTCTGCGAAGAAGCCTATCGGTGCTGCCTATATACTCCATAGGTCTGGGGCTCCTCGCCCTGTTTGGGGTTATCCTCTATGCAGTCCCCGGGGCAATGAAGATCGTCACATCGACGGGCAACGGCCTGCTCACAGTACCTGCGCTAATAGTGACGACCCTGCCCGGATGGCTGGCAGGAATCTGCCTCCTCGGGATATTCGTCGGGGGCATGGTGCCTGCTGCGCTCATGGCGATTGC
>JAGWGY010000011.1 GCA_028867115.1 Microcaldota archaeon
TGCGCACTACACCCCGATGTTTGATGATAAGACTATCTTTACCGAGAAGGATGTGGTCAAGGTAGATATTGGACTACGCGCTGGGGACATTCTGACCGACAGCGCAGTAACTGTTGACCTTGGGGGGGCACACTCAAAACTGCTGGAGACAACCCAGGAGTGTCTTGATGCCGCGATAAGCAAGGTGAGGGCGGGCAGGAAGGTGTGCGAGATAGGAAGGGAGGTTGAGAAGATTGCAAAGTCAAGGGGGCTCAAGCCGGTAAGGAACCTCGGAGGGCACGGTATCGAGGAGGGTGAGCTGCACGCGCACTACTTCATACCCAATTTTGACAACGGTGATGATACGGAGTTGCAGGAGGGCGACCTGGTTGCGGTCGAGGTGTTCCTGACAGACGGGGAGGGGCACGTGATCAATGGGGACTACACGCAGATATTCCGCAAGTTCCCGGGATTTAGCACAAGGACGAACCGCGATGTTTCTGATTTCATAGACAAGAACTACAGCTCGTATCCTTTTGCCCTGAGGTGGCTGGTGGAGGGCTTCAAGTCCGAGTTCAAGGTCAAGGCAGCCCTTAACGAGATGGCAAGGGCTGAGGCGCTGGAGTCGTTCCCTGTCCTGGTCGAGCAGAGGAAGGGAATGGTTGCGCAGTTCGAGAGGAGCGTTTTGGTTGAGAAGGACTCAGGAAGGATAATCACTGCCTGAGCTGCGCCTTGAGTCGCTGCGATGAGCGGGCGCTCACTATCATCTCTGTGCCTGCGAACTTCCTGCGTATATTCTGGATCTTGAGCAGTACGTTTGCGTCGTCGAGCACCCTTCCTTCGAGTATGGGCCCCACCCTCCCGGACCTCTTAAGCTCCTTTATGCCGTCCACCTTTGAGAGCTTGGACTCCATCTTGGCGAGGTCGCCGTACGAGCCGCACTCTAGGCTGAATTTGTAGTATGCCATCCCAAAGCAGCTCAGCCGCACCTGCTGTACCCGCAGCTCTGGCAGTGGTCGCATCCGTTCTCGCTGACAAGCGTGTGCTCGCTGCACTTGGGGCAGTCAAGGACCCCGAGCTGCGAGCCGTTTGTGGCTATGACGGCCTGTGGCTGGGGTATCGTGACCTGCGCTGGCTTGCCTATCTGCGCCTGGTGCGCCCTGTTCACAACAGCCTCTATTGCCTTTGCCACGGCGTCTGGGACGCTGAGCAGCTGTATGCCGTGGTCCCATGTGGCGCTCCTTCCCTGTATGCCCTTGAGGCTCTTGATCAGGTCCTGCGCATCGCCCCCCTGCTGCAGATAGAGGCTCGATAGCCTCCCAATCGCCTGGCTGTAGCTGCTGTCATCGCTGCCAGTCTTGCCCAGCATGACGAATATCTCCTTAGGCCCGTGGGCGTCGCTGTTTATCGTTATGTAGATAGCGCCGTTCGGCAGCCTGAAGGTGACCGTCTCCCCTATCATGGTCTTTGGCCTTGCCCAGACCTTAGGAGGCTCTGTCACCCCCTTCTCTTTGCTAATCTCCTTCTGCTTGTCATCCGTTATCAGTATGCCCTCTCTTGAGCCCTCCCTGTAGACCGTGATGCCCTTGCAGCCGGCCTTCCAACCCTGGAGGTAGATCTTCTCCACCTCCTCTACCGTGACGTTCTCTGGGAGGTTCACTGTAGATGAGATCGAGCTGTCTATGTGCTTTTGGACTACAGCCTGCATCTGGACCCTGAACTCAGCCTTTATCTTGTGCGCAGGCACGAAGAAGTCGGGCAGGTCCTCGTCTCTATCTATCCTCGACTGCGCCATGTACTGCGCGACAATCGGATGGTAGACCTTGAAGAACTCCTGCGAGAGCGATTCAGACCTTCTCGTGTAGCTGAACGCAAACACTGGCTCTATCCCGCTGGATGTCCCAACAAGCGCAGATCCGCTTCCCACAGGTGCGATAGTCAGTATCGCGACGTTCCTGAGGCCGTTGCGCTTTATCTTCTCCCTGATCTCAGGTGAGAGCGCCTGTATGAAAGGGCGCGCAAGGTGCTTCTCGGCATCGAAGAGCCCGAAAGAGCCCTTCTCCTTTGCAAGCTCTGTTGACTCATCGTACGCGATCGTCTTCATGCGCTCCATGAGCTTGTCAACGTATTCAAGCGCCTGCTGGTTGTCGTACTTTATCCTCATCCGAATAAGCATGTCCGCAAGGCCCGTGAACCCAAGGCCAATCCTCCTTGACTCCTTGCTCCTCTGCGACTGCTGCGGCAGAGGGTGCTTGTCCATGTTGTACGTGAGCACGTTGTCCAGGAGCCTCACCCCGTACCTTATCGCCTTCTCAAGAGAAGACCAGTCGATGGCTGCATTCTCCGTGAAGCTGTTTAGCACGAATGTCGGGAGGTTGATGTGGCCCAAATCGCATGCGTTGTACGCATCGAGCGGCTGCTCTGCGCACGGGTTTGTTGTTATCACGTTCATCCCGTTGTACTCGCTTGGCGAGCCCCTAACAACGTTGTCCCAGAATATCAATCCAGGCTCTGCCCAGTCCCTTGCGCTCTGGATTATCTCCTTCCACAGCTCCCTTGCCCGCACCTTCTTCTCTATCCTGCCTGTCTTCGGGCTCTCGAACCAGAGGGTGAAGTCCGTGTCCTTCTCAACCGCATGCATGAACTCGTCAGTGATTCGCAGGCTGATGTTTGCGTACCTCACGTTCTTGAGGTTCCTCTTCACCCTGATGAACTCAAGTACATCGGGATGGTCAACACGGATTGTGATCATGAGCGCACCGCGCCTTGCGTTCTGGCCTATGGTGCCTGTGGTCTCGCTCATCAGGTTCATGAATGAGACTGCGCCTGTTGAGAACTGCGCAGAGTTGTTTACCCTTGAGCCCCTTGGCCTAAGCACGCTGATGTCGCCACCTACTCCGCCGCCGAGGCTGTATGTTCGCGCCGCCTCCTTGCACCAGTCGAATATCGCCTCTATCGTGTCGTCCTTTATCGGGATTACATAGCAGTTGAGCAGCGTCGCCCTTGCGTTCTGGCCTGCGCCGTACATGATCCTTCCGCCAGGAACGAACTTGAAGCCGTCCAAGAGCCAGTAGAACTTCTCCCTCCACTCCTTCCTCTTCTCAGGGGTCTCCTCAACGTCAGCGAGCACGTTTGCGACCCTCCTCCACATCTCGGGAGGGGTCTTCTCTGCTATGTTGCCCTGCGTGTCGCGCAGAGTGTACTTCTCATAGAACACCCTGGCCCTAAGCTCGTCTCGGTCAAAGAAATCAAGCGTCTCCCTTGGAATCGCAACTTGTTCGGTTTTCGCGTCGCCCATATCATCCCCTAAATATCATTTGTTTTCTATCTGAAGCCTCTTCTTGTCAAACATAGCTATCATCTTTGCGAACTCAGCTGTGGAGTTGAACTGGTTGTACACGCTCGCAAAGCGGACGTACGCCACTGGATCGAGCTTCACCAGCTCCTTTATCACCATCTCCCCTATCCTCTTGCTCGTTATCTCCTTGACGCCCTTTGCCCTTATCTTGCGGTCGATCTTGGCGGCTATGTCGGCTATCGCCTCCTGGTTGACAGGCCTCTTCTCGCACGCCTTTGTTATACCGGATAGGATCTTGTTGGAATCGTACGGTTGGCGGATTCCGTCCTTCTTTATGACCACCAGGTCGATCAGCTCCGCCTTCTCGTAGGTTGTGAAGCGCTTGTGGCACGAGAGGCACTCCCTCCTTCGGCGCACGCTGTTCTCCTCCTCGACGTCTCTAGAGTCCAGTACACGAATCTTCGAGGAGAGGCAGAATGGGCATCGCATAAAAACCACAATATATGGTATCCCACTCTCGTACATAGTACAAGATGTTGTGGATTCCACACACTTTACCATGCGTGGATTTATAAACTGTGCTACTAGGATTAGTGGAACAAAATACACACTGTAGAGTTCCGTAAATGATTTTCAGAAAAATCGGCGAGAGGGGGGTATCTATTCGCTGAGGAATTCGGACATCTTCTGCTGCCTTATCCCGGTCATCGTCTTCCAGTACTCCCTGATGTAAGGGAGGAGGTTGCCGTTCCTGAGGTTCTTCTTAATCGTCTCGACGGTCTTCGAATCTGATGCGTAGCCCGAGCCTATGTCCATCCCCAAGGCGTCCGATATCCGCTCTATCTCATCGTCCCTTGTGACCTTCGCAATTATGCTCGCAGCGCTAACTATCGGGTACCTTATGTCCGCCTTGTGCTCCGAGACCACCTTTATCGCCCCCTCCTTCTTGGGCTGCTTTTTCATCCCGTGCACCTTTATCGGCTTGTGGGAGAGCACGCTGACGCGCACTCCGAACCTCTCCTGGATCACATCAGGGGAGTCGAGGTAGATCTCGTCAACCTCCTTTAGGGAGTCGATAAGCCTTGATACGTGCAGCGCCTCGAGCTCGTTGAGCGATATGTTGCTGCGCATCGCGTTGTTTATCTCAAGCGGCGAGATGGAATAGTGCTTAACCTCTTCGGCAAGCGACTCTATCTCATCGAATAGGAACTTGCGCTTCCTTGGGGAGAGCATCTTTGAGTCGCGCACCCCTATGCGCGAGAGCTTGGCGGCCTTGCCGGAGCTCATGCTCACCACGCCAATCACTAACGGGCCTATCACGGCCCCGCGGCCAGCTTCATCTCCGCCGGCAACTATAATGAGATCACCCTCAGAGGGCCTTTCTGTCAACAACGATGAAGTCGTTAACTGCGACCACAGAATTGTACTGGAGCCTCAGCTTGCCGTCCTTCACATCCAGCTTGTTAACGAATGCGCTGTCAACGTTCGGCTCAACCAATAGAGTCGTCATCTTGCCCGTGACTTCGTTAATCTCAGCATCAACAAACTTACCAAGATCAAAGCCGTCGTTGGTCACCACTTCCTTTCCTACAAGTTGCTCTGCAACTACATATTTTACCATA
Organism: Microcaldota archaeon; assembly: GCA_028867115.1. Taxonomy (GTDB): domain Archaea; phylum Micrarchaeota; class Micrarchaeia; order Micrarchaeales; family CABMGC01; genus JAGWGI01. The sequence goes on from JAGWGY010000011.1 coordinate 4,900, forward strand.
CTTTCACCACGAATTCTCGCTTGTATATAGCATAGTTAATATTTTATATGTATATTATCTTATCGAGACAGCCCCTAATACGGACTGAGGAGAAAAAATGGGCGAAAATGACGGCGCGCTACTGCTCAAGGAGAAGCAGGCAAGGATAATCCTTGCGCTTACGGACAAGGGCCAGGAGTGGTACCTCACCTCTCTTGCGCAGGCCGCAAAAGCAACATATGTCCACACCAGCAGGTTCGTGGCACGCTGCGAGGCGCTAGGGCTTATACAGGTCGTAAAGCACGGAAAGATCAAGACTCTCTCGCTGACCGAGAAAGGCAGCGAGGTTGCAAAGGGGATTGCGAGCATAATGGAGAGGACAGTTGCAAAGGTTGAGGAGCCTGCTGCGCCGCAGGAGAAGAAGGCCTAGGCACTCTGGACGTATGCGACTCCCATTGTGATGTCTTCAGTCCTGCCGTTTGCTATAACTATGTTCCTTGCGTCCCCGAAGTTGGTCCAGCTCACCATCGAGCTGCGGACAATCGGCTTTACGCCTGCCCAAAGGTTCCTTGCAAGGAAGCGCAGCTGCAATGGGGATGCGCGGCTGAGCTCAGATTCTGTCGCCCCGAGCGGGATCCCTGTCCTATCCCTGATTATCCCAAAGCCCTCATTCTGGAGGAAGTTGTGCAGCACCACAACCTTGCTCTGGTCTATTGAGATTGTGACCGCCTTTTCGCTTACCTCGATTTTAGGGCTCTCGAAATAGAGTCCTACGCCTTCAGTGCCTATCGCTTCTGAAGGCATGCACGAGCAAGGGAATATCCACTTCCTCTCACCCTTGCCGCGGTACTCGTCAACCACGTCCTCCCCCTTCTTGAAAGACCCTCCCTCCTTTCCGTATGTCTTCTTTACGCTTGAAGAGGATGGGTAAACGAGCCATGAGTCGGTCCAGAAGGATTTCTGCGCAAGCGACTCTGCATGTTGCGAATCCCGGTTTAGCATTAGGAGATTGTCAAGTTCGAAGTTGTGCGGCAGCCTGCCCTTGTTGTCCCTTGCAATCGAAATTGCATCGAGAAATAGGACATCCTTCCCGACTGGGACGATTTTTTGGGCGATCTCCATGGAAACTAAGAGTGGTGTGTCTTAGCTGTATAAATAGCTGCCCCCATTGTTCGTTCCGAAAATCAGACGACCTGCAGAGTGGTGCGCTTGCTGACCGAGTTGATCACGTGCGCGTAGTCGCGGTAGTGCGCAAACGCCGTGATGTTCATCGTGTACTCGCCCTTGTCTGCGCCTGGGCCAGTGTAAATCTCTATTCGCGACTCCTTCTCGTCGTTTGTTGCAAGATCCCCGAACCTGACCTCCTTTTCGTGGTTGAGTCCCATCTGGTCAAACGCGAGCTGTTTTGGCAGCTTTATGACGACTGAGGTCATGAGCGGCTCGGTGGTGAGATTCTTTAGCTTCACGCTCAAAGTTGTCGCACTCCTGCGATCAGAATAGAGCTTGTATGGGACGAACTCCGTAAGTATCCTGTATGGGGATGGCTTGCTTATCTCCTCCGCCACGTTCTTCTTTCCAAAGAGGTCTGTGAGCTTCATTATGTGCACCAATCGCAACTTACTTTATGCTTTGATTATGCCCTGATAAGATATTAAAGCTTTTATTTGCGGTTTTCCCAAACAGTTTGGACACGTTTGAATTTAAGATAGACATTTATATGCCTACGTTCAATTAGATGTGGGAATTGGGAGTGCATGCCAAACAGGACAACGCTGAACAAGTATGAAATGCTTGTCACGGACGTTCGCAGGCTCGCAAAAAAGAAAGAGCTTGACCGCTCAGATCTCCGCCTCAAAAGGATGGCACAGCTCATTGCCCTCTTATCCTCAAATCATTCATGGAAAGTTTACAGGTACCTGCATGGCGCAGGCGATTTTGATAAAAACTGCGTACTCGAGGAAGCGACCCACGCCATCGGCGAGGGGTGGAGGAACATCACCGAAACCGACATAGAGGAGGTGGTGAACTCCGAGATAAACCAGCACATGTTCTCCATGCTGCTCTTCCACATAGTTGACAAGGACCAGAGGCAGGACCTGATGCAACTGCACCAAAGGCTGCGAAAGGAGTATGCCGACGGCCTAGAGCCGATCGAGCGGGTACTCGACTAATTTTAATAACTGCATGCGCAAATAGGTCTGTGGGCGCGTGGCGTAACTTGGATAGCGCATCTGGCTTCGGACCAGAGGGTTGCGGGTTCAAATCCCGTCGCGCCCGATTATAACTAAGCGGTTTTGCATATCAGGATTCACATTATTATCCTTGGCCCAATAATGGTTTCATAGGATTTATTAAACTTTAGAAGCAAATGCGAAGTGTTTAAATGCCGAAATGGGATCCTAAAGGAGATGCTAGCAAATGGTGGTATGTTGTTGGTTTGTTTAGCACCATTGGAAATGTCATTGCAATAATCTATGTGCTTCTGTCAGACAGTAGAAAGAAATTAGCAGGCGTACTTTACATAGTTGGGTTTTTTGGGCCATTAGTCGTATATCTAATCGCAAAAAAGGATGATCACAAACTTGCGAATTTATCTTTTAAGTTAATGATTGGGAATTTAATAGCAAGTTTAATTATTGCTACACTGATAATAATTTTCGCCATTTTCGTTTTTAATACAGTACCATTGATCACAAATCAGTGCATTTTCCCTTCTGGTTTCAACTGCCTCTCTAGTATATTTCATGAAAACGGGACTCTACAATTTAATATCCGCCCATCTTTTACAGGACTGATAAATATAACCTCTGTGGGGTGTTCAGCCAGTACTATACCAACAAATATGCAGGTTCTGATTCCTCCACGGCAATTATTACCGGGGGATAATATCTCCTTAGAGGTAAGATGCTACAATAGGACTGTACTCTACACTTCGAAAACGGGTTCATTCTATGAAGGTTATATTTTTGTAAATTATACGGACAGCACGGGGTTCCCACATTCAGTAATAGGCACTTTTAGAGGAAAAGTGACATAGATGTTGGAGGGTGCAAATGCACCCGAAAATATTCAAATTCCTGCAGCGTACACGAGGAAGACAGGCGCGAGCAAGATTGAGATCGTGCTCACCACCTTGATCATCGAGTTGAGCGAAGGCCCAGCGGTATCCTTGAGGGGATCGCCTACAGTGTCGCCAACGACTGATGCCTTATGCGCATCGCTTCCCTTTCCTCCGAAGTGGCCCTCCTCTACATACTTCTTCGCGTTGTCCATGGCAGCGCCGCTGTTCGCCATGAAGAGCGCCAGCATGAAGCTAGCAGGGATCATCCCGACAAGAAGCCCTCCGAGCGCGGCCCTTCCAAGCACGAAGCCCACGATTATAGGGGTCACTATCGCGATCATCTCAGGGATTATCAGCGACTTTAGCGCCGTTACGGTTGCAATGTCGACCACCTTTGCGTAGTCAGGCTTTGCCTTGCCCTGCAGCAGACCCTTTATCGTCCTCACCTGCCTGCGCACCTCCTCCACCATCAGGTTTGCCGCATATCCCACGGATTCCATCAGGAACGATGAGAAGATGAAAGGCAGCATTGCGCCGATGAAGATTCCCACCACCACGAGTGGATTGAGGACGTCTATCACCGTGAGGTTCACCGCCTGCGCAAAAGCGACGAACAGCGCAATCGATGATAGCGCAGCGCCGCCTATTGCAAAGCCCTTGGTCGTTGCCTTTGTCATGTTGCCTATTGCGTCAAGCTTGTCCGTGATCTTCCTTATCGCATGTGGCATTCCGGACATCTCTGCGATTCCGCCGGCGTTGTCTGTAATAGGGCCGAAAGAGTCGATTGTCAGGATCGTCGCTGTGAGCGAGAGCATCCCGACTGCGGCTATTCCTATCCCGTAGACCCCTGCCTCATAATAGCTGACAAGGATACCTATCACAACAACGATAAGCGGCACCCAAGTGCTCCTCAGGCCGACTGCGAGGCCGAGTATCACATCAGTGCCTGCGCCTCCCTGCGCTGCTGTTGCGACCTTTATCACCGACTTTGCGTTGTTGCCGGTGTAGTAATCAGTTATCGCAAATAGCGCAAATGAGATCACAAGCCCTGCAAGCACCGGTATGAAATATGTCATAGTGGTGCCAGTCATGATCGTGAGCGCGTAGTCTAGTATCGCAGCCACGACAAGCGAGCCCCCTATACCGAAGTATAGCGCTCGCGTTACGTTGCCCTCCTTATTCACCCTCATGAAGAAAAGGCTTATTATGCTCGCAATGACCCCGGTCGATGCGACCAGAAGCGGGTATGCGTATGAGGTTGCGGTCTTTGTGAACGCAAACGCAATCAGCAGAGCCGCGACAAGCGTCACAGCGTAGCTCTCGAAAACGTCAGCTGCCATTCCAGCGCAGTCACCCACATTGTCACCAACGTTGTCTGCGATTACGGCAGGGTTCCTGGGATCGTCCTCCGGAAGGTTGAGCTCCGTCTTTCCCACAAGGTCGGCGCCAACGTCTGCGGCCTTTGTGTATATTCCTCCCCCGACCCTTGCGAACAGCGAGACCAGCGATGCCCCGAATCCGAAACCTATGAGCAGCTGGAGCTGCGATGTCGTGAACAGCATGAGCAGCAGGCTAAGCCCGATCAGCCCGAAGCCGACAGCGGCAAATCCTGTGACCGCCCCTCCGAAGAGCGCGGTCCGAAATGCGCTGTCAAGCCCCTTTGTTGCAGCCTGCGCCGTCCTTATGTTGGTCCTGACTGCGACGTTCATCCCGAGGTATGCGGTCAGGTATGATGCTATTGCACCAACAATGAACGCAATCACGAGGCTGGTTCCGTTAGTTAGGAAGATGCCTATCAGTATTGCGATTATTATGCCGAAGACCAGGATGGTCATCAGCTGCCTGTTGAGGTACGCCGTTGCGCCCTCCTTTATCGCCTGCGCGATCCCCCTCATCTTCTCGTTGCCGTCAGGCTTCTTGAGCACACCGTATGCAGTGCCAAAGGCAAACAGCACAGCGATTACCCCCGCTATCAGACTGTAGTCGTAAAATTGCATCGAACCAACTCTATCTATTTATTTCAAACATTTTTTAAGCGTTTATTATGAGAGCAGCTTCTCAACGCCGGGCATTGACGCAAGCGCATTCTCGCGCTCAAGCTGCTGGTATACCATGTACATTATTCCAACCGTAAGCAGTATCCCCACTCCCGTGCCGACTGCGCCCGTCAGCGTTGCGAGCGCTGCGAGAAGCCCGACAAACCCGCTGCCCAGTACTGCGACAGTGGGAATGTACTTGTTGAGCACGTTCTCTATTATCCTTGGGTCGCGCCTGAAGCCGGGAATCTGCATCCCCACGTCCTGCAGCTGCGATGCGACGTTCTTCGGGCTCTGACCTGTCATCTCGATCCAGAACTTGCCGAACACTATGCACAGGAGCACAAGGACGATCGTGTAGAAAATTATGTGGATCCACTCTGGAACCAGCACGAAGCCCCCGGTAGGGATGAATAGCTGCGTTGTGTGCGTTGCAAGGTACGAGAAGTATGCGCTGTACCCCCCGATTCCGTATGGCGACGCATATGGTGAGGGGAATATCGGGGAAATTAGGTATAGGATGCCGCCGCTTAGCGTGGGCTGACCGTTTACCGACTGGAAGAGCGCGATGAATTTGGCGGTGTTTGCAAGGGAGCCACCAACGCCGGCAAGCGCCCGCGCCCACACCGACATGCTGAGTATGAATGATGTTGCAAGTATCACGGGCAGGACGCTTGTGTAAAGAAGAGGTATCGGAAACCTCCCGCCCACGCCTCTTAGCTGGCTGAAGGCTATCGGCAACTCGACCTTGATGTCGTATGCATAGATGCTTATCAGGAAGACTATCGCTGCGAAGAAGAGCGGCCCGAACGCGAGTATCGCATTAGGTATGGCGGCGGTTGTGCCTGCCTGTATTGCTGCTATCGCCTCAGGGAAGATGATCGTGATTGTCCCGGCGACTATTGAGTATGCTACCCCTCCTGCTATGAACAGGTTGAGGCCCGATGTGATGCCGTACTTTGCCATGGACTCGTCAAGGTAGATTATCGCAATAGCGCCTATCGCAAGCTGCAGCGTCACAAGGGATGCAAATGAGGATGCTGCAAGAGGCACATAGCCTATTTTCACGAATATCACGGCCTCGATTAGCGCTATTACTATCGCGGCGAGCTTCTGGACCCCCTGCATCTTCGCCTTCTGCTCGGGATCCTGCATGTCAATCTTTAGGAATCCCGCGCCCTGCAGCAGCTGGAGCACTATGCTTGAGAGCACTATCGGGGTGATACCGACAGTGATCAGGCTGCCCACCCTTGCCGCGAATATTATGTTTGCGAGCTGCACCGCAGGCTGATTGAGCGCCGTCGCGTTTGATCCGAACGCGGGGATGCTGAACAGCAGGAAGTACACTCCCATTATTATGCCTGTCCACTTCAGTTTGTCCCTTGTAGTGAGCGGCTGAAGCGGCTTTCTGATCCCGGGGATTGCTCCGGTTATAGAATCTAATATTGACATCTCTGCACCGTATATCTTGTGAGTCGCTATATTTCCTGACCAACCCTATGCTGAAAACAGGTGAAAATAGTTGGCCAGTTCAAGATTATAAAGCTTACCAACAGTAGGGATTGCACGATAAGCTATTTATGCGATTCGAAGCTCCATAGTGTAGCTTCCGTCGGAGTTGAGCCTGCTCGAGCGCTCAGGCATCCGCTTGTAAGTAGAGTGGAGCATCCCGACCACAAGGGCGGATGTGATGTCAGCATACCCCTTCATGGAATTGACAATCTTGTAATCAAGCCTGACTGTCTGGATAGCCCCTTTCTTCCTTGTCAGCTCTATCTTCTTTAGCCCCAGAAGCTCGCGCATGCTCTTTGCCCCCCTCTCGTCAAGCGCTATTCCATCCTCAACAAGCATTCCTCCGACAGCATAGAGCAGCTTTGATATCTCGCTTCCCAGCTCGCCCCTGGAGAGAGGAAGCATCTGAAGCAGCTGGTACTCGTCTGACGCCCGGCTCTTCATCTCGCCCTTGCGTATCTCCTCCTCGAGAGCGCCCACCATCTCCCTTACACCCTCAAATGGCTCCATGCTCGCAAGCTGCGGCGAGTATTCGATCACGAACTGGCAGAAGCTTCTCCTGTTGTGCGTGCACTGCCTCTCTGCGACCGACACGCTCTTGCCTGTCGATTCTGTCAGGTATCCTGCTATCAGGCCGGCCTCGAACGCGTGCAGGTTCTTCTTTGCGTTGGAATCGCAGTCTTCGTGCGTCGCCTCTATTATCAGATCGCGCTTGTGCGGATGATATAGTATCCTGCTGAAGCCCGCGTTCTCAAGCGCATTGATTAGTGGGGTTATCGACTTTGCCATGTTGTGGCGCATCGAGAGCTTCATTCCAAGGGTGTAACCTGCATTGTAGGCTAGCCCCTTTGTGGCTGGGCTCACGCTGTATAGGAGCTCTGGAAGCAGTGTTGATGAGAGACTGTGCCGTTGCCCAGGTTTGGAGATCCTCTCGATCAGGTAGCCCTCCAGATCGTCGTGCACGCTCTTTAGTATCCGCACCTTTATCGTCTTTGGGCGCTTTGCTCCTGGTGCCTTTTTGCCTTTTGCCTTCTGCGCCTTCTTTGCAATCTTGCGGGGCATCGGATCAAGCGATACTATTCAGGATAGATAGATAAGGTTTCCTATCTGCGCTTCGGGACCAGCCTCCCGTTCTTTATCGTGCAGCTGGATGAAAGCCTTGATAGGTGGTATGCTGATACTGCGACATTGACTATTATCAGGAGCACGAATATCTCGAGCTGGTAGTTTGCGAGGAACGAGATGACGCTACTGACCGTTGTTGCGTTGAACGCCAGGAGATATAGAAGCGATGCGACAATCGGGACCTCGCAGTTGCATCCTGCCACAACACCGCCGATCAGGGCGGTTGCGATACTGAGGATTCCCTCGGCCTCGTTGCGCGCCTTCGACACCGATAGCCTTATCGAGTGGAGGCTTATCGTGAGCAGGGCGGCTGCGCTGATGGCAAGGGTGTAGATTAGTATTTGGGGGACTGTGACGAACGCCTGCCCTGTGCCAAAGCCTAGCTTGACGATGTACTCTATTACAATATAGTATATCACTGCAAGAACGAGCGTTGTGAGTATTGCGCTGCGCGAGCCGAAAAGCGCCTTGAAGTATTCAAAGGATCTCATGCCCTAGTAACCCTTTGCCTCTATTCTCGGGATTGCTGGGAGGCTGCACACAGGCGCGGCGTTGTTGATGCTCTCGCAGATCATTGCTATGTAAAGGTCGGCCGCTGCGTACTCCGCGCTTCCAAGCCCTGTGCTTGCCTGGATCTGGTTTAGCACCTGCTGGTGCGTCATGTTTGTCAGCTGCGTCGTCTGGTTTGAGAAGATGCTGCCATCAGCCCCGGGCACCACCGAGTTGCCCCATATCGTGTACGGGGTCCCTTGGAAGCTGTTGAGCCTGATTATCATGTTTACAGCCTGCGAATAGCCCGTATCCTGAGTCTGGTTCACCTTTTGCTGGAAGAACGACAGCGGCTGCATCTGGAAGCCAGACTTTATGGGCGAGATGTATTCTATCGGCAGGAAATTTATGTAGCTGCTTGAGTAGTTAGACCCAAAGTTCACGCCGGATGTCTCATTGTAGGCTGCGGGAAGCCAGTAGAGTGTAGGCACATCGCCATCCCCGAGGGCGCTGTATCCGATGTAAAGCTTTGAGAAGCTCCCGAACCTGCTAAGCGCAAGGGCCATCGCCCACCTGTTCTCGCCGCAGTATATGCACGATATCGCCCCAAGGTACACCACGCTTGGCTTGCCGTTTATTATCAGAGGCGTTGTGTTCACCCTTTGGAATCCGCCTACGTTAGAGAAGTTGCCGCTCAGGAACGCCTCCCCTGCAGCCTCGAATGCCGAGTTTGACGCGTTGTTTATTACGGCGAGCTGCGATGGTGTCAGCGGGTTGTTGATGCCTGCAATCGTGTGGCCGAAGTTTGGCGCAGGGCCCTTCAGTGCGGCGCTAACTATTGGTATGGCCGCTAGCAGGATCGCCACTATGCCTATCATCAGCGCTGTTGTCGATATTATTGTGAGCGTGCGTATTGTGCGCTTGAGCTGGGCTATATGCGCCGGTTGCTGCGAAACGCTGCTTCTCTTCTTGGATTGTGGCATCTAAACACTACAAATTTGAGGCTCCACCGCAAACATTAATAGAGGGTGTGCGCCAATATTAAATTCTCAGATAAGCTATATATTCTATTCTATTGGGGGCTGCAATGTACCAGAGCACCGCATCTATTTACAGATCAGTGCAGCACGCATCTGAGCTATCTGACGCACACTGCCACCTCAACCTATTCCCGAATCCTGAAGCGGTTGTGAAGGAGGCTGTTGCGCACGGGATGAGGCTGATACTTGCGACAGGCGGCTGCGCGAAGGACAACCTGCAGGTGGCTGCGCTATCAAAGGGGGAGATAGTTTTTGGGATTGTTGGGATAGCGCCGGATTTTGCCCTCAAGGAAGCAGACAGCATAGATGATCTGAAGGCGCTTGTGAAGGGCAGCGGCAAGATAATAGGGATAGGGGAGATAGGCCTCGATTACAAGGTGGCAAAGAGTGATGAGGAGAAGGGAATCCAGGCAGATGCGTTTGAGAGGCAGATAAGGATAGCAAACGATCTTGAGATACCGATAGTCGTACACTCAAGGGGCGCGCTCAAGGAGACGATACACATACTGGATAGGCACCATGTCAGGCGCGCGATGTTCCACTTCTTCGAGGGCAACGGCAAGGAGGCAAAGGAGCTGGAGGAGAGGGGATACCTGATGTCTGTTCCGCCGGTTGCGAACAGAGCAAGAAAGGAGGCGATAAGGGAGATTGACATAAAGAACGTGGTTGTTGAGACCGATTCGCCTGTTGTTGGGAAGACGCCGATGGACGTTGCCAAGGCGCTTGAGATGATTTCAAAGATAAAAGGGATTCCGCAGGGAGAGCTTGCACAGATAACGACAGACAACCTAAGGGAGTTCTTTTATATATAGGCGTATAATACTATTCAATGCTGGGCCCGTAGCTCAGCTTGGATAGAGTGGCAGACTTCTAAGCTGCACCGTAGCAGAAGACATCTGTCGGTCGCGGGTTCAAAATCACTCGATGAAAATCCCGCCGGGCCCGGACAGTAAGTGATTAGCATGGCAAAGGACGAAAAACAGTTTGACGAGACGATTGCGCAGGTTAAACAGCAGATAGAGATGCTCCTCGGGGACAACAGCGTTCCGAGGAACGTCAAGAGCGCGCTCGATGAGGCGAAGAAGGCGCTCGACGCGAAGACCAGCTACGCTGAGAGGTCAAGCGGCGCGACATACAAGATAGATGAGGTCAGCAACGACATCAACCTCCCTCCTTATGCAAGGACCGTGATTTGGAACATCCTGAGCATGCTCGAATCGATCAAGGAGTGATCAGCTTCTTTTGATGCTGCGCAACAGCTGCATGCCCCTGCCCAATGAGAGGAACGCAGCAGCTGTGGCGCCCCACGAGACATATGTGCCCCCTAAAGAGTACACGTCGGCAACGACCATCGCGGAACTGAGCACAGCTATCCCGATCATCCCGGCTGCCTCGCGCCTCTCCTCGGTGTTGTCCCTTGTCTTTCTTATCATTTAGTCCCTCTTTGCGGCCACGAAGAAACCCGTGAAAGATGCGACCCCCACAACGGCATAAACGCTGGCTATCTGATACTCCCCGATTGCAACAGAGCCTGCTGCGGTCACGCCGAGCAGGAACGCGGGGATAAGCTTTGCGCACGTCTTGTATGTAATCCTTGGCATATTCTCACCATCAAATAATTCCAAAACCAGTATCCCTTTGATGGGACCATTTATATAAGTCGACTATTCCTTCGTTTGAAAAGGTTTTATACTTATTTTGAGGAATATCCTGGGGGCTTTTCTTGTCGGATAACAAACTCGCTGTAGAACTCGCCAACCGCCTTAGCAACAGGGTAGTGATAGCCTCCGACATAAGCGATGCAGACATCCAAACGGCCGACATGCAGGCGCTGTCTGCAAGGGTGGAGTCTTTTTTTGCCGAGAAGAAGGGCGTGGCGATACTTACAAAGCAGATCCTTAACCAGATAATAGAGCAGCAGAAGGAGGAGAAGATACCCACCCATGTGGAGGTGTCGCGCTCTAGCGATTTCAAGCCGATGGCAAAGGACGTCGAGAAGAGGTTCAGCGTTAGGGAGGCGAGGATCGACAAGACCGGGGGCACGACATCGGACTTCACGGAGCATTTTCGCGACAGGTTCAACAAGCTGAGGCGCTTTGTCGAGTCCAACAGGAGCATCATGCAGGGCATGCTGCGGGGGATCGATGCGGTAAAGCAGTACGCTGACGGCAAGGAGGTGGGCATCATAGGGATGGTCTACGACAAGATCATCACGAAGAAGGGGAACATACTTGTGACTGTTGAGGATGAGAACGGGACGGCGAAGGTGCTATTCGTCAAGTCGGAGAGCATACAGGGCATGGAGATATTCGAAAACGCAAAGCGGCTCGTGAACGACGACGTGATCGCCGTAAAGGGCAAGCTCTACAGCAAGATGGTCATAGTCAACTCTATGATGTGGCCCGATGTGCCGATCCATGCAAAGAAACAGACGGAGAGCGACATCGCGGTTGCACTCATGTCGGACGTGCACGTGGGCAGCAAGCTGTTCATGGAGAAGAACTTCGGCGCGATGCTCAAGTGGCTCAACGGGGGGACCGAATCGGGCAAGGAGCTTGCAGGCAAGGTGAAATACATCGTATTCAACGGGGATGTAGCGGACGGCATAGGCGTATATCCAGGGCAGGACAAGGACCTTGCGGTGCTGGACATCTACAAGCAGTACTCGATATTCTTCGATTTCCTATACTCGATACCGGAGTACATCGAGGTGTTCGTCCTTCCAGGGAACCACGACGCGGTCCAGCGTGCCGAGCCCCAGCCGCCGCTCTCATCCGAACTGATCGGGCAGTTTGCGATGGACAACGTGCACATAGTATCCAACCCAAGCACGCTTGAGATAGAGGGGCTAAAGGTGCTCGCATACCATGGCACCTCGCTTGATTCAGTGATACAGAACATTCCGGGATGCAGCTATGCAAAGCCCGAGACCGCGATGACGGAGATACTGAAGAGGAGGCACCTCTCGCCGATATACGGCGGGAACATAATAGTCCCGTCAAAAAACGACGCGCTTGTGATAGACGAGGTCCCCGACATACTCCACATGGGGCACGTGCACAAGAACGGCGTTAGCGACTACCACGGGACGCTGATAATAAACAGCGGCACATGGCAGGGGAGGACGGCATTCCAGATAAAGCAGGGCCACATACCAACTCCGGGGATTGTGCCCGTGTATGAGGGCAAGAGCATGCGCCTGACCAACGTTGACTTCAACAGCCTATCGTGATTGGATGGACACGCAAGAATACTTCAAATCGCTAATGGACGGCTACAACAAGGCATACGCCGCAGCACTTGAGGCGCGAGAGAAAGGCCTGGACCCGGAGGAGTTCGTCGAGGTGAAGGTAGCCGCGGACATAGCAAGCAGGGTTGAGGGGATAATTGGCGTGCCAGGGCTTGCCGAGACGATAAAGAAGAAGCTGAGGGGGCAGACAAAGTCAGAGCTCGCATTCGAGATGGTCAAGGAGGTGTGCACCAACAGCAGGTTTGACGATTACGATAACCTCAAGAGGCTCGAGCTTGCGGTCAGGGTCGGGCTTGCGATACAGACCGACGGGATACTTGTCGCGCCTACGGAAGGGGTGTACGGCATAACGCAGTACCGCAACCAGGACGGATCGGACTACCTCGCGATGGTCTTCACAGGACCCATAAGGAGCGCAGGAGGAACCTCTGTTGCGCTCTCGGTTGCGTTTGCTGACTACGCAAGGAGGATGTTTAACTTCGGCACCTACCAGCCAACGCAGGAGGAGATAGAGAGGTATGTCGAGGAGGTTGAGATATACAACGCAAGGGCTGCAAGGCTTCAGTACAAGCCTGGCGAGGAGGACCTGCGAAACATCGTGAGGAACTGCCCTATATGCGTGGACAGCCTGCCTACAGAGGATATCGAGGCGAATGTCCACCGAGACCTCAAGAGGATAGGCATGGACGGGAAGGAGGTGAGGGTTCCGAACAGGATACGCGGCGGCATACCGCTTGTGCTCTGCGAGGGAATAGCGCAGAAGGCAAAGAAGGTCCTCAAGGAGGTAAAGAATGTGGGGCTCGACTGGAGCTGGCTAAACACAGTGATAAAGGTTGACAAGGGGGCAAAGCAGGAGCAGAAGGACGGGGGCGCGAGGTCGTTCCTAGACGAGCTTGTCGCAGGCAGGCCGATACTCTCATACCCGAATGCTATCGGGGGCTTTAGGCTCAGGTACGGGAGGAGCAGATTCACGGGGATAGCCGCGATGGGGATGCACCCGGCGACAATGATACTCACTATGGGATTCATCGCTACAGGCACGCAGCTGAAGATGGAAAATCCGAGGAAGGGGTGCGTTGTCATGCCTGTCGACTCGCTTGAGGGGCCGTTTGTTAGGCTCAAGTCAGGGGAGGCGCTGCGCGTAAGCGACATCGACCTTGCAAACAAGGTCAAGGAGGAGATCGACGGGATAATCTCTCTGGGGGACATACTGATCACATACGGGGATTTCAGGAACGCCAACGTGCCACTGATGCCAAGCAGCTATGTTGAGGAGTTCTGGGAGGCGCAGCTCCAGGAGAAGGAGCCTGATGCAAAGCTGCCTGGCGATCTAGACTTTAAGCAGGCATATGACATTTCGCAGGCGCATGGCATACCAATCCATCCCAAGTTCTTATTTGAATTCCAGGCGCTATCAAATGCGGAGGTTGCCGCCCTTGCACAGGAGATTGTGAGGAACTCGCAGATTCTTGGCCCAAGGAGAAACCTGTTCGCAGTAGAGAAAATAGTATTCGCTAATAAGCCAGAGATAAGGAGGCTGCTGGAGAACCTCAATGTTCCACATGTCGCAAGCGATGGGAAGATTGTGGTCTCCGGTGATTTTGCCCAGAGCCTGCTCGCGTCTCTCGGGTTCGCATCAGGCCCGGAAGGGAAGCTTGACGTTGGCGAAGCCGTCATTGAGAAGTATGCGGAGCTTGACGACAAGGAAGGCTTGGAGCTCGTGAACATGCTATCCCCATTTAAGATAATGAAAAGGTCCACGTTCATCGCTGCAAGGATAGGGAGGCCCGAGAAGGCGAAGGAGAGGCTGATGAAGCCTGCGCCCAACGGGCTCTTCCCGATCGGGGACTATGGGGGGAAGGAGAGGAACATCACCAAGGCGTACCTTGCAGACTCGAAGAGGTTTGGCGAGAAGCGCTTCATTGCGGACATCGCAAAGTACGTGTGCCCCAGCTGCAAGAGGACCATCGACGGGCCTTACTGCTATGACTGCATGTCAAAGGCAGTGATATCCAGAGTCTGCATAAGCTGCAACGCAATAACAACGAACAAGACATGCGAGAGGTGCGGGGCTGCCACAAGGGCGAACGAGGAGCGCGAGATAGACGTTGCAAAGATCGTTTCCAATGCGACCAGGAGGCTGAGGGTATCGAAGATGCCCGACACCGTCAAGGGCGTAAAGGGACTTACAAGCAAGGACAAGAAGATCGAGCCGATAGAGAAGGGGATCCTGAGGAGCATACACGGGCTCTTCGTCTTCAAGGACGGCACGATAAGGTTCGATGCGACTGACGTCCCGATTACCCACTTCTACCCCAAGGAGATGGGAGTAAAGGTTGAGAGGCTCAGGGAGCTCGGATACGATAAAGATTATGCAGGCACGGAGTTGACATCACCCGAACAGCTTGTGGAACTGAGGCATCAGGATGTAATACTCAGCAGGAATGGCGCTATGTACATGCTCAGGGTCACCCAGTTCATTGATGACCTGCTTGAGAGATTCTATGGCCTAAAGCCGTTCTACAACGCAATGACAGTGGACGACCTGATTGGGCACCACGTCATTACCCTATCGCCGCACACGTCCTGTGGGGTGCTTGGCAGGATAATAGGGTTCACTGATGCGTTTGTAGGGTTCGCGCACCCGTACACCATATCGGCAAGAAGAAGGAATTGCGATGGGGATGAGGACACCACGATGCTGCTGCTTGACGGCCTGATAAATTTCTCGCGCAGCTATCTCCCGACAAACATAGGCGCGACCATGGATGCGCCGATAATTCTCTCCCCGAACATCTTCCCCGAGGAGGTGGACGACGAGGTGCACGTTGTGGAGGTATGCAGCAAGCTTCCCCTTGCGTTCTACAACAAGACGCTAACAGGAGGGTATGCCGCGGAGATCGGGGTTGAGATGGTCAAGGACAGACTGGAGAAGGGGGAGGCGAGGTTCAGGGGGCTTGGTTTCACCCACGGTTCTTCTGCCAGGTCGATAGCCGCATCCCCGAAGAAGAGCCTTTATACCATACTCAACAACATGCAGAGCAAGGTTGATGCGGAGTTCAAGCTCATGGACATGATAAACGCGGTAGACAAGAGGGATGCGGCAAAAAGGCTGATACTGAGTCACTTCATACCGGACCTCATAGGCAACCTGCACACCTTCTCAAGGCAGGGTTTCAGGTGCGTTGTTTGCAACGCAAAGTACCGCAGGACGCCTCTGCAGGGAACATGCACGCGCTGCGGAGGGAAGCTGCTGCTGACCGTCTCGAAGGGTGGTATTGAGAAGTATCTTGAGATCGCGATTAACCTGGCGGACACCTACAGCCTTGAGCCTTACATAAGGCAGAGGCTC
>JAGWGY010000012.1 GCA_028867115.1 Microcaldota archaeon
TGTCCTTGGCCACTAGACGATGGGGCTGCGCATCTTATCTAGAATAAAACCCTTTTATACGTGCCAGCTCACATCTCCTTAGTGCTCGCATCAAGCGGCTTGTGCTCGAACGCGAATACCGCGCCTTTTATCGCGCGCATCGAGAGGGTGGCGCAATGGAGCCTTGCAGGCCCTGGGTCTATTCCGATGACTTGCATCACAGTCCCGACGTTCATGCCCTCAACCTCCTCAATGCTCTTGCCCTTTATAAAATCAGTAACCATACTCGCGCTCGCCATGCTGATCGCGCATCCGTCACCCTCAAACTTGACATCGGATACCTTGCCGCCCTCTATCTTGAGATAGATTGTGATGACGTCCCCGCAGGTGACGTTCTCCTCGTGCATGTGCACGCTTGCGTCGCTGATCTTGCCCTTGTTGTGCGGGCGCTCGTAGTACTGGATCAGCCTCTCTGCGTATATGTCGAGCGACATCCTATCGTCAATATTATGCCAAAATAGGTATAAAATGCTATTTGGCCCATTCGGCGCCGAAGAGCTGCGGCACTATCATGTGGGCGATCCTCCCAAGCAGCGCATTTATCCTGTGGCGCAGCCTGTATAAGGCATACGCCATTATCGCACTAAAGATTATCCCCGCAACCACGTCTGTGAAATAATGCTGCCCCAAGTACACCCTTCCGAAAAGCACAAGGGCTAGCCAGATGAGGTACGCCCACTTAAGGTACCTGTAACCCTTGATAAAAAACAGGAGCCCTGTCAGCGTGGTCGCATGGTTGCTCGGGAAGGCAAAGCCCGATTCACAAGCCACATTCGCCCATGGAAACGACATTGTGGTGCACGGCCTTGGTTCCATAACAATGTCCTTTACAATCTCTGCAGCCACCGCAAGCACAGCGGCAGAAACAACAAACGAGAATGCGTTCTTGTCCTTTTTGAGGTATAAGTATATCGCTATCACTGGGATGACTATCAGGAAACTCTCGGCAAGCTTCTGCATCAGGTATGTAAGCGCAGTGCCCGAGACCGATCCTGCGAACTGGAACGCGGCACTGTTTATCGCGCTGATTATGCCCCCCATAGAAACACCAAACTTAGCCTGCTCATCCATATAAATATTTTGGATTCGGAGATCTGTTGATGAAAATCATAATTTTGGACACAAGCTCGATACTTTTCGGGCTTTCAAACAAGACGGATGCAATACAAAGCGTTGCCGAAAACTTCCCAGAATACTCCGTGGAAGTTCCATCCGGAGTCGTGCGCGAGCTCACGAAGATATCTGGGGGCAAGAAGAAGGAGAGCAGGCAGGCAAAGGTGGCGCTTGCCCTAATCAAAAGCCACGGGGTAAAGGTGGTCAGGAGCAGCGGCTATGTCGATTCCTGGATTCTTGACAATGCGGCCAAAAGCAAGGCAATAGTGTGCACAAACGACATTGGGCTCAAGAGGGAGCTGAAGGCCAGGGGGATAATGTCAGTCAGCCTCGCCATATCAGGGGCCGTGCGCTAGGCATCCCTATATATTCCTATCTTTCCATATTATCTTGCTAATGCTTAGGTGAGCCGTTGTATTACGTACACACTATAAAGGACACGCTCAGCGTGCCCCCAGCCTATTTCGGTGCCGACCTTGAGGAGGCGGCAACCCAGGTGCTGAGGAACAAGTACGAGCGCATGATCGACCGCGATCTTGGCGTCATACTCGCAGTATTCAACGTGAGGGACATAAGCGACGGGATTATCCTCCCCGGCGACCCTAGCACCCACCACGACGTCATTTTCGATGTTCTTACATTTACACTTGAGGTAGAAGAGGTTGTTGTCGGGGAAGTGTCAGAGCTCGTAGAGTTCGGCAGCTTCATCAGGATCGGCCCGCTCGACGGACTTGTGCACCTCTCGCAGATTACAAGCGACTTCATAAACTACGACCGCAAGACCGGGCAGTTCACATCGAGGAACACCGGCAAGACGCTAAAGAAGGGAGACACCGTATACGCGAAGGTCTCAACGATCAGCATAAAGAACAGCGTCAAGGACTCGAAGATCGCGCTCACGATGCGCCCTGAAGGCCTGGGCAAGCCCGAGTGGCTGACAGAGAAGCCAAGGGAGAGGAAGCCGCCATCAAAGAGGGGTAGGAGATAATGGACAAGGCATGCAAGAACTGCAGGCACATAATAGCGCAGGGCGAGATGTGCCCTGTGTGCGGCTCAACCACACTCACATCCAAGTGGCACGGCTATGTGGTGATTCTCAATGCGGAGAAGAGCGACATAGCAAAGAAGCTGCAGATAAAGGTCAACGGCACATACGCTCTGAGCATAGCTGAATGAGCGCCCTCGCAAAAGAGCTCTTTTTCAAAACGAAAGACTAGTCCTAATATTTAAACCCGTAGAATCAACCAGAATCGTTTCTATGTATCATAACAGGGCGCCTGAGGAAGGCAAAGTCATCGGCTTCGACCCGGCAAAGTACATCAATGCGCTCAATAACGATGTAAAAATAAACGAGATGGGCGTCGGGCGCAGTGGTTTCACCTTCCCGGGTATGATAGTCATGATAAAGAAGACTGGCGACCTATACCTATATGGGGATGTAGTGCTACAGACCAACAACAGCAATGGCGCAAAGGTCAAGGTCTGGCGAACGTCTAAGCTCGAGGGTGGGTTCTCGATCGACATGAGCGCTCTGAAATTCAGGGACTACAGGATGATCTGCAAGGTTGACAATCTGGAAGATGCCGAGGATTATTTCAACTGCTACGCAAGCAACTTCATAAAAATTAAAAACATGAGAAACCAGCTTACTCCAATAAAGCGGCCAAGTCCGCCGCAGCCTGACGGGCAAGCCATGTCCGGGTCGTGATCAAAGACTGATTAAATGCAAGATAGCACACAAAAACCACCTCAGAAGTTCGAGAAAGACGAGTACGTCATGTCGAGCCAGAACATAAAGATGTACCTGCTCAGGGACTCATCCGAGAACATCGAGGCTGTAAAGTTTGTAAGGAGGTCCCCAGAGACTGTCACAGAGATAGATGTCAGCTATAGGAGGGAGACGCTTGGCACTCTGCCCACAATAGCGGCGATACTGAGGGGTGCAGATCCCAAAAACGATTCGATCATTGCGCATCGCGCTTTCTCATATCCTCTGGATGCAAACTCATCTGGCAGGGTCAAGGAGATTGTGGACATAATATCGAATGTTGTCGACAACCCAAAGGAGATGCTGGTCAAGACGCTTGAAATAATCCAGTCGGAATTCGTGACGGTCTTAAAGGATCCAGCGCTCTCAAAGGCGCAGAGATCAGAAGACGTCACGCTGAAGGACTTTGTCGGGAACATACTTGTCAGGCTGAAGGTGCTAAGGTAGGGTACCTGAAAAACAGATGCGAGGGATCCTCGCAGTTGCGGGAATAAATTAGGGGATTAACTTTCAAAAAGCGACTATTTCTTCTCCTCCTTCTTTTCCCTGTTGAACTCCTCCTTCACGTCCACGTTCTGCACGCTCTCCATATCCCTGAAGATGACGTTGACGAAAGTGGTCTTGTTCACGAAGTACTCCGAGTTCTTCTCCACGTCGCTGCCTATCTCAACCTCCACCTTCCCGTTCTCCACCTTGATGGATTTCGGCTTCAGTGAATATGACTCTGCAAGCTCCTTGACCTGGTCCGCGGGCTTCTCCACCTTGGAGACCACCTTGACCTCATATATAAGCTTCTCGCCAGCAAGAGGATGATTTGCATCTACCAGGACCCTGCCCGAAGTTACGCTCCTTACCGTTGCGACCACTCCGTCAAGGTCGAGCTGCATTCCAGGATATGGCACCATGTCCCTCTTCTTGAAATCGGCAAGCGACATGACCCTCACAAGGTTGTTGTCCCTGTCCCCGAAAGCATCCTTTGGCTCGAGCTCCACCTTCTTTAGGTCTGAAACGTCCATCCCCTTGATTGCATCATAGAGCCCTTTGATAACATTGCTCTTGCCGACCACCACAAGCTGCGGGCCGTACCTTGTGTTCTCATAATACACGCCGCTCTCCTTTGCCTTGTTCTCGTCAGTCGTGTAGACTATCTGCTGGTCAGCAGCGCGCCATGCCGTATACTCAATCTTTACAAAATCTCCATCCTTGAAGCCCATCAAATCACTTGCTAAAAGATGCCCTAGGGTATCTAATTTATATTTAAGCAGGAAACATTATTACTGCAATTCTTATTTGCGCAGAAGATATTAAAACACTTTGTGATTCGGATGGACATGAACCAGATCAAGAGGCTAGTAATCCCGCTGTTCATAGCCGTTATATTCATTGCATCGTATGCCGCATTCGGCTCAAACGCGCTGCCGCAGACAGGCAGCACCACGACCACAATAAGGCCGCCTGCGCAGACAGTGTACGCAAGCACGAACCTTAACGGCACTATAGGCGGGTACGGCCAGGTATTCAACATCCTGGTTGGCTGCAATGCGACCCTCTCCCCAGCAGCAAGCGACAACGTCTCGCTGCTGCTCACAAAGCTTGAGGCAAACAACTCAATTTACAACTACTACTCTCCGAACTCGACATCCTTTTCCGTTCTGGTCGGCAGGCTTAACTCCTACCAATCTTCGAGCTACATCTCATCCCGCCTCTCAAATTCAACGCAATCCTGTGTGTCATTCAGCGGTCAGCAACGCGTCTCGCTCCCCGGGAGCATCAACTTCCAGGTCGTCGGGCAGCAGGGCGCACAGAGCGTGACTGTTCCGGTGCCGCCATCGTACAGGAATTATACAATCCAGTCTAAGCTCTACCCAACGGGAAGCAGGATTCCGCTCAGGGTCGCAGCATTGCTCACGCAGAACGGCAGCATATACAGCATGAACATCACCGCGCTTGGTGGTAAGTGATGGTTAGCGAAGAGATATTATCAGCGATAAGGAAATACGCCATCAAGAACGCGATAGAGTATGGGAAGGCAAACGACAAGTCGGTCCTTGGCAAGATACTCTCGCAGTTCCCGGATGCAAAATCAGATATGCGCCAGCTCAATTCTGAAATCGCAAAGATAGTTGCAGAAGTAAACTCCATGGGCAAAGCCGATTTGGAGGCTGGGTTCTCCCAGCACAAAGAGGAATTCTCAGAGGCCCAAAAGAAGAAGGCAGAGGAATCCGTGCCAAAGTTCGTGCTGGAAGGAGCGGTGGCCGGGCAGTTCGCCACCAGGTTCCCTCCTGAGCCAGGCGGCTACATGCATATAGGCCATGCAAAGGTCTCCTTCATGGAGCGCGAGTTCGCAGACATATACAAGGGCACTCTCGCCCTGTTTTTCGATGACACCAATCCGGAGAAGGAGAGCCAGGAGTTCGTCGACCAGTTCAAGGAGGACCTCAAGTGGCTGGGGATAAAGTTCGACAGGGAGTACTACTCAAGCGACCACATGGAGCAGCTTTACGGGTACGCGGAGCATCTGATAAGGGATAAGCATGCGTATGTCTGCATGTGCAGCGGCGATACAATAAAGCAAAACCGCACAGAATCCATCTCATGCGAGCATAGGGCAGCAATACCTAACAAGAACCTGGAACTCTGGAAGAAGATGGTTAGCGGCGGGTTCGAAGAGAACGGCGCCGTCCTTAGGCTAAGGGGAGACCTAAAGTCCCTCAACACCGTGATGCGCGATCCTGTGCTGTTCCGCATAAAGAGGCAGCCCCACTATCGGCAGGGCACAAAATACTCCGCATGGCCAACTTACGACTTCAACACACCGATAATCGACTCGCTAGAGGGCATTACCGATGCGATGAGGAGCAAGGAGTACGAGTTGCGCGATGAGCTCTACTACCGGCTGCTCGACTTGCTCGAACTCCGAAAACCACGGGTGCACAGCGTAGCTAGGCTCGAGATAAAGGACAACATCACCTCAAAGAGGGAGACGACAAGGCTGATAAAGGAGGGGTTCCTGATGGGGTACGACGACCCGAGGCTGATAACAATAGCGTCGCTCAGGAGGAGGGGGATAGTCCCGGAGGCGATAAAGAAATTCGTGATGCGCTTCGGCATGAGCAAGGTCAACAGCATAGTCGACATAAGCATGCTGATCGATGAGAACCGCAGGATAGTCGACAAGACTGCAAAGCATCTTTTCTTTGTCGAAGAGCCTGTACGCCTCAAGGTCGAGGGGATGGATTCCTTTGAGGCTAAAATGAGGTTTGGCAGCGAGAACCCCTCGGAATATCGTTCGTACAAGGTTGGGAACAATTTCTATATCGGCAAAAAGGATTCCATCGGTCTCAAAAATGGAGACAGGATAAGGCTTAAAGACTTATTTAATGTAGAGGTTAGCAACTCAAAGGGCGACATCATAGCAAAACACATCGGCGACCAAGGTAATCATTCAAAGGTTGTGCAATGGGTCAGCGAAGGCAATTGCTCCCCGGCCAAGCTGCTGATACCCGGAAGGCTGCTGATAGACGGGGAGTTCAACAAGGATAGCCTCACGAAGGCGGATGGCCTTGTGGAGGATGCTGCAAAAAGCCTAAGGGAGGGAGAGATAGTCCAACTCGAGAGGGTTGGGTTCTTCAGGCTCGATAACAAAGACGAGATGCTTTTCATCGGATCATAGAGGCGACGCTATGGTAATCCTGAATGTAAACAACGAAAAACCAGTGACATTGAAGGAGAATCAGAGGATAAGGCACTACGCAAACCTTGAGGGGCTCGCTCTGCGCAACGTTGTGCAGGACAGCTGGAGGGCGAAGGTGAAGCACGACAAGCACCTCTCAGACACGATAGACCAGCACACCGCTAACATGCAGAGGCTGTTCGGGAGCCTAGAGTACGAGGCTTTCTCGGTGCAGAACATCATCGCAAATACGAAGAACATGAGCCGCGCAGAGCTGAGCGGCTACATAAGGATACTCGAGGGGCTCGCATACTTCTACAACAACAAGCTAGGGAACGACGTTGCGTCAACGCTGCTTACAGGCCTCACAATGAAGGCCAAGACCCTGGACTCGCTCAACAGGTACTATAGGCTGATGGTGGGTGAGCTTGACTCGCGCATAAAGCGGTACGACGGGGCAAAGGACAAGGAGAGCAGGAAAATAGAGAGGCTTGACCTGCTCCTCAAGTACAACGAGGCCTCATTTTTGTCCTGGCTGCTAAAAAAGAGGCAGATAAACGGCCTTCGCACAAGGATAAGCACAAGGAGGAGGAAGCTTGCAAGGATCGACGAGCGTGCAGCAAAGGAACGGAAGACTCTCGACCAGGTGAACAGGATCGTGAAGGGCCAGTTCTCGCAGACCAACTAGGCGCTGCGAAGCGCTTTGTAATCATTATCCGAAAGCTCCCAGCCCACGCTCCCCAAGATCTCCTTCATGTGCTCTGCACGGCCTGCTTTGGGTATCGGGAGCGAGTTTTTCATCAGGTAATTTAGCGCCACCTGGATCGGGGTCTTTCCAATCTTCTTCGAAATCTCGACTACGGGCTTGAAAGTAGCCACCTCACCCTTCGCAAGCGGCGTGTATGCGATTATCTTGATCCTGTTCCTCACGCAAAAAGGGACAACGTCTACGTCAGCATCCTTTTTCATGATGCTGTACTCAATCTGGTTCGCCTCTATCTTGTACTTTTTGAGGTATGACATGGCATTTGACATATCCTCAACGCTGAAGTTGCTTACCCCAAAAGTCCTGATCAACCCTTTGTCAACAAGATCCTCCATCGTGGACATGACCTCCCTCATGTTGGCGACAGGATTCGGCCAGTGTATCAAATAGAGGTCAATATATTTCATTTTCAGCCTCATCAGGCTGTTTTGCACTGCCTTGTTGATCCCGTTTCGGTTTAGGTGGGTGGGAAAAACCTTGGATGTTATGTGTAGCGACTCGCGGTCGCGCCCCGTTATCGCCTCAGCGACAATCTCCTCAGCATGCCCGCGCCCGTATATCTCCGCAGTGTCTATGACGTTTATCCCGTTATCCAGCGCAAATCTGAGCGATGCAATCTCCCTTGCATCATTCTTTTTGTCGGGGAAGATCCACCCCCCTATCCCCCAGGTCCCTACACCGAGCGGCGAAACCTTCTTACCTGACAGCTCTGTTATCATCCGACCATCAATCATACGCTCTTCCTAAGGAGAGCTACCTGACCCTTTATGTAATCGAAGCCGTCGCGCCAGAGCTTTGGCGATGAGATGTCGATATCGTGCTCTGCGAGCATCTTCTGGGGGTTCTGTGAACCTCCTGCAGCAAGGATGTCCTGATACTCTTTTGCGAACTTGCCCCCTTCTTCCCTGTACCTCTGGTATAGCGCAAGCGCAAGGAGGTTCCCGAACGAATACGCATAGCAGTAGAACGGGGTGTTGAAGAAGTGCGGTATGGACGACCACTCCACCTCGAAGTCCCTTGAGAGGTCAATTGCGTTTCCGAACTGTTCGGAGAGGTTGGCATAGTACACCTTGTTTATGTCGGATGACATCGCGCCTGCAGATATCTTTTCGTGCGCCGCAATCTCGAAGAGCGTGAAGTATGACTGCCTGCCTATCGTGGCATAGAAATCATCCATCCTCTTAAAGAGCAGGCCCCTGAGCGCGTCCTTCTGCATCTTTGGGATTATGTCCTCTGCCAAAACCGTCTCGGAGAATGTTGAAGCGGTCTCCGCTATGGGCAGCGGCGCATCCATGTTCATTATCGAGTGTTTTGCCGCCGCGCAATTATGCATCGCGTGCCCAAGCTCGTGGGCCAAAGTGAATACGCTGTCTAATTTCCCATTATAGTTGACCTGCACATACGGGGTGATCTGCGGGGTTACTCCGTTGCAGAACGCGCCGCTCTTTTTCCCTTTCCTTATGGAATAGTCGATATGGCCCTGGTCAAAAATCCTCTTTGCGTAAGATGCCAGCTGCGGGTTGACCTTCTCCCATGCCCCTATTATCATGCTTTCCGCTTTGCCATATGTGTAATCGGCCCTGCTTGACTTTTCCGCAACAGGGGCATAGAGGTCGTACCTCCTCAGCCTGCGCACCCCAATCACCTTTGCCTTTATCTTGAAGAACTCCCTGAACACGCCCGAATTCTCTCTGCACACGTCCAGAAGCACGCTGACCGAATCATCGCTCAGGTCGTTCATGATGTTCCTTGCCGATATCGGCGACTTGTATCCGCGCATGTCTATGAAATTATCATGCCAGTAAAGCACCCTGCTCTGATATATGTCCCCTATTACGCCAAGGTTCGTGCTGTATTTGCCTTGAAGCGCCCTGTACGCCGCCTCGCGCATCCTCATGTCCGGTCCCCTGACAAATGCAGCAAGCTCCTCCCTGGTAAACGACCTGCTCCTGCCCCCGATTTTGAGGTTGTACTCAAAAGCGTTTGTTATCTTGCCATAGAGCTTTATGAGCGATGAGATCCCTGTAGATGACATTGTGTTTATTATCTTCTCTTCCGGTTCGGATAGCATATACTTTGCCGTCCTCCTGCTGTAGTCCATGTAGTAGGAGAGTTCCCCGGCATCCTTTATCAGGCGCCTTGCGTTTTTATCGTCCACCTCCTTTTTCCACCAGTTGAAGAAGAACGTCATGCGGTTTGATATTGCCGTGTCAAGCCTGGTAATCCTTGTCATCAGCGCGGAGTTCTCATCGGACTGGGTGTCCTCAGAGAACCTGAGGGATGCGTAGCTTCCGAGTATGCTGTCTACCTCATTTAACTGCTCTAGAGTCTTGAGTGCAGAGTTGAATTGCCCTGAAGATATCGTGTTCTTCAATGATTTTTTGCTCTGCTCGAATTTCTTGGTAAGCGAATCGAGCTTTTTTATCTTAGTTTCCAGATCCTTCTTGTCAGTTACGAGCTCCTTGAGGTTCCATTCCCCCTTCATCAAGGTCTTTTTCGCGGCCATGAAATGAAAGGGGCAAAAAAGTATTTAGCGTAGACTATTTACTTGGGTAATTTGCAATAGTTCTACCAGGCTAAGCGGCGGCGCTTTCTTTCTATCCCCTCCACCCTGCTGCAAGATAATGTTTTAAGCATATAATGGCATTTACCCATGGTACGATGGACTTTACGGGAAAGCTAAAGAAGATCGTTGGGGCAGACGGCATGCTCCCAAAGAGCGAAGATGAAAGGCTTATCGGCGATGAATCCCCTTTTTTGGGCCAAAAGCCGCTTGCCGCCGTTGCGCCTCGCACTTCAGCGCAGATAAGCGGCATACTCAAGCTGTGCAACAAGCACGGGATAAACGTTGTGGTTAGGGGAGCAGGATCCTCGCTAACAGGCGCATCTGTCCCAAAGAAGGGAAGCGTAGTCATCGACATGCGAAACTTCAAGAAAATACACGAGATAAACATCGAGGACAGGTATGCGATCGTGGATCCCGGAGTCACGATCGCAGAGCTCAACCAGAGCCTCTCCGAACACTCCTTTTTCTATCCTCCCGACCCCGGAAGCATAGAGTTCGCCAGCATAGGCGGCACAATCTCGACCAATGCAGGCGGCCTTATGGCAGTGCTGTATGGCTCCACAAAGGAATGGGTGCTCGGGGTAGAGGCGGTCCTTGCGGACGGGAGCATCATAAAGACGGGGGGAAGGATGCTCAAGAGATCCATAGGCTACGACCTGACTGGGCTTCTTGTGGGAAGCGAAGGGACTCTTGCAGTAGTCACAAAGGCGATACTCAAGATCTGGCCCGCTCCTGAGTCCTCCGCACTCGCGACAGCCTTTTATGCGAGCATAGAGGATGCGGGAAGGACAATTGCGATGATAAAAGGGAGCGGGATAACCCCGCTTGCCGCAGAGTTTTTGGATCGTGGTGCAATGGAGCTGGTTGCAGGGCAGATAAAGAATTTCACCTTCCCGAAAAATGCGAATTACATGCTTCTGGTTGGTATCTCATCCACAAGGGAAGCGATCAGGCGCATCGCAAGCGAAGTTAGCCGCGACCTGAAACGCTGCGGAGGCTTCGGCATCTCAATCGCATACAATCCAAGGCAGATAGAAAACATGTACATTGCAAGAAAGGAGATATTCACCATAATGAAGGAGAGCGCGGATAGGAAGTCGCAGAGCATAATGATCTCCGACATAGTTGTACCATGCTCCCGGTTGCCTGTTGCGCTCAGGAAGATGGAGCAGTCGTCGATAAAGTACGGGCTTACCACAGTCCTGTTCGGTCACATAGGGGACGGCAATATACATGCAAACATAGTCTACGATAAGGGGGATAAGCGCGAGGTGCGGGAGATGGAGAAGATGCAGGAGGAGTTTGCAAGGATTGCAATAGAGAGCATGGGCGCGGTTTCCGGGGAGCACGGCATAGGAATCGAAAAGAAGGGACTGCTAAAGGAAGAATTCGAAGCTGAAGGGACTCTTGAGAACATCTCGCTGATGAGGGGGATAAAGAGGGTATTTGACCCTAAGGGGATACTAAACGGCGGAAAGATATTCGACTGATCATGCGCCGGCAAAGTGCTGCTTCCTCGGATCGGTTTCCATTATTATCTTGGTGACAGAGCTCCTGTTGAACCCCTTGAATCCCTGGTCCCGCTCAAGATTCTCCATATGGCTGCCTATCGCTCCATCCCTCTCAAAAGCGCCGTACTGCTCCTTTGTTATGAACCCATCTGCAAGCAGCCTGTCCAGTCTCCTCTTTTCCACCTTCCACATCTCCCCTGCGGTGAAGGCCTGCTTTAGGAACTCAAAGTGCGAGAACGGTGGCATAACGCTCACCCCGTACTTCGGGAGGTCAGCGGTCAGCTTCTCATGGTCGAACCTCGCTTCTAAGTGGTGCATGCCCGCCTGCAGTATGCTCTCCCCGTGAAGCCCGACCCAGAGCCCCACCGTGCCCATCTTTGTCTCCCTCTCCTCAAAGCCCCTGTGCGCAAAATCTATCTCGGTCTCATCCGGGTTGAGGTCCACGTCAGTGAAGACGACTATGTCGCATTCCCTGTGCTCGAGTATCTGCGCCCCCCATCCTGCCTTCTCCCCAGCATAGTACTTCTCCCTGCACTTGTACCCCATCGACTCGAATATCCTGATCATTCCCACAAAGTTGGCGCGGGATGAGCGGTATGTGTGGTGGTCGTGGTTGCCCCAGCCTAATCCGAGCGCATCCTGCCTGGCCTTCTGCACCTGGCCTGCTCGGTTGCGCCTCTGCCAGTAAGCCCTCTCCGATCTGAAGAATGCATCGGAAAGCCTTGCAGTCGCAAGCTTTCCAGAAAGGGAAGAAATGGTCTCCACAACTTCCTGCATCCCCTCGGAGTCCTCCTCAAAATGCCTCTTGCGCTCAAACATTGCGCCGAGCGCGTTCAGGTAGTTAGAGGTGTCTGATGATTCTTTTACGACAAATCCGCCGTATCCCCTCCTCTCAACAGCGCAGAGGAGTGTATCCCCATCCCTCTTGACCTCTGCCTTTCGCAACGGCGCAAAAGGTTCTCCATCTGCATTTATCCCGTTGCCAAAGACCTGAAGGAAGTCCTCGATGCTCTCCGGCTTTATCGAAAGCTGTGTGACTTCGGATTCCCATGTGAGTATCGGGAAAAGGTATGATCTTGGATGCCGGAACACTCTTGACCCGTCCGGCGCGCCCTCAGATTTCTCCTCCCTGAGCCCAATCCTCTCAAGCGAATCGTAGCCCGCCCTGCTCTCAGGGATGATTATGTGGTCTACCCAGTCTATGAACCTGGTGGATGTCTCACTGAGCATCCTGTCGGATAGCTGTTTTGCGAAAGCGTTTTTCGAGAGGAACGAATTAACCTCCCCCACCACAAACTTTTCAAGGTCCGGATGCAGCTCCCAATCAAAATCCCCTTGCTCCGCCATACTGATAAATCGCATAGCAGGTTAAATACGTTTTCCTGTGATCCGCCATACGCATGCATTCGAGTCAGGCATCAACCATTTTAATAATAACATTGCCTTCGGCGATAAGCGGATGAATCTGCACCTTTGACTTTCCGTGTTTTATCCTGATGATATATCTTCTCCCCCTCATTAATCCATTTATGCGCGCCTCTCCCCTCTCATTCGATGTGAACTCTGAAACGCGCTCCCCCAGATACTCGACCCTGCCCTTCACATCGCCGGCAGGGGAATCCCTCTCATCAAGGATTTTCAATATGCAGTCGCAAAAGTAGTTCCCATCGAATGCCTCTTTTTTGCCATCAGTCCCAAGCGGCATCATCAATTCGTATCTTGGGGACTTGATAAAGAACGGGCCGCAGCATACCTTGCCCTCCCGCCCCGAATCGATGCACTGCGCTATGCACTCCCCCATTGAGAGGCTCCTCATCCTCGAGACTGTGCCCTCCATCTCCTCCTCCCCTATCCCGAGGTCCGTGACTGCGTATTTTATCAGGTCTGGGCTCTGCCTGAAGTAGAGCCTGGTCTGGCAGAGCCTGCGCAGGCTCTGGTTTATGTCTGTTATGCTGTGTGCGATCAGGATAAGGCCTATGCCCTTCTTGCGAAAATCCTGTATCCTCTGCTTTAGGTCTATTGTGACAGCGGACGCCTCCTCCTGCCCGAATATCAGCTGCGCCTCCTCCATGATTATCAGCATCCGCAGCTCATCGTTTCCCTTCTCGTCAAACCCCTCAGTGAAGCCGTAGAGCTGGTTGAGGATAAGGGAGTAGAAGAACTGCTTCATATTGTTTCCGACTGAGGATAGGTCAAAGACGACTTTTGACCTGAAGACCTCGTGCAGGTCAATCCCATCTGCAGACGAAAACTCCGGCCTGAACAGCATGAGCCGCAGGTTCTCGAGCGCAGCCCTGACGTTCTCACCGTGCTTTGTGTACCTTACGCCAGCGTTTGTGCGCTTGCCGTGCTGCTCTATTATGCTCTCCTCTATCTCCTCATATAGCAACACGGGATCAGGGCAGAGCGTCTTCCCATAGCACCTCCTCAGGGCGGCGAGCAGGCATTTCTCTAGCGAGTTTCTGTAGGGGCCCGCAGCGGACGCGTTTGCAAGCATCATTGACAGATTCTCGACAAACTTCCCTTTCGACTCCTCATTGTAGCACTTAAAGAAGTTGATTGGAATGCGGCTGTTGTAGATGTCCAGCGAGCGGAAGGAGTTCTGCGATGCGAATTCCGACCACTCTCTGGTTGGCGAGAGGACGATTATGCTGGCACTCTCCTTGCCAATCTGTGCTGCAAGCGCCATTGTCGCAATGGTCTTGCCGACACCAGGCAACCCTGTTATTACCGTCCCGAGATTCAGTGAGGATCTCTCTATAGTCAGGCTTTCATCGCTCTCCTGGATGCCGCTGTTTAGCATAGTCCCAAGGGTTATGCCAGAGTTGCGCGGTGCCACAGCCGAAATCCTTACCGGCGAGATCCTGCGTATCCTGTTCGAGAACGCCAAGAAAAGGCTGGCTAGCCTGTAGCTTGAAGGTATCGTGTCTAGAGACTTGAGCGAAGAGTAAATCCTCCCTATCCCATCTGCCCTTGCGCGTCGCTCTTCGAATACTGCGACTCTAGACCTTACATATGCGGCTACCTGCTCATCTTCTGATTCCAGCGCGATGCTGATATTGTATGCGCCACCGTTAGAGCCTATCAGTTCGCTTAGCGAGGCGATGATACGCAATAGGGCTGCCCTCTCATCAGATCCGTAGTACAGGTCGGAGTGCACGGAGCTGTACGAGGACCTGCCGCTTGAACTGGTTGTCGCCCTCACCTCCTTCCTGCTGAGCGCCTCCTCAATCCTCTCCTTTATGGCGCCTACCCTTGAGATGTCGGATCTGACAAAGAAGATGTAGATCCTGCAGTTTGCTGTGCCCATCACCCTGTGGATGTCATCAAATGCAGGAACCTTGTCGTCAAACGCGAAAGGGCTCATCAGCGTGCACTGGTGCACACCGCTTGAAACCGGGGCTGGAGAATATTCAAATCCAGGGAGCGCTCTCCTAATACGCTCGCAAAGCGACCCGTCTTCAAAAAGCAAGTACGTCTTACCGGATCTCAGGTCGTTCTCGAGCACAAAGGGGGCTCCGCTGAGCGCTCCTACAAAGTCGGCGGCCTTCAGATCGCTTGGCAGGGAGGTAATCTCGAATCTGTCAAGTAGAACTGCCATCAGAGCACCGATGCCGCTATGATCACAGCACCGTTCAGTACTGCGAGCAGAATTGATTGTGAAAACACATCGTGCGCAACCCCCTGCGTCCTTGTTGCAATGTAGCAAAACGCCCACGTGCAAGCGAAAAATAAAGCCAGTCCAACTGCATAAGCCAGGTGCCATCCCAAAAGGTGCCCAGCAAACAGTGCGCTAACAGATATGCTTGCTGCAAAAATTGACGCAAAGGCGGGATTAACCAGCGGCGGAACCCTCTTGTAGAGCCTTGTTATGTAATCCATTTGGCCACAGGTGCGCATTGCGCATTCACAAATTTGGCGTCAGCGGTTATTATCCCTCCTTGAGGTGTTTGTCTTGGCCATAATGGACAAAACCGCTAAACGTTCATTGAATCATCTTTATATATCACGTTTTGAAATTAACCTTTGGAAGGTCTGATATGGAGAGTTTCAAAAAAGGGATCGACTTTGAAAATCTTGCCCGCAGCGCCGTAAGCGATGGCGTCTCAATACATGCTGTTGCCGCAGTGGTGGTGAATGATGATGCAATACTACTCGTGAGGCGCGTTAACGACGGTATAAGGGGCGGACAGTGGGAGACCCCAGGAGGCAAGGTCGAAAAAGGTGAGAGCCTAGACGCTGCACTCGTGCGCGAGCTGCGTGAGGAAACGGGATTGCGGCTTACGAAAATAAAGGAATATGTTGGCGATGCCGACTATTTTGTAAAGCCGATAGGGATAACGGTACGGCTTTTCATGTTCGCTGCAGATGCGGATGGGGATGTTAAGATTGACCCAAAAGAGCACCAGGACTACGCGTGGGTCAAGGTCGGGGACCTAGTGAAGTATCTCACTCCTGAGATATTCACAGACCTTCTGCTATCCTACCTTTACTTCCCTGATGGAAAAAGAAGCTGATCAGTCCCTGAAGACCCTGTACCTTACAAAGTGAAGGATCACCCAGGTCCCGAAATATGCGACAAACGCAAGCTCGCTCGTCCACCACAGTTTGTAGACAAACAGCCCCTGCCTGATCAGCATCCATTCACCTAGCGAACCGAATAGCGCAAACACTGTGCAATCTGCCAAGGAGTGCCAGAGCCTGAATTTTCTGGGTAGATACAGGGCCCACGCAGCGCCTCCGAAAAATGCTATCCCCATCACCTCTATTGGCACCACCCCGATAGCAAAGGAGCTGTGCGTCTGCCACAGCCCAAGCACCCATCCCGAGTTCTCGAATATGAAGTCGAAGACCATGAGGAAGAGGCCTATCTTGAGTGCATTGCCCAGCCTCCCGCTGTTCCCTCTGGCCTCTACGCCGAGCCAAATTATTGCGCTTACAAGAAGTATGTCCCACGAGAGCTGCCCAGGCATCCCGAAATAGAACAGCGCGCCAAGAACGATGAAATAGGCAAAAAGCAGTGCTAGCGTCACAGATTCCCTCCAATACCGTTTGGATTTTGCCATGGTTAGCTTTTTACATACAGGTTAAAAGAGGTTTCCCTCTGCAAACAAATTTAAACTTCCTTTTCCTATCACCGTGCATGTACAGCAAGGAAGTCGAGGCGCTGCTCAAGGAAGGCGGTGCATCAGTCGGAGACACGATCAAGCTCGTTCAGGGCGAAGATACGTTCCGCGGCGTGGTCATGCCGCGCCCCGAAGTCGGTGACTCATCAATACTTATCATAAAGCAGGAGAACGGGTACAACGTTGGGATAAAGGTGGCCAAAGGCGCGAAAGCGGAAAAGGTTAATGTAGAGACAAAGAGCTTCACATTCCCGAAGGCGCAGATAAAATCCAACCCCTCGCTTCCCACAGTCGCAATCGTATATACCGGCGGCACTATCGGCAGCAAGGTCGACTACACAAGCGGTGGCGTCTACACCTTCACAAAGCCCGAGGAGCTGCTCGCAGATGTCCCCGAGCTCAACGGAATCGCTAACCTTAAGATCTACAACCCGTTCAGCATCCTCTCTGAGGACATGACCTACAAGGAGTGGCAGGTGATAGCAGAGCAGGTAGCAAGGGCGTTCAACGAGGGCGCAAGGGGCGTAGTCATCACCCACGGGACCGACACGATGCACTATTCATCTGCGGTGCTCAGCTTCATGCTAGAAGGCCTCAACGGGCCGGTTGTCTATACCGGCGCGCAAAGAAGCAGCGATCGAGGGTCAAGCGATGCATTCATCAACCTGATCGCGGCTGTCAGGATTGCGGCAAGCAGCAACATCGCCGAGGTTGGGATATGCATGCACGGGTCCTCATCGGACGACTTCTGCGATTTCAACCGCGGAACCAAGGTGCGCAAGCTTCACACTTCAAGGCGTGACGCATTCAAGCCTGTTAACAATCTCCCAATTGCAAGGGTGTCAACTGCAGGCTCAATAGAGTACCTATCGGAGTATCGCGAGATATCTAAGGAGAAAGGGAAAGTTTCTGCTAAAACGGGCTTTGAGCCAAAGGTCGCACTGATCAAGGTGCACCCAAACTCTGACCCCTCAATCCTCGATTATTATGTAAGCAAGGGCTGCAAGGGGATAATCCTCGAAGGAACGGGCCTTGGGCACGTTCCGACCACTCCTGGCATAAAGGAGCTCTCATGGATACCTCACATAAAGGAGGCGAGCAAGAAGGGCGTAGTTATCGGGATGACTTCCCAGACGATATTCGGCAGGGTTAGCGACAAGGTCTACAGGAACCTAAGGGAGGTGGCAGCAGCCGGTGCTATACACTGCGAGGACATGATGCCCGAGACTGCGTACGTGAAGCTCGGATGGCTTCTCGCAAACCACAGCACCGATGACTCCAGGAGGCTCCTCAAGTCAAACCTGGTCGGGGAGATAACTGAGAGGACCGAA
This sequence comes from Microcaldota archaeon, assembly GCA_028867115.1. Lineage (GTDB taxonomy): Archaea > Micrarchaeota > Micrarchaeia > Micrarchaeales > CABMGC01 > JAGWGI01. Next base: position 17,894 of record JAGWGY010000012.1, read on the forward strand.
ACTGACGAGTTTCTCTGAACCATAAACCTCATGGCGAGATGGCGATGGCAAAACGTTCTGCATCCAAGATAAAACTAAGGCGTGAGGCAGGCCTTGCGCAGCTAGTATTCTACGGGGTTGGGAACATAATAGGCGCGGGGATATACGTCCTAGTCGGGGGCGCAGCAGGCATTGCGGGAAACGCGGTCTGGATGGGATTCCTTGCCGGCGCTATAATCGCGCTCTTCACAGGGCTGTCGTACGCTGAGCTTACTTCCATGTACCCTAAGGACGCTTCAGAGTACACATACCTGGGCAGGGCGTACGGAAATCGGCTCCTCTCATTCATAACGCAGTGGATGATGCTCATAACAGAGATAGTAGCCGCAGCTGCGGTCTCCCTAGGGTTTGCGCAGTATTTCCAGAGCATACTTATAATTCCGGCATGGATCGTTGCGGTAGTGCTGCTGATGCTGCTAACGGTTGTCGGGATAGTAGGTGTAAAATACGTACTTAGGGCAAACACAATCTTCAGCATAATCGCGATAATTGGCCTTTTGATAGTGATCGCTGCAGGGCTACCAAAGCTGGGCTCCGTAGACTACAACTTCTCGCCTAACGGGATCACGGGGATATTCGGCGCCGCTGTCCTGGTATTCTTTGCATACATAGGTTTTGACAACATCGCGAACCTTGCCGAGGAGACAAAGAACCCGCAGAAGACACTACCGCGCGGCCTGATCATCTCAGTGGCGCTGACAACAATACTGTACGTGCTGGTCGGGATCTCCGCAGTAAGCCTTGTATCATACCAGGGCCTCTCCAAATCCAACGCCCCCCTCGCACTGGCAGCATCTTCGGCGCTGGGCCCGGCGGCATACGACGTCCTGCTCATTGCAGCACTGCTCACTACGATGAATACCGTCCTGGTGCTGCTGCTTGTCGGGTCACGCATAATCTACGGCATGTCGAGGGAGGGGGTTCTTCCGCCGGTGCTGGGGGCGGTAAACCGCAGGACACGAACACCTATATTCGCCTCGATTCTTACATTCTTTGTTGCGTTGCTGTTCCTGCCCATAGGGAGCGTGGGTGAGATAGCCAAGGTGACAAGCTTCGGCTCCCTTCTCACGTTCGTGCTGGTCAACATCGCCCTCCTTCACCTGCGAAGGACAGCGCCGCACCTAAAAAGGCCATTCAAGGCGCCGGTCAGCATAGGCTGGGTGTCTGTCACGGCCCTGCTCGGGGTCGTCTCCTGCCTTGCGCTCCTCACGCAGTTCGACAGCACCAGCGTGATGCTGGGGCTTGTCCTGCCTGTATCCGGCATAATGATCTACCTACTCCTGAACCGTGGTAACATCTTCGCAACAGACCCAAAGCTCCACCAGCGGCACGAATAAACCGCCTTAACGTGGGTTTTTAGATTTAGTTTTGCAATTAAACAGCGTTATTGCATGGGCTCCCCATACCCGAGGGTTGCAGCGTTCGCATTCCTTTTGCTCATTTTCAACATAGCGTACGCCGCGCCGCTTGTGGTGCCAAATGCGCTTCCCGCCTCCCAAACAATAATGCAGGGCAATACAGCAACCATGACCGTAGCCACACCAACCGGCGGTGCGAAGCCATACACCTATCAGTGGCTCGAGATCTCCCCTGGCAACAGCCTATTTGCAAACGCGATAA
>JAGWGY010000013.1 GCA_028867115.1 Microcaldota archaeon
TTGCAGAAAAGCTCCCTGATCATAGTCTCCGCCGACCTCTTCTTCAGCATGCTCTGGGGCGCAGCTTATTCCGCGCTTATAGGGCTCGGGAACGGCAAGGGGGCTGCGATCTCAAGCACAACGATAAGCGTGCTGCAGTTCGGGTTCGGCGCAGGGCTCGTCCTGCTGGGATTTGGCGTGAACGGAGGATTGAGTGGACTTCTGATAGGGGACGCCATAGGATTCGTACTGATGGCGATCTTCATAGCCTCCTCTATGAAAAAGCTCGACATAACCGCGCTGCCAATGCCTGATCGGGCAGGGGTTTACGACAACCTCAAGTTCTCCGCATCGCTTGGGACATACAACTTCATAACAGGAGGGGTTGTCAGCTTTGCAACGCTCTACCTCGGGGTCTACGCCAGCTCCTCGGTGATAGGGGACTTCGGGGCATCGCTCAAGGCGCTTGGCGTACTAACGCTAGTGTTCGGCACGCTCTCGTCCATACTGATACAGGCTTTCTCGACCGTGCTGCGCGAGCACAAGGACGGCGCAGAGGTTGCCGCAAGATACAACAAGGCGCTTGACTACTCGCTCCTCCTGAACCTTCCGATAATAGTGTTCACGGGCGTGTTTGCAAAGCAGATAATCTCGATATTCCTCCACCAGTTCACAGGCGCCCCTTTCTACATATTCCTGATAGCGATCGGCACGGCGCTCAACGTGATCAACTACTTCATGTCCAGCTTCCTCACTGCTAGCGGAAGGGCAAAGGAGCTGCTCAAGTACGTGTTCGTCTCCGTGATAATACAGTTCGCAGCGGTTCTTGTGCTGATACCGATTTACCAGGCGATCGGCGCAATTGCGTCGGTTTACTTCATAGGCAGCATCGCAAACCTCTTCCTGTTCAGCTCCGCAATAAGGAAGTATTTTGGCATAAGGCTGCAGAAGGTGAAGATACTGAGCATGTATGTCGCAAGCCTTGTGCTCGGCATGATAATCTCGGCAGTCCATCTTGTGCCAAACAGCTACGCGCAGCTCCTGATAGGGATTGTCGCCGTGGTTCTGCTCTATCCTCCCCTGCTCGTGGTATTCAAGGGCGTCGATTCTGGCACGCTTGATGAGGTCGCGGGCCATGTGAAGGGATTGCCTCTGATGGGCAAGCTGATGTACTGGCTGAGCAGGTACACATCGATATTCACAAAATTCTTCAACACGGCATGATCCGATGAGATACACTGATGTTACAATTGTCCTCCCAACATACAATGAGGGAAAGAACATCGGCAGGCTGATAGCAAGGATAACCGGCGATTACCCGGGGATCAGGGTCATAGTTGCGGATGACGGCTCAAAGGATGGAACGCTTGATGAGGCGAGGAGGGCAGCTAAGAGGAACGGCAACGTCTCATTTTTTGACAGGTCGAAAAGGGGGCTCGAGAAGGGCCTCACGGGAAGCGCTGTCGACGGGATACTTAAGAGCAGGACGAAATTCGCCATAGTGATGGACGCAGACTTCCAGCATCCTCCTGAGAAGATAGGCAGCATAATAGAGGCGCTGCGCGATGGAAACCGGCTTGTTGTTGCGGTGAGGGAAGCGGTACCGGGATGGGAGGCGCACAGGAAGGCGATATCGAAGCTGCTGATAGTCGTGGGATATGTGGTACTTGTGATCAGGGGGAAGGCGCGGTGCAGCGACATATTCTCCGGATACTTCGGCGTTGAGAGGAGATTCTTTTCTGATACTTACAAAAACAACAAAAGCAGGTTTGTGGGCAACGGATACAAGATTCTTTTCGACCTGCTCAAGTGCATCGATGGCACATACAGGGTAGAGGAGGTGCCATTCACGTTCAACGTAAGGGCGGCAGGGAAGTCAAAGGCATCGGCAACGCATGTTGCGGCCCTGGTCAAATCCTTTTTCAGCTAATTCCCCAGACCGCTAATCTGATAGAGCCTGAAATACGAAAGCAACGCCGCCACGAAGCCCAGGCTCATCGTAAAAGAGAATATGTTGCTTTGAAACCCCGATAGCAGGAACTCAAATCCGGAGACATATGCGACCAGTAGCGAGACAAGCCCTATCGCCGCGGTAAAGGGGGCATTCCTTATTTTCGTTTTTATTGCCCCTATGAGTATCCATGCGGAACCAAGAAGCAGCCCTACGCCAACGATAAAATGCTCGAGCAAAAACGGGGTCGTAAATATGGCGTTGAAGTAGGTCTGGTCCGAGGAACCTGCAGGGATATTTGGGAAGGAGACAAACAGGTTCAGTGTCATTCCGAGCATGAATTGCACCACGAGGAAACCGAGTATAACCAGAAGGTCCCTGCGGAACCACTTTTTGCTAAATATCTCAGTGATACGCGACATGTTACCCTATCCACTAAGAAGGTATAAAACCCGCTAGCAGGCGCCTTTTTTACACAAAGCCCCCCTCCAGAAACCTTTTTATATTATAATGTTATAACATTATATACAATTGAAATATGTGTTAAAATGGCGCGAGCAAAGAAGGCGGAGAGGAGGAAGTACACGACAGTCACCATACCCACCCCGCTGTTCGACAGGATGAAGGAGAGCATAAAGGACACGGGATTCTCCTCGGTATCTGACTATGTTACGTTCATACTAAGGGAGACGACCGCCAAGCTCAGCGAGGCAAAGAAGGGAAGCAAGGGGGACAAGGACGAGGTAATCAAGAAGCTCGAGGCCCTCGGTTACATTTAAGTGGTTCTATGGCAAATGAAAACATACGAAAGGCATCTGAGGCGCTCTGGAAGGACCAGAGCGATAAGAATTGGGGCGCATTTTCAGGCACAATCAAGAAGAGCAATGCTAGGTATTACAGGGTATTCTTCGAGAAGGAGGCGAAGCTCAAGAAGACAGAGGACCTGCGCAAGTCTTTTGCCGAGATATACGATGCAAAGTACAGGCCGATTGCAAGGGTCCCGATCTTCAAGGGGAAGGGCAAGAACATAGAGGGGGCAACCATCTACCTCAAGGGGTTGCAGGTAAACAACAGGGTGCAAGCATGATACAACAGGATCTGAAGAGTCTGGAGGAGAAGAGCATATACGTGATCAGGGAGGCGAACATCAAGTTCAAGAAGGTCGCAGCCCTCTGGAGCATGGGCAAGGATTCGACTGCGATGCTCGCACTTGCAAGGAAGGCGTTTCTGGGCAAGGTTCCATTCCCGGTAATCCACATCGACAACGGGATAGACTTTCCCGAGACATACCAGTTCAGGGAGGAGCTTGCAAAGAAGTGGAAGCTCGACCTTATTGTCGCAAAGAGCAATATAAAGCCCGAGATGTCAGGGTTTGCTTGCTGCGGCGCGAACAAGACGATAGAGCTCAAGAAGATAATGAAGCAGTACGGGTTCGATGCCCTCATTGTCTCGATAAGGCGAGACGAGCACGGTATTCGGGCCAAGGAGAGGTACATGAGCCCGAGGGACAAGAACTTCAAGTGGAACTTTAAGGACCAGCCTGCTGAGCTGTGGGACGACTACTCTTCAAAGCTTGATGCAAAGGGGCACGTGAGAATACACCCGCTGCTGGACTGGAACGAGATCGATATCTGGAACTTTGTGAAGAAGGACAAGATACCTGTCAACCCGCTCTATTTCGCGCGCGACGGATACAGGTACAGGAGCCTCGGGTGCACGCACTGCACTGTTGCGCTCCCTTCAAACGTGAAGGACATAAACGGGATAATAAAGGAGCTTGCAACCACGACTACGGAAGAGCGTTCTGGAAGACAGCAGGACAAGGAGAAGGAATACGTGATGGAGAAGCTGAGGAGCCTAGGCTACATGTGATTGAATGATTGTCAAGAACATCACCCTTCTCGGGCACAAGGACCACGGCAAGTCGACCACGATAGGCAACCTGCTCATACTCACAAAGACCGTAACGCAGGACAGGATAAATGAGGCGAAGAGGATAAGCAGGGAGCTTGGCAGGCAGTTCGAGCCCGGGTACATACTCGACAGTTTCTCCGAGGAGAGGGAAAACGAGATGACGATAGACACCACAAGGGCGGAGCTTGTCCACAAGGACCTTGCGTTCGCTTTCATCGACGTCCCTGGCCACGAGGAGCTGATAAAGAACATGATCAGCGGGGCGTCCTACGCGGAGATTGCACTGCTCATGGTGTCCGCAAAGAAGGAGGAGGGGATCCGTGAGCAGACGAAGAGGCATATCTTCATCGCAAGGATGCTCGGGATAGACAAGCTGATCGTTGCGGTAAACAAGATGGACCTGATAGGCTATGACCACAAGAAGTTCCACGAGATGTGCACTGAGCTGGCCAAGTTCATAGAGAGGGTCGGATTCAAGAGGTCAAACGTCTTCTTTGTCCCCATCTCCGCATACAACGGGGACAACCTGGTGAAGAGGAGCAAGATGATGAAGTGGTACAAGGGAAAGCCGGTGCTGGACCTCCTTTATGTGCACGCAAAGGGCGAGGACACACGGCTTGGCAGGTCGGCGCTCAGAGTCGTGGCCCAGGGATTCATAGATCCGGAACGCAAGATTATCGTAGGCAAGGTTGTCAGCGGAAAGATCAGCGTTGGAAGCAATATCAATATACTGCCGATTGGCGCTACATCGAAGGTAAGCGCGATAAGCGTGAAGGGCAAGCGCGTCAGGACAGCTAGGATAAACGATGACGTTGCGATACACATCAGCACCCCCATAAGCAAGGACGTCAGGGGAACGGTGATAGTTGACAGCAGCGAGAAGCCGCTGCTCACGGATAAGATAAATTCGCTGATATTCGTGACCGCACCCATAAGGCGAAACCTGAAGATAAAGGTGAACGGGAGCGAGGTCGCATGCAAGAAGTTCGATGTCATCAAGCACATCGACACCACCACAGGGGAACCGATGGCGGAGAGCAAGATAGAGCCCCTTGATGCGATAAGGTCAAGGATAACGCTCAGCAAGAAGGTGCCAATCGAGAACTTCGAGTCGCTTCGTGAGCTCGGCAGGTTCGTGCTCTACAGCGAGGGGAAGTTTGCAGGGATAGGGATAGTGGAGTAGCTGTTCAGCCCAGCTTCATGGGGACAACTTTCCAGTTGCCGTTCTTTCCCCTTCTTGTCATGGCGTTTATTGCAGTGACGCGGAAGCTTCGTTTGAAGCTGAAGTTGCGGTATTCCCTAAGTATACCAAGGAACTGCTTCCTGTTGACATCTGTCCTTGCGAGCGCCATGTGCGGGACAAATCGGTTAAACCATGTCGCCTTGTATGGCGACATTATGCGCCTGACACTCGCGTGCACCGTCGACATGCCATTGTTTGGGATCGGGCGCAGGAAGACTACGTAGTTCACTTTCCTGCCGTACTTCTTCCTAAATGTCCGCACACCGTCTATTCGAACAGTGAATGGCTTAATTTTCTTAAGTAGAACTCTCAGTTCTGCTATGGCTCCGTCAACTTCCTTTTGCGTGAGGAGCTGGTTCATGTAGACAAGGGTAATGTGGGCGCGCTTCTTGTCCTTCAGTGCGCTATATGTTTTGTACTTCCTGGAGACGTCCCTAATGATCCCCATTATCTCATTATCGAGTCGGCGGCCAGGTTGGATTACTATGCCGAAATAGAGTTTCTGCATCTAGGCACCGAAGTAGGCCAGTATCTGGGGAGCTACGTCCGTAACCTGCATCTTGTCTTTCACCTTGCCGTTTAGTGCGCCGTATATCCCGAACCTTGTGTGGTCCCCGCTCTTGAAGAGCTCAGGCCTCATGAAATCGCTCTTCAGCGAGAAGTACTTCACGTCTATTGTGTAGCCCTCCCTGGTCTCGAGGAATAGGTCTGGCGTTATGAACATCTTCGTCCCCTTGTAGTATTTGTCTGTGGGTTCAACCTTCGCAAACAGCTTCTTCCCATCAGGTGCCTTGACTTTGTTGAGCGAAGAGACCAGATGCCTGATTACCTTCCCCTTTTCCGCCTTGCTGACAATGCCTTTCGAGAACCTTGAGTCATTTATCCATATTGTCCCGACCACAAGGTTTGATATCGCCGCGAAAGCCTTTGTCTTCTCCATGTCCATGTCATAGAGGTGGATGTGCACGTACTCCTCGTGGGAGGCCTTTGAGAAGAGCGATGCAGAGAGATTGAATACTACCTTCTTCATGGCGTATGGCATCTTATCGTATACCCTCCTCAGCCTTGTTGTGAGCAGCTTTTCGCGAAGCATGTACCTGAGTGAGACACCTCCCGCTTTCTTCTCCTTCTTGATATCTGATGAAATCGAATCCTTCAGTGCGACGAATCCTTCTTTTATGAGCATCGAGTTGACAAGGAACTTCTGCCTTATCGGCTGGCCGCCGTGGTCTGAAACGATCAGGACCTGCGCCCCTTCTTTTTCTGCCCTCTCAATTACATACCCTACAAATTTTGAGATCTCGGAATATATCGGGAGAAGATAGTCCCTGTACTTTGGGTTGTTGAGGGTCGAGTGCTGCATCCTGTCCGTTTCAGTGAAGCATACATACACGAATCCGTAATCATTTTTCTCTATCATGTGCTTTGCGATCTTGCTCCTTGCGGCTATGCTTTCTACGTATCTCCTTGAGCCCTCCCCTATGCTCATCTTTCCCCCCTTCATCTCGTTCTCGATGTCAGGCTCGCCATCGAACTTGTAGCGCTGCATCAGGGTTTGGATTTCATCGTTGTTTGTCTTTGAGCGAAGCGGAAAGCCGCTCATCATGTCGATGTTCGGATTGCTTGACAGCCTTGTTATCTGCGCAGGGGTTATCAGCAGACACCTTGTCCCCCTTGAGGCGAGCCTCTCCCAGAATGGCCTCACGTTCTCCGAATCGAAGAATGCAACATCTGGAGTGTAGTCCTTCTTCATGTAGAAGAAATCCGGGACCCCGTGCCCTCCGGGGCCAAGGCCGGTGTAGATTGAGGGCCAGGCGGGTCCGGTCATCGGAGGCATTGTTGATTCCATCTCCACAACCTTTCCTTCGGACATGATCCTCCTTATGCCCTCCATCCCCTTTGCGTTTTTGAACTCCTCAAGCAGCCAGAGCGGGGCTGAGTCTATTCCTATCAGATACAGCTTCTTGTCGCCTGACTTTGGCATCATGACACCCGTACAAAACCCATGACTATGCTTATATACCTTATTTGCTTTTAATACAGTGTATTCCATGGGTTTCGAGTTCCTTGGACTGGCCTACGATGGCATCCGGAGCAACTTTTCTAGGCTGGACAGGCCCTACAAGCTCAATTTTGCGATAACGATGTGGTGCCAGTCGCGCTGCATGACGTGCAACATCTGGCAGCTGAGGCCAAAAGGCGAACTCACAATAGACGAGATCCGCGAGTTCGCAAGGAAGAACACATCTTTTAGGTGGATAGGGCTCACCGGCGGCGAGCCGTTCCTGCGATCTGACATAGTCGAGATAGTGAAGGCATTTAAGGAGAACTCGAAAGGGCTCTACCTGCTGACGATGCCGACCAACTCTCTTTGCAACCAGGAGACGGTAGTGAAAAAGCTGGCCCAGATACTAGAGCTCGGGATACCAAAAGTCGTGATAACGCTCAGCCTTGACGGGCACCGCGAGCTGCACGACAAGGTCAGGGGCGTGCAGGGCAACTACGACAAGGTGATCTCCATGTACAAGGCGCTAACTGAGCTCAGGAAGACTCACAAGAACCTCTCTTTTGTCTTCGGATACACTATCAGCAAGATAAACGAGGGGCAGTTCCAGAGGACGTACGATGAGGTGAAGCGCGAGATACCGCAGATAACATACAACGACTTCCACATCAACGTCGCGCAGCTCTCGAACAACTACTACCACAACACTGACGACTCGATAGTCGCAGACAGAGGCATTGCGCTTGGCGAGCTGGAGAACATCTTCAAGAACAGCTCTGCTGAGATCACGCCGATGAAGATTATAGAGAGGCAGTTCCTAAGGGGGCTGATAGAGTTTGTAAGGACGGGCGAGGCGCCGAGAAAGTGCAGGAGCCTCGACGCATCGCTCTTCATGGACAACATGGGCAATATCTACCCGTCCATCATGTGGGACCGCAAGGTCGCAAACCTGCGAGAGATAGGCTACGACCTCTCAAAGGTCTGGAACGGGGAGGATGCATCGCAGATACGCTCGATAATAGACCAGGGGATGGATCCGATACACTGGACATCGTGCGAAGCGTACCAGTCCATAGTCGGAAGCGCACTGGGCCAAAGGAGGGCAAAAAGGGTGGTCAATGCAGCCCCGCATGAGGAGCAGATGACGGAGAAGATACCGATAGAGAACTGATTTTGTTCATGCCACGGCAGGCGGGATAGCATTTTATACACGTTATACCATATTTTTAGTAGAGGGGGAGTGAGTTGGAGGGGGCAGAGCGCGGCTTTTTCAGCGATGTAGCGCAGAATTATGATAAGCTGAGCAGGGCTCTGACTGCAGGTCTCGACAACTTCTGGAGGCGCAGGGCTGTTGACCTTGTGGGCGGGCTTGGCAAGGCAAGGGTGCTGGACGTAGCCACAGGAACCGGCAACATAGCGATAATGATCGCAAAGAGGTACCAGGAGTACGGCGTGACCGGGATAGACCTCAACAGCCAGATGCTCTCAATAGCAAAAAAGAAGGCAAAGGGGATTTCAAATCTCAGGTTCGTGAACGGGGATATCGAATCGATCAGGATGAAAAGCGGCTCCTTTGACATAGTCATCTCCTCATTTGCGCTCAGCGCATTCGAGGACCTCCCAAAGGCGATAGCAAGCATGTACAGGGTGCTCAGGCCCGGCGGGACTCTGATACTGCTTGATGTCAACAAGCGCAGGAACAAGATATTCACCTCGCTTCTCGGGGCGTACCAGATGCTCAGCGTTGCGCCCACCTTCAGCGGAGAGCTGCGGAGGGAGGTGAACATGTACATACACAGCAAGCGCTTCAAGATAGACCGCCAGGAGCTCACAAGGATACTCGAGGAGGCGGGATTCAAGCTTGTCGAGGCAAGGGACCTGAGCTTCAGAACGGTTTTTATTATAAAATGCAGCAAGTAGATCATGCAGAACGGCTTTTCCTCGCAGGTGATGGATCTGCTGTACAGGAAGTACGGCGACTACCGCGAGAACCTGCTGCAGTTCTCAAACCCCACCGAGCTGCTGATTGCAACAATGCTCTCCCCGCAGTGCACAGACAAGCAGGTCAACAAGGTGACCAATGAGCTATTCAAAAAGTACAGGGGCTTTAGGGATTATGCCCATGCTGACATAAAGAAGCTGAGCAGGGACCTTGACGGCATCAATTTCTACAAGACAAAGGCAAAGCACATAATCGAGGCTTCCGGCATAATAGAAAAGCAGTTCCATGGCAGGGTGCCAAGGACGATTGGCGAGCTGATGATACTCCCAGGGGTCGGGAGGAAGGTTGCGAACGTTGTACTGACGAACGGGTTTGGGATAAACGAGGGGATTGCGATAGACACGCACTGCGTAACTGTAGCGAACAGGCTGAGGCTGACAAGGTCACGAAAGCCGCTGCAGATAGAGCGTGACCTCATGCGCAAGATACCAAGGAGGTATTGGCCCCATGTGTCTAACCTTTTCATAGCAGTGGGAAGGGACGCGTGCAAAGCGAACAGGAAGGAGTGCTACCACTGCGTGCTCAGGAGGATCTGCCCATCAAGCAACGCGGGAAAGTGATGCATGCGAAGCGCCAGGTTGCACCATGAATTTGCGGGCAATCGCCAACTATTTATAGCCTGATTTTCAAATGAATTCATGCGAACCGGCTTACTTGCACTGGTAGCTATAATTGTCATAGCCGCCATCGCGTTGGGGGCTTATCTTGTTGCAAACGGCCTCCAAAAGCTTGCAACTTCAACCACTACAACTTCGCAGGGACCTACCACTACCGCATCATCTGGCGCAACGCTTTTCAGCAGCACAAGATACGCATCTGCAGCGTACCAGATATTCCCATCGGCTCCGCTTTCCGAGAACGGAAAGATAGTTACAGCTGATTTCAACGTGACATCATCGCAGCTGCCCGGCGGCGCTACAATGGTCAGCATGGTCTTCTCGGGCTCGGGAGCGCGATACAACGTCACAGTGAACGCCGGCGAGATGCTCTACTTCATAGACATGAACCTCGCAGACGACAGCCCCCCTCATGACGGCTCGAGCGGTGATGACGGGTATGCGATTGTAAACCAGAGCGGGTACACAATGCAGCTCGCGTATCCGCTGAATATGACATGAAGGGCAAAACCAAGTAATAATGCAGGTTTAAATAGAAAAATAGCGTATTAGGTATTATGCAAAAAATTATCATCGCACTTGTGATATTCGCCGCGTTTGTAGCTGTGCTCTCTGCGTTTTACCTCTCAGGGGCAGCTGCAGGCAGCGCAAATCCGGGGCACGCAGCGCAGCAGCAACAGCAGGCCGCATCGAACAAGACAGCTTTTGCGACGTCGCAGATCGCGCCGTATTCGTATCTCGTATCCAATTCCACCCTCTCGCCGCAGGCAAGGGCGGCGCTGGCCGGATACACGCTCACAAGGAAGCCGCTGCAGAACGGCACAGTTGAGATGACAATATCTGTCACAGGGTCAAGCGCCAACCAGACTGTGATGCTCCCTCCGGGATACAGGCTTTATGTTGTGGAGACCTCGTTTGGCGACGATGGGTACAGCTACGAGTCCTCGTATTCTGACGATGGGTTCGTACTTGTCGACCAGAACGGATATCTTGTTTAGGGGATGATTGAGGGGCATGGGGATATTTGCAAAGACCTTTGGATCGATGCACAACCTCACTATAATCCTCCTCTCCGCACTGATTGTTGCCTCAAGCTATGACCTTGGGCAGTTTCCGGCATCGGTAATCGCCGCCCTTATAACGGTTGTGGCACTTGAGGCGCTGTTTTTCAAGTTCTACAAGAGGCACAGGGTGAAGATACCCTACTCTGGGATAATCACCGCGCTCATAATAGGGTCTGTTGTCCCGCAGAATGCTGTGCTTGTTGCAATCGCGGCATCCGCAATCGCCGTGGGCTCGATATTTTTCATAAGGTCAAGGAACGGCAACATCTTCAACCCTGCGACCTTCGGGATGTTCGTCAGCCTTGGCGTGCTCTCGGTAGGGGACGCATGGTGGGGCTCTACGGCAAGCTTGGGCATGTACGGGTTCGCAGTCCCGTTTGCCATAATACTCGGGCTTGCGGCGTATGAGGCCAGAAGGCTTACCGCCTCGTTCACTTTCATACTCGCCTCGCTTGCGATAGGCGCGATCTTCGCCGGCAACTTTACATTAAGCGGCATTGTTGCGGCGCTTGTTGGGATAAACTTCTATTTCGCCTTCATAATGCTCGCAGAGCCAAAGACATCCCCGCACATCCCCATGCAGCAGGCGGCCTACGGCGCCGGCGTTGCTGTGCTTTACTATCTGCTTGCGACATCGAGGCTCGGGTACCCGTTCCTGTTCGCCCTTCTCCTCGGAAACCTCGCCTACGCGGCGTACAGGAGGAGGCAGCGATTGGCTTAAATACCTTATTTGTGAATAGTAATCGTTTGTCTGGTTTTTGGATGCTGATGCAGTCCAGGAACCGATAAAAAAGCTGATTTCTGTGGATAAGGAGATCAAATCCATTAGCGAAGTTCAAGACGCCGAGACAGAGGCGAAAAAGACTGTTGAGAGGGCTCTTTCTCAAAAGCAGAAGCACATAGATGATGCTAACAAGAAGGCGAGGGAGATCGTCGAGGGCGCAGAGCAGGAGTCAAAGGTGGAGATGCAGAAGGCAATAGACGCCACGACGAAGGAACTCGAGTCGATGAAAGCCGACGAAGCGAGGGCCACGAAGAAGATGTCCGACCAGATAAGGTCAAGGAAGCTGTCCAAGACGGGGATACAGAGGATAGCGGCGGATATCGCCAGGGCGATCGCCGGTGAATAGATGCTGCGAACTGAACCGATGCAGAAGATAAGGATACTGCTTCTTGAAAGCGAGAGGGAAAAATGCATCGAGTTCCTGCACAGGCAGGGGCTTGTGGACTTCAGGAGGAGCAAGCTTGAGCTGGGCGAGGTCCAGCAGCAGTCGCTAAACGAGATCTCGAACGCGCTGATACGCGTAAACGGGGCGCTCCACATCCTAAAGCCGCAGGAGGTTAGGCCGATGCGCCACATCCATCTCACAGAGCTCGCCTCCAGGGTCAGGGATGCGAAGTTCATCGATAGGGTTTTTGCAATCGGGGATAGGAGGAGGGAGATCCATGAGGATGAATCTGCACTCAACTATTCGGAGAAGGTTGCAGGATACTTTTCCGGAATGGGCGTTGATTTCTCGCGCCTGCAGAGCGAACACCTTGCTTTCCGTGCCGCGCTGTTCGACAGAAAGGACGCGGATAAAGTCGTTGACAGGCTAAAGGGGAGCAAGATAAAGAGCAGCGTTTCCACAAGGGAAATCGATAAGAGGTCGGTACTTATCTTCATCGCCTACCAGAAGGACAGGAGCATCGATGAGATAATCAAGGATTTCAAGGCGGAGGAGATAGACCTCAAGTCGAAGTACCTCCAGGGAACCACCGATCACGCGCTGGCGCTTGTGAAGAAGACGCGGGAGGCTTTTGCACATGAAATGGGCTCGATGGAAAAGGAGATAGCAGAACTCTCGGCAAAGCACTATTCAGAACTTGCAAACTACAGGGAGATGCTTGAGATAGAGTCGCAGCGATCTGCCGCAAACTCAAACTTCAAGAAGACGGAGAGGGTGTTTGTGGTCGAGGGCTGGGTACCTGCTAAGAAATACGAGGATTTCGTTGTTGCGCTAAAAGGCTTTACCAAGAACAAGTTCAACATAGAGAAGATACACGATGGCGAGCTTGCGCCTTCGCTTGTTAAGAGGCCGAAGTTCCTCCAGCCGTTCGACTTCCTGATGGAGTTCTACTCGGTCCCTAGGAGCGACGAGATAGACCCGACCTGGATATTCATAGTCTCATTCCCCATATTCTACGGGCTGATGGTAAGCGACGTCGGTTACGGGATCGCATCGCTGCTCTTTGCAACGTGGATCACGAAGAAGACGAACCCGGAGGGGATAATGTACAACTCTGCTAAGATATGGCAGCTCAACTCTGTAGCCGCAATGGTGTTCGGGTTCCTCTCCAACCAGTACTTCGGGTTCCAGCTCAACCAGTACTTCATAAACTTCACGGCGTTCGACTGGGTCAAGAACGCGACGACGATACTGCTGCTCACCATAGTCTTCGGGCTCGTTCAGGTGATACTCGGGTTCATATTCAGCTTCATAAACAACTGGCACAAGAAGGGCCACAGGAAGGCGGCGATAAGCAAGCTCACATCGATAATCACGATACTGCTCGGCATCGTCGCGGTCTACGGGTTCTTCACAGGCGCATCGTACATGCTGCCTTTCGGGATCGCGATGTTCATCTTCCTGATAGTCACAGGGGCTCTGAGCGGCATAGAGGCAAGCGAGATAACAAACCTGATGACCCACCCTCTCAGCTACGCGAGGATCCTGGGATTCGGGCTTGCCAGCATAATAATCGCGATGCTGATTGATAACGCTTTCACGCCGAATTTCCATAGCGGCGTATTAGGGTTTATATTACTGCTTGTGGTATTTGTATTGCTCCATTTCGTCAACATGATCCTCGGCATATTTGAGGGTCTCATACAGGGGGTCAGGCTCAACTTCGTTGAGTTCTTCTCCAAGTTCTACGTTGGCGGGGGGATCAAGTTCAGGCCTTTTGGATACAAGCGGGTTCATACTGAAGAATGATATTAGGTGAAAATGTGGTAGCAGTAGATTTGGGAGCTGCAGTTGCAGCGATCGGAGCAGGAATAGCAATCGCAGGAGGAGCAATCGGAACAGGAGTCGCACAGTCCGCAATAGGAAGCGCAGGTCTGGGCCTCATCGCAGAGAAGCCTGAGGAGCTCGGAAGGGTGCTCCTGTTTCTTGTGCTGCCTGAGACGCTGCTCATATTCGGATTCGTGATCGCGATACTGATAATGCTCTACGCAGGAATAGTGTGAAGGGTTGCGCATGTCGCTACACGAGATAAGGGATGACATCCTCAAGGAGGCTGAGGCCAAGGCCTCAGTTATCTCCGATGAGGGCAGGAGCGAGGCTTCCCGCATACTTTCAGAGGCAAAGGATAGCGCAAAGCGCATCCGCGACTCCTCTAAGAAGGAGATATCGGAGAGGACGCACATGATGCGCCGCGAGCACCAGGCAGGCGTCGAGATAGAGCGCAACAACACCCTCCTTCTTGCAAAGGAGGATGCGATCGATGCGCTTGTCGGGAGCGTGAAGCGCGAGGTAGTCGCAAACATCATGAAGGCGGGATACGAGAGGATCGTGAAAAAGGCGATCTCAACTGCAAGGGAGCTCTCAGGGGAGACGGCGCTGATAATAAAGGCGGACAGCGCAAACCAGAAGCTCCTCGGCAAGCTCGGATATCGGGCAGAGGCTGGCGACGCGAAGGGCGTTGTGATAACAACAAGGGACGGCTCGATCACGGTGGATGCGAGCATTGACAGCATAATCGAGCGCAACGAGCAGTCGATAAGGGGCGCAATATCAAAGGAGCTGTTTGCAGAGCAAAAGCCGCGCAAGGAGGAGGCAAAGCCAAAGGCGCAAAAGCCAAAGAAGGCGAAGATTGCTGCGAAGAAAGCGGCAAAGCCAAAGAGGAAGAGGGGTAAGTGAGATGCCGGTAGCAGGTTATTCAGCGGCTGCACTGTACGGCTACTCCACGGCAAGAGTGAAGGCGATGGAGTCCAAGCTGATAACCAAGGACCTTATGCAGAACATAATAAACTCGAAGAGCGTCGAGAGCATGGTCTCGCTCCTTGCGCAGACCGACTACAAGAAGGACCTCGAGGAATTCGGGGGCAAGGAGCTCAAGTCGGACCTGATCGACTTTGCGCTCTCAAGGAACCTTGCTTCCAACGTGGGCAAGCTGATAACAGTGACCCCGATAGTGCAGAAGGGGATAATAAGGTCGATCGTCGGGAAGTGGGACCTCTACAACGTGAAGCTTGCCATAGACGCAAAGGAGCGCAACATGAAGTTCGAGAGCATCTCGAGGTACGTGATAGACTACGGCCTCTACAACGCATCGGTGCTCAAGGAGGTGATGAACGAGCCGAACGTGGAGAGCATGATATCCAGGATGATGATCAACTCCCCTTACAAGAACCTGCTCGCTGGGGCGCTTGAGAACTACAGGAAGGAGAGGAGCGCAGTCGACGTGAACAGGACGATAGATCGGATGTACTACAACCAGTTGGGCTCGATAATCACAAAGCTGCTCGACATGCACTACGAGTCAGCCACGATAATAAAGGCGGACATAGACATGCGAAACCTGCTGCTGCTCATCCGCTCGAAGAGGTACAGCGTGAAGTTCGAGCAGATAGAGCCGAGCATAATACAGAACGGGTCCATGAAACCTGCGCAGCTGCGCGACCTCTACGAGGGCGCAAAGGACATGGAGTCGCTTGTCAAGGAGATAAAGGTTTTCGACCTGAGCGCGGAGCTGGACAGATACAGGCAGATGAAGCGAAAGGAGCTTCTGATATTCGAGATAGGGATGCAGAACAGCATATTCAACAAGAGCATCAAGCTGCTCAGGCACAGCGTCCTCTCGATAGGGACCATAGTCGCGTATGCTTACATGAAGGAGATAGAAGTTTTCACACTCAGGATACTCATAAAGGGCAAGGCGTACAGCCTGGGCCAGGATGAGCTATCAAGGATGATCGTATGGAAAGCAGAGTAGGCAACAAGGACTTCAAGATGGCGGTAGTAGGCAGCAGGCTGCTCACTACCGGGTCCAGGCTTGCCGGGATAAAGGTGGTCTACGAGGTGACCGAGCCGCAGGAGGTCGAGAAGGCGATGCACGAGCTGATGCAAAAAGAGGACATTGGGATAATCGTGATAACCGAGAACCTGCTCAAGAAGATAAGGGACCGAAAGCTGCTCAACGCAATAGACAACAGCCTGCTCCCGCTGATAATAGACATACCGGATTACAACGAGCCGGAGAGGGAGACGGACACCCTCAGGAGGCTCATTTTGCGCGCAGTCGGGATTGATATTAATAGAATGTCGAAATGATGTGATTATTTGGGAACAATAGAGAAGATTGCTGGACCGCTCGTCGTCGCAAACGAGATGATCGGCAGCAACATGTACGATGTGGTAAAGGTAGGAAGCGCAAAGCTGATTGGAGAGATCATCCAGCTCAGGAAGGACAAGGCGATAATCCAGGTCTACGAGGACACAACAGGGCTCACGCCCGGGGAGAAGGTGGAATCGACAGGGCTTCCCCTTTCGGTGGAGCTTGCGCCAGGGATACTGAAGAACATCTACGACGGCGTCCAGAGGCCGCTCGAAGCTATTGAAAAGAAGTCTGGCAGCTTCATATCGAAGGGGATAGACGTAAGCCCGCTTGACAAGAAGAAGAAGTGGAAGTTCGTTGCAAGCGCAAAGAAGGGCGCGCGCGTATCCGAGGGGCACATACTTGGCCACGTTCAGGAGACAGAGCTGATAAAGCACTACATAATGGTGCCAAAGGGAGTGAGCGGCACGATCGAGAAGATAAAGGAGGGCAGCTTCACGATTGAAGAGGAGATTGCGGTGGTAAAGACCGCAGGCAAGAGCGTCAGCCTCAACATGATACAGAAGCGCGCGGTCAGGATCCCCGAGAAGTTCAAGAGCAAGTTCAGGTCCGAGGACCCGCTTCTAACAGGGCAGAGGGTGATTGACACTTTCTTCCCTGTAGCGAAGGGAGGAACGGCTGCAGTGCCTGGCCCGTTCGGGTCAGGGAAGACCGTGATCCAGCACAGCCTCGCAAAGTACTCCGACGCGGACATCGTGGTGTACGTCGGCTGCGGGGAACGAGGGAACGAGATGACGGAGGTCCTGGTGGAATTCCCCGAGCTTCTGGACCCCAAGAGCGGCAAGCCGCTGATGGAAAGGACGGTGCTCATAGCAAACACGAGCAACATGCCTGTAGCGGCAAGAGAGGCGAGCATCTACACCGGGATAACGATCGCTGAATACTTCAGGGACATGGGATACAACATAGCGCTCATGGCAGACTCAACATCGAGGTGGGCTGAGGCGATGAGAGAGATGTCGGGAAGGCTGGAGGAGATGCCTGGCGAAGAGGCATACCCAGCGTACCTGCCAAAGAGACTCGCAGAATTCTATGAAAGGGCAGGAAAGGTAGAGAGCTTAAGCGGAAAGATAGGATCCGTCACTATAATCGGTGCAGTCTCGCCTGCCGGCGGGGACATATCGGAGCCCGTATCGCAGGGAACGCTCAGGGTCACAAAGACATTCTGGGCCCTTGATGCTGCGCTTGCAAGCTCAAGGCACTTCCCTTCGATAAACTGGCTGAACAGCTACTCGCTGTACCTCAGCATACTCCAGCCTTGGTACTCAAAGAACATAGGGGAGGACTTCCAGGAGAACAGGAAGAGGGCGATGGCGATACTCCAGAGGGAGGCCGAGCTCAAGGACATAGTCCAGCTGGTTGGCGCAGATGCGCTGCCGGACTCTGAGAAGGTTGTGCTGGAGCTGGGAAGGATGATAAGGGAGGACTTTTTGAGGCAGAGCGCATTCGACCCGATAGACGCATACACCAGCATCGAGAAGCAGAGGATGATGCTGGGCATGATACTCCACTTCGGAAAGAGATCTGAGGAGGCGGTGAAGCAGGGCGTGCAGGCCGACAAGATCGGCGCGCTCAAGGTCAGGGCCGAGATATCCAGGATGAAGGAGTGGCACGAGGACCAGGCGGTCAGCAAGGGCAAGCAGCTGATGGCAGGGGTCGACTCCGCGTTCGACGCCCTGATAAAGGA
>JAGWGY010000014.1 GCA_028867115.1 Microcaldota archaeon
ATCAGCTCGTTCTGCGATGCGTCCCTGCCACCAATCGCAAGCGATCCGTCGCTTGCAAAAAACCAGTGGAACTTCTCATACCATTCCTTCTTCCCAAGCAGCTTGACCTTCTTGGCTTCAGGCGCCTTCTCATACCTCTCCTTCGCCTTCTGCAGCTTCGTCTCAAGCTCCTTTATGCTCTGCTGCGCTCCCTCCGCCTTCTTCTTGGCGCGCTTTGACCTGTAGAAGTAGTCGTTTGCGTTCTGCTGTGCTGACTTGGTAAGGTCTATCTCGATTTCCATGAGCAGGATCAGGCAATAAGTCCGATGAGCACCGATATCACGTAGCCCATCACACCCACAAGCAGCGTGCCTATGAGCACTATCTTGAGGGTCTGCTGGAAGTGCTGCATGCTCGGCTTGTAGCTGACGTTAAGTACGTGCTTTGCGTTGTCGTAGAAGCTTCTCAAATTGGAAACTATGTTAAGTGACATAATCATCGGAATAATAATGGAAGCCAATCCTTTTAGTCCCTATTGCTTCTCCTTCCCTCAGAGCGTTTTCGTTTGTATTAGCCCCACAATCCCTCCTAGCAGCGAAATTATTGGGCCTGCGGCATATGTTGCTGAATTTATTGTGATGAGATAATATGCAACAGGTGCAGATATCAGGATGGCGATCAGGTTTATGGGGAAAGGCTTCGCAAAAGCCCTCAGCGAGCAAAACACGAGCACTATCATCG
This sequence comes from Microcaldota archaeon, assembly GCA_028867115.1. Classification (GTDB taxonomy): domain Archaea; phylum Micrarchaeota; class Micrarchaeia; order Micrarchaeales; family CABMGC01; genus JAGWGI01. Next base: position 721 of record JAGWGY010000014.1, read on the forward strand.
ACAGGGACAGAAGCCCCGCAATTGTCTCATTTGATCCGTAGAACACAATCCCTGCGCGCGGCCCGGTGCCGAAAGGGTGCCCTGGGGTAAACATGATGAAAAGGCATAGCACCACAAAATTAATCCCAACCCCAAGGAAAACTAGCCCTATCCCGAGGTCTACTTTGCGCGCCCCTTCAATCATCTCCTTCTTCCCTTGTCCTCGACCTCGAATATCTCGTCAAGGTCGATGTCCTTGCTGTCCTCAATCCGCTGCTTTATCCCGGTCTCGGTGTAGTCTGCGAACTCTACCCCTCCCATGACCACCATGACCTTGATCGAGCTCTTCTGCATCGCCGAGTCAATCCTTGCGCCCCACTTCAGCAGACCCTCGTCGCTTATCCTACCTGCAACCTCCTGGAATATCGATTCCGCCTCGCGCAGCGTTAGATCCTCGCCGCCTATTATATTGACCAGGGCCTTCTTTGCCGTGGTCAGGTCGACATCGAGGAGCGGGCTCTTCAGCGTGTTCTCTATCGCAATCGTCGCCCTGTTCGTCGTCTGGGTTGCGGTCGCCTCACCTATGCCTATGACAGCGTATCCAGAATCCTTCAGAACGCTTCTCAGGTCTGCAAAGTCGAGGTTTACCATTCCGGGCTTTGTCACCATCTCGAGTATCCCCTTAGTTGCATTGCACAGCACCTCGTCGCTCACCCGAAATGCCATGTTGAGCGGCAGGTCCGGCGCAACAGAAAGCAGCTTGTCGTTTGGTATGATTATCGTTGTGTCTGTCACCCTCTTCAGCTTTGAGAGCCCCTCGAGCGCGTTTCGCATCCTCACCCTTCCCTCGCTTGAGAATGGCAATGTTACAATTGCGACAGTAAGCGCGCCCATCTCCTTTGCCTCGTGCGCGATTATCGGCGCAGATCCGGTTCCTGTTCCGCCGCCCAGCCCGCAGGTTATGAATACAAGCTGTGCGTCGCCAAGCATGTGCCTTATGTCCTCCCTGCTCTCAATCGCCGCCTCCTCGCCAACTTTCGGTTCGCTTCCAGCCCCGAGCCCTCTTGTCGACTTCTTCCCAATCAGCATCTTTCTTGTGGACTTTGTCTTTGCAAGGTGCGAGGCGTCGGTGTTCGCCGCAACAAGCGTCGCGCCCTCGATGTTCATCTCCGCCATCCTTGTGATGGTGTTTGATCCGCTGCCCCCTGCCCCAACAACATATATCTTCGGCTTTGCGTTCTCTATGAATCGCAAAAGTTCCTCATCGTCCTGTGAATAGTGCTGTGTTGGTTGAGCGTCCGCCATCAAACCACCTGGTTAAACAATCGCCAATATAGTATACATAAAAAGGCATATAAAGTTATTCACGCCGATATTATATGTCGGACTGCTTAGTTTAATCAGGTAAACGGCAAAGGGTGTTTTTTCTGTACAACAAAAATGAGCTGCTTAGAATCAAGGTCAAGGACCTCAAGATACGCAAGGGCATGAAGGTGCGCGAGCTGATCGATGGCATGCGCCAGATCGGCGGCTTCTCAGCGCAGAACATGGTGAGCGGCATAGACATACTGGAGAGGATGACCGCGGATAAGAAGTCGTACAACTTCCTCTCGTTCCCGGCCGACATAATCTCGACAGGGCTTCGCGGCGCAATAGCCCACTCGCTCCACAGGTTCGACGCCATAATGACAACGTGCGGCACACTGGACCACGACATCGCAAAGGCGTACGGCGGCAAATACCACCTCGGCGCGTTCGAGGCCGATGACACGGAGCTGCTGAAGGTCGGGGTGTATCGGCTTGGCAACATCTTCATAGGCAAGGACGACTACGGGCTTGCCCTTGAGAACTACTTCAATGAGATAATGCTGGACATCTATAAGTCCAAGGACTACAAGAAGGAGTACTCCCCAAGCGAACTGCTCTGGGAGTTCGGGAAGAGGATGAAGGACCCGGATTCCATAGTGCGGCAGGCGTACCTGAACAAAGTGAGGATATTCGTCCCTGGGATTGTTGACGGCGCGTTCGGGACCCAGCTCCTTCTCTTCTCGCAGGACCACGACTTCAAGCTAAACATCCTCAAGGACGAGCTGGAACTGAGCAACATCGCGTTTGACAACAAGGTCACAGGCGCGCTGATGATTGGGGGCGGCATAAGCAAGCACCACGTGATCTGGTGGAACCAGTTCAAGGGGGGCCTTGACTATGCGATCTACATAACCACAGCCTCCCAGTACGACGGGAGCCTCTCAGGCGCAAGGCTGACCGAGGCCGTTTCATGGGGCAAGGTGAAGCCAAAGGCAAGGTATGTCACGATTGACGGGGATGCGACGATAATACTGCCGATAATGCTCGCAAGCCTTGACATCTGCTAGGGATGTAAAGCGAAACTACCCTTAAATTTATAATAATGCTGTCCCGATAAGAGCTTGGTTTCGATGAGCGGAAGGCCGAATATCATTTTCATAATGCTCGACACTGTGCGTGCGGACTGCCTTGACGTCTACGGTGGCGATGTCCGGACAAGCGCAATCCGCAGGATCGCAAGCAAGGCAGCGGTGTACGAGAATGCAATCTCCCCCGGAACATACACCGTCCCTTCGCACGTCTCCCTCTTTTCAGGAACAAGGGTTAGGAACGTAAAGCAGCTGCTCAAGGACCCGATAGAGCACAGCGAGGAGAACACCGACCCCTTCCTGCTGAAGAGCAAGTACATAAAGGACGGGAGCATGACTCTTGCAAGGAAGCTGAGCTACATAGGCTACAACACCGCGCTCTTCTCAAACAACCCATTCGTATCAAGGTCTACCGGGATCGCGGAGGGGTTCGCATACGTGCAGAACCTCTGGTTCGAGAACAAGATAAACAAGAACCGCGGCTCGATAAAGCTCGCGCTCAAGATGGTGCAGAGCGACAGGGTGCGCAAGTCGCTGGTGAAGCTCGCAGGCCTGGTCTCCCTCGGAATCCCCCAGAGGCAGCTTGACTACCTGTACTTCAACCTCAGGACAAAGCTCAACAAGCACTTCGCTGCAGAGTACGGCTTCTACGACCTTGACAAGGGCGCATCCAAGACGACGGAGGCGGTAAAGGGATACCTGAACAACGTCGGGCAGGAGAACAACTTCCTGTTCATAAACTACATGGAGGCGCACGAGGGCTACCCTACGAATCTTATCACAAAGGAGTACGTCGAACAGGACAAGTGGATGCTGCTTAGCGGCATAGCGGACAGCTCGAACCTACAGATAATAAAGAAGGCGTATTCAAAGAGGGTGGCATATCTTGACTCGCAGATAGGGAAGCTGCTCGGCGAACTGAAGGCAAAAGGCCTGCTGGACAACGCGGTTGTGGTGTTCGCAGGCGACCACGGCCAGTCTTTCCTTGAGCACGGGCAGATGTACCACAACATGTTCCCATACGAGCAGCAGACAAACGTCCCCCTCATCACCGCAAGGTTCGTTGACGGCAAGCAGGTCGGCACAAAGGAGAGGATCAAGGAGAACGTGAGCCTAACCGCACTGCACGATTCGATACTCGACATAGGGTACGGGAGGCAGGACATAATAGACGGCTCATTGCGGAGGGACAACTTCGTCTTCAGCGACCATGTCGGGATAACGGAGGTGTGGGACTCATATCTGCTCAGCCTCATAAAGGGCAGGTCGAAATACGCAAGCAGTATCTACGAGACAAAGAGGCACCACAACGCATTCGCGACAGCGGTATACCACAAGGAGATGAAGCTTATCCATTACTTCAAGAAGGGGATGAAGGACGAGCTCTACGACCTCAAATCGGACAAGCGGGAGGAGCACAACATAATAGACGCTAACAGGGGTATCGCGCGCCAGATGCTGCAGCAGGCCAAGGGCGGCTGACTACTTCTTGAAGTACTGCCAGATTACTAGAAGCAGCAGCGCCACCACTATCGCGTGCACCGCCGTGCAGTAGAGGCATATCTTCCCAAGAGAATACTCTGCAAACCAGAAGTAGAAGAGGGAGAAGAAGCCGACCACGTTCCAGTACAGCTTGTACTCCTTGTCCTTGAATGTAAGCAGGTAGAGGAAGATAGCGCACCAAACAACCCCGAGCACTGAGACGGGTATCCCAAAGGGTATGGTTGCGAACTTGCTGCTCAGGACTATCCCGCAGTCTATCACCTGCGTCGCAGGGCAGGAGAGCGGGAGCCCGAAATAATGGTACACTGTCAGGTATGCCGATATTATCAGGCCTATTGCCGCAAGCGCAGCCTCTAGCCAGAATATGTTGTCGCGCTTTTGCATAAAAACACTATGTGACCGATATGATGTGCTTGATGTAGCTTGCCCCGCACACGCTCTGCGGCGTCATGTTCGTAGCCTTGCATATCTGCGCCGTGAGAAGGTTGGCAGATCCCAGGATTGACTGCGAGACGGTGGAGTTGGCGTTGCCTATTCTCTGGACTATCTGCGTCCAGTTCATGCCCTGCAGAATCTGCGGCGCGTACGTGGAGCCGGCAATCACCGTCTTATTTCCGAAGTTTATGTACGGTATCCCTCCGCCAGGGTAGGTGTTCTGCACTATCCCTATTATCGTGTCGTTGAGCGGCTGCAGAATGGTGTATGTGTTGTTCTGCAGTATGTTCGAGTACTCCTCGATCGGCAGGAACGAGATGTACTGGCTCTGGTATGTGGAGTTGCGGAACGTGAATGTCGGGGTGCCCGGTGCCACCGGGTCGCTCTCGCTCGATGTCATGTAGTGCAGGTTCGAGAACGTGCCGAACCTTGAGAGCGCGATTATCATCGCCCATCTCTCAGCGGCGCAGTAAGGGCAGAACTCGCCTCCTATGTAGAGCACCTCTGGTTTGCCGTTCTGTGTTAGCGCAGGGCTGCTGGTCAGCTTCCTTATCCTGCCCCCCGCAGCGCCGATCCCGACGCTTGCAAGCGTGCTGTTTGGCACGCTTGTCAGGGCGCCTATTATCGATGGGTCTGCAAGCACATTGTCGTATCTTGTCGTTCCCGTGCTCGTGCCTCCCTGCATGCTGAGGTATATCACTGCAACAACCGCGGCTATCGCAACGATTATGACTATCGCTAGGAGTCGCTTATTCATAGAACCAGATATCCTACTCGATTAAGCCTTTTATACATTGCTGGGCTGGGGAATTATCCCCTCAGTAGCGGCTTGAAAAGGTGCTGCCCAGCGTATAGCGTCACCCCGGCAACAAGAAAGAACGTCCCTACAGCCTCGGCCGGAAGGGCTCCTGACTGCACTCCGCCAACAATGGCGGATCCCCCGAAGAGGGCGCTTAGAAACCCAGCAACCTGTATCCCCTTGTTAGGCTCCTTCTTCTCGTCCCTGCCCTTCACCGCTTCCATATGTGGGATTTGCTTCTATGGTTTTATAAGTCTGCCCTACTTATCATCTGCTTTGGCGCAATCAAACGCCTGCGGGCACGAATGCATTCCCGCTTCCGTCTATAAAGACGGTGTAGGTTGCGCCAACAAAGCTGCCCGACTGCGCCTGTCCCGGCTTGCTCAGCCAGATAAGGACCGTATACTCCCCAGCGCTGTAGTTCGTGATGAGGTCCCTGATGCCGAAGCGTATGTCGAATGTCCCAGCAGACTGGGAATACTGGTAGTTGTCCGCATATATGGTCTGCAGTCCCTGATAATAGTACGAATGGCTCGATGCGACCCCCGCAACTTGGCTGCCGTAAGAATACGAATGGGTTGCATCAAGCTGGGTCCTGCTCATGTTCGCGACCGGGGGGTCGTACGAAACAGTAACTGACGAGAGGTTATACCCTCCCTGGACTGCTCCCTGAAGGTATATCTCGCTTCCCGATATGGCGGGGGTTGACTGGGCCCATGCTATGTACTCATCCACGAAGTCCTCGACGAAGTATATAGTGCTTGAGTTGTACGCTATCCCTATGCTTACCTGGTTGTGATTTGGGTCAAGGATGTTTTCCCTATGGCCGTTGTTGCAGCACTGCACATCATCATACATCATGCTGTACTCCATCGCCTTCAGTGATGTTTGCGGGTCAATGCTTCCCTTGGTAGTGCACAGGGTGCCCAGGCAGGCCTGAACCGTGGATGTGTTTGTCGCAGCGTTCTCCGCAACAGCGCCGTTGCCCCCAAGCATCGTGTACCTCATGTATGGTTTCATCCCAAGCATGTCCCAGTGGCTGAAGTAGTTGTTTGCAAGCATGTCCTGCGCGTGCTGCTGCCCTGACTGCTCAGACGCGAGCGTCACGTTTCCTAGGCCGTATGCATTCCTGTCCCGGTTGATCAGGCTGAGCGCGTAGGCGACAAGCTGCGCCTGCGTGCCGCTATAGTTGATCGTTGTCTGCGGATACTCACTCGTAGTCTGGAAGCTGCCCTGCGGTATTGTGGTATACACATATCCTCCGCCTCCCTGGCCCTGTATAATGCTGGCTATCTGGGGGATCTTACCATGCAAAAGGAGGTATCCTGCGCCAATCAGCATTATCAGCAATACGAGAGAGATGATGCTCTGGGCAAGCGGCATGATTCACTATTGGCAAAAAGTAATATAAAAAGAGTAAGGAAAAGAAAAAAGGATTAGCTCAGAGCCATCTCGATCTGCACCGAGTCCGGCACAGGGATTCGCATGACCTGACGCAGCGCCTGTTCGCTGCCGTCTATCTCGACGAGCCACTTGTGGATCCTCATCTCCCAGTGGTCGAAGGTGTGCGAGCCGTCTGCCGCAGGAGTCTTGCGCGTTGCAATCTTGAGCCTGCGCGTCGGGAGGGGCACCGGGCCCTTCCTCTTGACGTTGAGCGCCTTGGCTATCTCAATTATCTGCCTTGCGATCGCAGCTACGTCCTTTGCGTTCCTGCTGATGATCTTGATCCTGGCTACAGGCATGCATTCACATCTGCTTCTTTACGACTTCGAGGACCACTCCTGCTGCCACTGTCTGACCCATGTCCCTGATTGCGAACCTTCCGAGCTGAGGGAAGTCGGTGTACTTCTCGACCACCACAGGCCTCGACGGCTTGATCTTGACTATTGCCACGTCGCCGTTCTTGATGAACTCTGGGTTCTTCTTTAGCGTCTGTCCAGTCTTAGGGTCCTTCTGCTCCACGATCTCCGTTATCGTTGCAGCAAGCTGCGCAGTGTGGATGTGGAACACTGGCGTGTAGCCCGGCGCTATTGCGGTCGGGTGGTTTATGACCACGATCTGGGCCGTGAACTCCTCTGCCACTGATGGCGGGTTGTTTGAAGGTCCGACCACGTCGCCCCTCTTGATTATGCCCTTGTCGATTCCCTTTATGTTGAATCCTACGTTGTCCCCAGGGCCTGCCGATGTGAGCTGCTGGTGGTGCATCTCTATGCTCTTGACGTCAGTCTTGACGTTAGCCGGCATAATGATCACGTTCTCTCCCGGCTTCATGACTCCTGTCTCGACCCTTCCCACAGGCACTGTCCCGTGACCAGATATCGTGTAGACGTCCTGGATCGGGAGCCTGAGCGGCTTGTCCGTAGGCTTGTTTGGAAGCGTTAGGTTGTCCAGCGCCTGAAGCAGCGTTGGTCCCTGGTACCATTCCATCTTCGGCGACTTTGCAGAGACGTTGTCCCCCTGCAGAGCCGAGTACGGTATGAACACGACCTTTGAGACGTCGTATCCGATCGTCTTGAGAAGCGTGCTTATCTGGTTCTTCATGTCCTCGTACTTGACGCGGTCGTACTCGATCGCGTCTATCTTGTTGATCCCGACTATCAGCTGCGTTATTCCGAGCACCTTTGCAAGGAAGGCGTGCTCCCTTGTCTGCGCCTGAACTCCGTCCTTTGCCGACAAGACGAGCACTGCGGCGTCAGCCTGCGATGCTCCCGTGATCATGTTCTTGACGAAGTCCTTGTGGCCAGGTGCGTCTATGATTGTGAAGTAGTACTTCTGGCTCTGGAACTCCTTGTGGTTCACGTCTATCGTGATGCCCCTTTCTCTCTCCTCCTTGAGCGAGTCCATGACGAATGCGAACTCGAAAGTAGGCTTGTTGTACTTTGCGGCCTCCTCCTTGAGCTTCTTGAGGTCCTGCTCGCTGACTGCCTTGGTCTCGTAGAGAATCCTACCAACTGTTGTTGACTTGCCGTGGTCGACGTGACCTATGAAAACTATGTTCATGTGCGGTTTTTCTGCCATTCAATTCACCATATCTTAAACGTGTATCTCAACTAATCGAGAGAAAATTAGCCATTGCCCCCTGAAATTAGTCTATAATATAGAGGTATTATAATATTTAAATCTTTCTAAGAAATCCTCTCGGTATCGTGCCTTGACGCCGCTATAAGCATCGCCTTGGCGTTTGTATCCCTTGGTATCAGCCCCCTCTCCTCCTTTGACAGGAAGCCTATATCCACGGCAACATCAAGCATGCGGTCGCACACAGCGCCAAGCCTCTCCTTGAAGCTCTCCTCATCCATCTCCCTCGCATCGAATGAGTCGTGCAGCCTCTTTAGCTGCGCAGTGAAGTATTCATCCCACCTGTTCTCGTATGTCTGCGAGCCCGCCGGCTTGTAAAGGAGGTACGAGGTGGCGACTATCGCGTCCCTGTGGCTCGGATATCCATCCTCGAATGGGTCCTTTGCCCTTATCATGTGGAGCTTGAAGCTCAGCCTGTTTAGGTCAAGGTCCTTTTGGGTGTCGCCTGCAAGCCTCCAGTCTGTTGCCGCATTCCTAACAAACTCCTTTGCAGTGTCATATGTAACCATCCAGGCCGTATCCTCCCCCGAAATTGCCCTCACAGCTGGTACGCTCCAGTACGTTCCCTCAAGTACGTCGAGCGCGCACTGCATGTTTGCATTTGCCGCAATCCTGTACAGTTTTGCCTGCGCCTCCTTGAGCTTTTTGTTGTCAAGTACTCCAAGGCCTGCATCGGCTAGAATGCTGCCTATGTCCTTCGGCGTATCGGTTGCAACTGATGCCGATATTAGTGTTTGGAGTGCCTTTGCCCTTTTTTCTGCCTCATCTGACACCACCCTTGCGTCCATCTTTTCATCGCGCACAAAGTTTGCGAACTCTGGCAGCATCTGCTTGTACTCCTCTATCAGCCTGTGCTTTTGCAGCTGAGCAGGCTGTTGCGTCTTCTTTCTAAATCTGTCAAACATCCTATCATCCCCCTCACAGTAGCTCGCGCCTTGATAGCTCAAAGAACTCATTCTTCCTCTTGTCTTCAGCGTGTATCTCCCTGGCCACGTGCTGCCCCTTCCTGAGAGTTTCGCGTATCGCAGGGTCTACGCTAGGGTTTGAAGCAAGCTGGAGGTAGATAAAGTATGGCCTGCCTGCCTCGGCCAGCACCTCCTGCGCCTTGACGGTTATCCCGCGGGTTGCCGCAACCTTCTCGACCTGGAATGCGACCATCGAGGAGAACCTCTCCCGAAGCTCCTCCTTGCTTGCCGCCGGATCCATTGCCGCCTCAATCACCTTTGTCAGCTTTTCTTTTGATAGCGTTGCCTGTTTCATATATCCACCTAATAAAGCATCCTGTTAGCCTCTTCAGTCCCCTCCTTTCCCGTTCTTGATAGCTCCTGCAATGCTCCCGAATCGCCCACAAATTTCTTCACCTTGGAAAGTATCTGCGGATACTGCTCGCCAAGCGAGCGAAGCAGAGCATGCGATATCATCTTGTACTCGGGGTGCGCCTCCGATGTCGACCTGTTCTCTATTATGAAGAGCGCCTCTGCAAGGCTCATGCCCATGCTGAGGGTCGCGGCGCACGCAAGCGGCGTGAGGAGCTCAGCCTCGCTGTCATAACCTAGCTCCTCAAGCTCTATCGCCGAATTGTTTGCATCGACCAGCCCCCTGACCGCAATCTCGTGCATCTCCCTATCGGCCATTATCATGTCCGGGAGGACAAACGATGAGCGCCTTATGGTGTAGTTCCTTACCGAAAGCCTGTGCCTCTCAAGGTCGCGCATTGTCCCAAGGCTGCACTCTATCTCCGCCTCAAGGAACGTGGAGCGCAGGTGGGTCTCGTTTAGGTCATGCCACTTACCCTCTCTTGCGCCTGTTGCCTCCTCTATGTAGTTGAGCACCCTCCACCTCCTGTCGTTGTTGAACTCCTCAGGCAGCATTGGCTTTGGCATCGCTCCGTATATCGAGTCGACCATCTGCTCCTCGCTCTGCGAGCCCTTCAGTATCCTGACGGCGTTCTGAACCGCATTCCTAACGTCTATGTTCCCGTTGCTCAGTTCCCTCTCGCTCCTGCGCGCATGCTTTGCAGCCTGCTCATCAAAGCCGTCAGACCCAAGGTGCTTTGAGAGCGAGGGCACGTTCTCTGCAAGCGCGGTCATGATTGCATGCGCGACATCACGGTCGATGCTGTTAGGGCTCGCCGAGAGCTTCTTTGTTATGTTCTGCGCCGCCTTCATGTTGACCGAGAGCGAGAGCAGGGTCATCGCGCCCACAGGTATGAACCCCCTGACATTATCCCTGGCGCTTGGTACTATTCTGTTTTTAATCTCATCTGGCGTAGGCTCCCTGTTGTTGCTCCTCTTAAATGAGGAGACGAGGTGCGATATGGATTTTGTCAGAAGCACGTAGTAGCAGCCGCGCAGGCCCTCCATCGCATCGGTGTAGATGGCAAGCGCTTTCGGGTCCCTGCCAATCTCCTCCGGGACGTGCACCTCGTTGAACGGCACATAGCGCGTCGACCTCTCCTGCGATGCTATGAACGTCTCGTCGTGTATCTTTATCACCGAATTTATGGGCAGGGCAACCTGCATCATCACGTGCGCCTGCTCGGATATGTTCCTTGAGCCGAGCACGTTTGCGACCTTGTCCAGATGGTCCCTCACAACCCCCTTTATCTCATTCTCGCCACCGTTCTTCTGGCCCAGGATCTTCGCGCTCTTGGCAACCGCCCGATCTATTAGCATCTCCTCCTCCTTCGGGTTTATCCTGCTTGAGTTGCTCACGTCGACATATGCCAGAGCCTCTGACGAGGGGGTCGAATTGTAGAATATGAGCCCTATCCCCTTGTGGCGGTAGAGCTTCCCCCATCCAAGCTCCTCCATGGAGGGCAGCGCGTTGGGGTCTGTGAAGGCGCGCTTCATACCTTTTTGCTTCTCCCTCCTGGGCATGCAATCATCAGCCTCTTCTTCCATTAGGGCATTTTTATATCTGCCCTATTCGTTCGTTTAGCATTTACCCGAGAAGCGCGCTGTGCCCCTTTACAAGCGAGAGGAATGCAGAGGCGTTCACTATGGTGCTATCGCGCGTTCGGATCCCGAGCGCATCGAGCATCAGCCTGTCGCTGGGGGTCATGCCGCTAATCGAGAGCCTGCCGCCCCTCTTCCTCCCTCCTGCGTCGAACATTCCCGCAAGGTAGCTCCCGGCAAACTGGTTGCGGTGGCGGAACACCTTGGTCTCCTTGCCTATCAGCTCGCGGGCGTGCTTTGCAATCTTCGAGTTGTAGAAGTAGACGTGCCTCACGCCCTCAACGTCCTCTATGACTATCTTCTTCGTGTCAACGCCAAGCTTGAGCGCGACCTCGACGAACATCTCAATAACATCGTCCAAGGTGGTCCTTATTCCTACAGCGCTGCGCTCATCCTGCTTTGTCTTGTTCATCATCCCTGCGATGTAGCAGATCTCTGGGCTTAGCTTCGTTGGCATGATTACTCTTTGCCACAAAGCAATTTAAGCCCTCTACACCTGGTAGTATGTCTCGGAATCTGCGGGGCAGAACGCCTGCCTTACTGTCTCGAGCCTGCGCCTCTCATCCTCCTTCCTCTTCCATTCGCTGTAGGACTTGTTTATCGCTACACTGAGTTTGTATATTCCGTAGGCTGTTGCGGATGCACCCGGCGTAACAATCAGTGTCTCAACCGCAAGGAAACCTGGATTGTGCGCTGCCATCCAGAATGGGTCAAACATGTGCGGCTTCAATCCCGTATGCTTCTCCAGCACATTAAATATTCCGAGATATATGAAGTTAGCCTCAGTCACCACCAGAGAAAGCACGGCGCTCATTTTTGGGCTGGCATTTGCTATTCTACGACCTAGATATGGGGCAAATCCGATAGCGTAGCATGCGCCAGCGATTGCAAATCCTTCGCCTACCTTGCTCATGCCTTTCTTGAACCTGTCCCAGTTTGGATGATTTATGCCATGGCTTTTTCTGAGTCTATCCTCCCTTTCCTTCTCAAACCTCTTTAGCTCCTCCTTTTTCCCCTTTTCCACACGCTCCCTATCCTCCCTGATTTTCTTCGCGGTGTTGACGTACTCCCTGTACTTGTTCTTATCGAAGCTGAATCCTAGCTTGCCAAGCAGCTCTGTTACCTTCTTGTCCCCTCCCAGGGTGTAGAGGAGCTGCTGCCCTATAACGAAGTTCTCAGGCTTAACCCCTACAAAATCGCCCCCCTGTCTCTTTAGCTCCTTGACTTCATAAGTTGAGAGGTCAAGCACGAGATAGTTCTTGAAAGAAACAGCATCGTTCCTGTCATCGTAATTTCTCTGCAAAGATCCGAATATTATTGACCTCTCAGTCTTTCCATTATTGACAGTCTCTTGTATTATGCCCAGATGGCATCCTTCCTTTGTGTTGAGAACCAAATCGTCTTTCGTTACCTTCCTTACCATTTCACCACTGCCAATATCCAGTTTTTATGCTTTAAATAAGCGGACCATCAAATCGTTTAAAACCTCGGAAGAGCTTTCAGAAACGAACAGCTGGCAAAGTTTAAAATCACCCTGTGCAGAAGGAATCTGCGATGGATGCCCAAGCACTTCCAAGGCACATAGAGAAGATCAAGTCAATAGCACAGACGCTCTCATCAGATTTTCCACAGTTCTCCCTGCTCCAGAGCCGAAGGGGGTATGCCCTATGCGAGGAAAACCAGAACATGATAGTTGAGGTAAGGCAGACAAAGAAGGAGAAGCTAGAGCTCGTAGTATACAAAGAGCCTGAGGATGGTTTCAAGGTCGGCCTTCTCGCATCGCTGAGGAAGAGGGAGATCGACCTTATCGATTCCGGAATGTTCATGCGCCTGATAAACGTCCCTGGGATCGACGATATGTCTGGATGCAGCTTCCCGCAGCTCGGCGTCCTGAGGTGCGACGACGGATTCAACGTGCACTTCGAAGAGAGGCACCTTAAGATCTCCTCCAAGGCAAGCCCGACCCCTATCGGCCAGGTCGGGGCAGAATACCGCGCATACCTCTTCCACTTCCATGAGAAGGGAATTGCCCGCGTGATCGCGGACCCAAATGGCAGGTGGCTGCACAACGCCGACGTGCTTACAAGCAACATTGACTTGCTCAAGGTTGCGCTTATCGAGTTTCCTGACATCCCTTTCGGCGACTTCATACGCAAGGAGAACCCAGATCTGATAGAGGGGACATGGTCTGCGGAATCGCTGCGGATGCATTCGAACTACCTCAGGGAGATCGAGAGGGTCGCCGGGATCAACTCGGCATACATAGGTACTAAGTCCATCGGAGGGTGGAAAACGACAAATCCGAAAATGCACAGGCATACAAATTTCAGGTACATCGTCCACGCAATCCTCGAAGGGGGCGAGCTGCACCAGTTCGAGGGCGACGAAAAGGACTTTCCCGAGTACCTCTCCGATCCATTCAAGAGCCCATCAGACTTCATGAGACGAAAGTACATCTCCTGCTCTGTTGTTGATCAGGCGCACACCGCAACGTTTGCAGACGGCGGGTTCATCCTCGACGTGCCAGAGCAAAACATACGGCGCGCATCTCCCACAGACCTGCATGCGACTGTCAGGAAGGACGGCACCGAAGATTACGAATCCAAACTCCCAAACGCGTACGAGGTCCTGGGGGAGAGCCACAGAGCGATGTGGAACGAGGTACTAATCAGCGGCACAAGCGAGAGGGACGGCTCGCAGATAAGAATAACTGGTGGCTTCGTGGTGATGGACCCTCTGAAGATGGAGGTAGTGTCAGATGCGATAAGCAGGAAGGTAAGGGGTTTCTGCGCCTCGCACTCACTGCCTGTCGTCGAAATAAGCGCCCCGATAGGCAGGGTCGAGATCTCATTCGACACTGACTGCGACTAATCTATCAAATCCGAAAGCGATCCCTGCACCACTTAATTAAGCAATAGCTTTATTAAGCAATCTCTTTATAATATCCTCATGGATGCGTTCTATGCGCTTGCGGAGCCAAGGAGGCGCAGGATAATAGAGATAATCGCAGCAAGCGGCCAGCTGAGTGCTACGCAGATATACAAAAAGTTCAACGTCACAGCGCAGGCCGTATCCCAGCACCTGACGATACTGCGCGACGCAGGGCTTGTGAAGATGGAGAAGCGCGCGCAGCAGCACATCTACTCCCTTGATCCTTCATCAATCAGCGAAGTGGGCGAATGGGCTCAAAAAACGCAGAGGCTGTGGAATAAGAGGCTGGATCGCCTTGAGGACGTGATTGGGGAAGAGAAGAGGAAGAGCGCTAAAAAGAGATGATACAATGGCAAACGAACCGAAGGAACTGAGGATAACAAGGACATTTGACGCCCCGCGGGATATCGTATGGAAGGCGTGGACCGACCCAAAACTCGTGCAGAAGTGGTGGGGTCCGAGGGGCGTAACCAATCCTGTATGCGAGGTAGATGCAAGGGTTGGCGGGAGGATAAGGATTGTGATGAAGGCGGGAGCGGAACTGGGCCCGATGGCAGGGCAGGAGTGGCCGATGAACGGGACATTCACAGAAGTCACACCCAAGAGCAGGCTATCATTCTCTTCAGGCGCGCTTGACGACAAGCAGGACATCTTCCTTGAGAACAAAGTGACTGTGGATTTGGAGGATCTCGGAGGGAAGACGAAAATGAGCGTGCATATAGTGGTGACCAAGGCCGTGGGCCCGAGGTCTGAATTCGCTCTGCAAGGGATGGAGATTGGATGGAACCAGCAGTCCGATAAGCTCGCCGAGTTTATCGAAGGTGGTTCCGCCTAGCTCCTCTTAAGGAGCTGGTCGACGAACTCCTTCCTTATCTCTATCTCCTCAAAGAACGAGTTTAGCTGCCACTGCGTCTCGAAGACGATGCGCTTCCACACCCTCTGGTTGTAGAGCCTGGCATCCCCCCTGATGCACGCATCTCCGCACGCCCACGATGTTCCCCCTACCTCGGCGCTCCCGTGTATGTGCGCCCTCTCAAAGACTAAAGACAGCTCAAAGATCTTTGCGTTTTCGAAAACCTCGGCCTCGCCAAAAACCCGGGCGCCATCGTACACTCTCGCCTCCCCATATACGTGCGCATAACCATAGACTGCCGCCTTGCCAAAGACCCTCGCGTTATCCCTAACCCAGCAGTCGCCTGATGCGATTGCGAGGTCATACACACCTGCGGCGTCGGAAACGAGCGCCCGCTCTGCGACGATCGCGTTAGGGCCTATGTACGCCCTGTCCATCGCCCTTGCTGTGCTCTCAACGAATCCCCCGACGCTTCCGCTTGCGTTGATGTGGCGGTGGAACTCCCTGCCCCCGATGCGCGCGCACATCACATCGGTGCCAAGTCCCTGCAGCTCTGCTAGGGATGCGCACTGCATGATCTGTTTCTTTATCGTAGAGGACATGGTCTCATCTAAGATGCCTGAAAACCCCAGCACGCCAGCATGGGCGTGCCTAGAGGTGAAAATAAAAGTGTAGTCTTGAGGTCAGAGCGTGAAACGCAATTGTCGTGTGCACACATATCAACTTCCGAAGAAGTTTTGAGGTGATCTATCCGCAGGTTCCCCTACGGATACCTTGTTATGCCTTACCCCTCCTCATAAAAACTTAGTTCGAATGGGCGTTTAACCCAGCCTCACTAAATCCTCACTTGGATGAGTTGGCAGGCGGTGTGTGCAAGGAGCGGGGACCTATTCACCGCTCGATAGTGACAAGCGATTACTAGGGATTCCAGCTTCATGAGGGCGAGTTTCAGCCCTCAATCCGGACTTTGACTGGTTTTAGGGGATTAGCTTCACATCTCTGTGTCGCAACCCATTGTTCCAGCCTCTGTATGCCGCGTGTGGCCCGGGAGATTCGGGGCATACTGACGTACCGTTGCCCTTTCCTTCCTCCTGCTTAAACGCAGGCGGTCCCAACAGAGTGCCAAGCGCTTCGCAGCGCCTGTAGCAACTGTCAGCAAGGGTCTCGTTCGTTACAGGACTTAACCTGACAGTTCACACCACGAACTGACGATCGCCATGCACCACCTCTCGGCTTGTTAGCTAAGATCTTTAGTCTGAGCTTCATCCTGCCGTCGCTCCCGGTAATGTTTCGGACGTTGAATTCAATTAAACCGTAGCATCCACCCCTGGTGTGCTCCCCCGCCAATTGCTTTAAGTTTCAACCTTGCGGCCGTACTCCCCAGGCGGCAGACTTAACAGTTTCCCTACGGTACTGCACATTCATGTAGAAAGTGCAACACCAGAGTCTGCATGATTTACTGCTAGGGCTACTCGGGTATCTAATCCGATTCGTTCTCCTAGCCTTCGTCACTCACTGTCGGATGTGTTCTGGTGTGGCGCCTTCGCCACCGGTAGTCCTTATAGGATTACAGGATTTTACCCCTACCCCATAAGTACTCCACACCTCGCCCACTCCCTAGCTTGAGGGTATCTT
>JAGWGY010000015.1 GCA_028867115.1 Microcaldota archaeon
GCTCAAGGCGCTAGAATCCGTCAAGACCGCAACGATCTTGGACCTAACAGCCGCAACGAAGCTCGGAAAGGACGAGGTTCTCTGGGCGATTGAGAGCCTCTCAAAGCAGGGCGCTGTCAGCATATCACGCCAGGAGCGGACCAGCGCAACCCTTACGGACGAGGGGAAGAAATACGCAAGGTCTGCACTCCCCGAGGTCGCCCTGATAGAGAAGGCTGCAAAGAAGCAGATTGGGATGGCGGAGATAAGCGATCAGGAGTCAAGGATCGGCCTGCAGTGGGCAAAGAGCAACGGCTACATACGAATAGATGCGGGCAAGATAGCAATAACCGACAAGGGCAAGGGCGCGATATCCTCCGGAATCCCGGAATCAAAGGCTCTAAAGAAGCTTGACTTCAACCCGGACTCATTTGCATCCCTTGAGAAGGAGAGCGCAGATGCGATCGCAAACCTGATGAGGCGAAAGCTCCTATCTGTATCAAGGAAGAGCGAGATAGTGGGGGTGAGCATCACAGGCGAGGGACGAGCGCTTCTTAAGACAGGTGCAAACCCAAGCGAGATAGACTCGCTTGATCGCAAGATAATTTCCGGCAGGGAGTGGGCTGACAAGAAGTTCAAACCCTACGATATTAATGTGCCTGTGGCAGCAGATGTACCTGCAAAGATCCACCCGCTGCGGCAGATGATAAACGACGTTAAGCGCGCGTACATCGGCATGGGCTTCAAGGAGGTGTCCGGCCCGATAGTGATCCCAACCTTCTGGAATTTCGACACCTTATTCATGCCCCAGGACCACCCTGCAAGGGAGGCGCAGGACACGTTCTACCTCTCAAACCCCCAGCGCCTTGAGATTGGCGACAAGGGACTAGTCGGCAAGGTGAAGATGGCGCATGAGGCAGCATGGCACAGCGACTGGCTAACCGACGTTGCGATGCAGCCTGTACTTAGGACCCAGATGACAAGCGTCTCCATACAGGAGCTATACAACCTAGGCAAGTACAAGGAGTACAAGCTCCCCCTCAAGCTATTTGCGCTCGGAAGGGTGTTCCGCAACGAGAACGTGGACTACAAGCACCTAACCGACTTCTACCAGACCGATGGAATAATACTGGGAGAGAACCTCACAATGGCAAACCTGTTCGACACCCTGATAAGGCTGTACGGGTCGCTTGGCCTAAAGGTCAGGTTCAAGCCGACCTACTTCCCGTTCGTGGAGCCTGGCGCAGAGATGCAGGTCTACCACGAGGTCCGCAAGGAGTGGATGGAGGTAGCGGGGTGCGGCATACTGCGAAGGGAGATAACCGGGATAGCAAGGAAGAACATAACTGTGCTTGCGTGGGGGGCAAGCGTGGAGAGGCTGCTGATGATAAGGAACCCTGAGACAGAGAGGCTGACCGACCTGTACAACAACGGGATCGGCTGGATCAGGAAGAGCAGGATGATCTGAATGGTTAACGCGACTTTCAACAAGGCATACCTCAACAGGCTGCTGGGGTTCAAGATAGAGGAGAAGAAACTCTTCGACCAGATTGCCAAGATGGGCCCAGACGTGGAGTCTGTCAGCGAGGAGGAGATAACAATCGATCTGCCTGCAAACAGGATCGACCTGATCGACATAGTGGGATTTGCAAGGGCGATCAGGCACTTCATGCACAAGAGCAAGAAGTTCAGATACGAGATAAAGGAGGCCGCTCCCGCATTGGAGATAACAGTCGGGGCTGGGGTGAAGGAGGTAAGGCCATTCATATCCGGAATGGTGGTCAGGAACATGAAATTTGACGAGCAGAGCCTTCGGCACCTGCTCAACTTCACGGAGAAGTTCGCAAGCAACTATGGCAGGAACAGAAAGAAGCTCGCAATTGGCCTGCACAACCTGGATGCGATGGGCACAAAGCTCGATTACGACGCTGTCAAGAACGAGAGGTTCACCGCGCTAAACCTAAACAAGAACCTGCTGCTCAGCGAGGTGCTCAAGGAGCACGAGAAGGGAATAGCTTACGCAGGGACCATCGGGAGCAGCGGCATGTATCCCGTCCTCAAGGATGAAAAGGGGATAATCTCATTCATACCGATAATAAACTCGGAGAGGACCAGGGTAACAACATCAACCAAGGACCTGTTCATAGAGATAACCGGGACCGAGCGCTTCAGCGTCGAGAAGTCGATGGACCTCTTCGCCGCAATCTTCATGGACATGGGGGGCGATGTGCAGAAGGTGAAGGTCAGCTACGGCAAGAGCAGCGTAGTGCTCCCGAAGATGAGCTCAGAGGCGATAGAGATCCCGCTGCTCGGCGTGGAGAGCCAGATAGGCGTGGTAATCGGGTTCAACAACGTGATATCCCTTGCAAACAAGATGGGATACGAGGCAGGGCTCCTTGGAAAAAAGATCCTGTTCAATGTCCCTGTATACAGGGTTGATGTGATAAACGACCAGGACGTGATAGAGGACGTCGCAATCGCCTACGGATACGACTACATCCAGCCCGTCCAGATACCCTCATCCCAGATGGGGGAGCTCGAGCAGGCGACTGTCGTCAATAAGAGGATAACGGAGATGATGGTCGGGATGGGGTTCAGCGAGGCTATGAACTCATACCTCACAAACGATTCGGCCAATTTCGAGAAGATGCGGAGGGAGAGGGCTGAGAAGGAGGCCGTCAGGATAAAGAACGCGAAGACGCAGCAGATATCGATGATGAGGACCTGGCTGCTCCCATCGCTTCTCAAGAACCTTGGGATGTCGCAGCACGAGAGCATGCCGCAGAGGCTGTTTGAGCTTGACATGTCATTCCGCATCAACAACAAGGTCGAGGAAAGATACAGCCTGTGCGCGGTGATCACTGACCCGAAGGCAAACTTCAACCAGATAAAGGCCGTGGTCGAGGGCGTGCTGGACAACCTTGGAATAAGCTACAAGTTCAAGGAACTCCCGCACAGGAGCTTCATAGACGGGAGGAATGCGAGCATAGTGGTGGACGGCGCCACCGTTGGCGCGTTTGGCGAGCTCCATCCGGAGGTCCTCTCCAACTTCGGAATAGAGGAGCCCACAGTGGCATTCGAGATCCTGCTCTGAACTCTTGCACACAAGTTTTATAGCCAGCCGCTTCTCCATTGTATCCGGTGTGATATTGGTAGTCGCGTCAAAGCTGCTGGCGGTAATGGAGCCAAGGGCAAACGACAGCGTGCTCAGGGTTGTGGGCAGAAGCGAAGAGTCGATAACCTACAGCATAAATCCGATGTACGCATCGCAAACTAAGGTATTCTCGGGTTTTGCGACCTTCCAGATGAGCAGCGGATACGCTTACTCCGCTGACGAAAAACTCACAAACTCAATATTTAGAGTAGGAGCTATGCACGACAAGGGCGAGGAGAAAGGGCTAGGCGAGATACTGGCAGTCCCGATGGACGAGATGAGGAAGCTTGGCAGGGTGACTCTCGTTATTGACACCAACGGAAGCGCAATCTCCTCTGAGGATGCGATCGCATACCCAAAGTCCGCACTCCCAAACCGCAAAGGGAGGGTTAACGACCTGCTTATCACGAGCGAGCGCTTTGCAAGGGTCAACGGGATGAAGCCTGGCGAGATCGTCTCCCTGATACAGGATCCTACAAAGAGCAAAATCGAATTCCGCAGCATACTCCACGAGTCGCTGCGCGACCGGTCCACATACCAGATATGAGCGGCGTGAGGATCAGCCTGATGCTACTATCGCCTTGACATCGTCTTCCTCAAGCCCGTATGTCCTTGCAAAATATCCGACCGCCTCCTTCTCCCCGTACTGCTTCTCCGCCTCCTTTATCATCTGCTTGAAGAGCTGCAGGTAGCCGTTGAATATGTCCTTCTTGTGGGCGTGCAGAGCGTAGACGAGCTTTGTCACAGTGCCTGCCAGCGCCCTCCTGCCCGATTTCGTCTTGCTCAGCTGCCTGATGTTCGATGGGAAGGCGTAGTTCTTCACATACGCTATCTGCCCGTTCGCAGAGAGCGACACGCCGCTTGACATGAGTACGGATGAGTATCTCAGATAGCCGTAGTAGCTCTTGCGGCTCGCCTGCCCCAAAAAGAAGCTGGCCTTAGCAAGATGGGAGTAGGCGTTCATTATGTCCGACTTCCAGGTGTACCTGTTCGGTATGTTCTCATCGATCCAGTTCATCAGCATGTCCCCGTCAAGGTCTGTGTTCATGTAAGCGTTCCTTGGGGAATCAAAGTTCTTTGTTAGCAGTATCCGATCTAGCACCCCGTACACCTCGAGCTTGCGGTCCCTCATCCCAATGTTCTCCATCAGCTCGGGCAGCCCTCCCACCATCAGCTCCAGGTCGTTTAGCGCGCCCCTGATGTCCCCGTTGCTCCTGCTAGCTAGCTCCTCGAGCATCTTCTCGTCAAGCTCCTTCCCCTCCTTATGCAGCACTGTCTTGAGCACATTTAGTATCTCGGTCCTGTTTAGCCTCTTGAACTCGAGCCGATCCACGACGTCGCGCAGGAAGGTGATCTTCCTGTCCCAGTAGTCGTTTGCTATGAATATTATCGGGTGGCGCGACTCCTTCACGAGCCTGTTTATCACGCTCTCAGCCCCTGCATCGAACTTGTCAGAGCGCTCATCGATCTCGTCGAGTATTATAAGCAGCTTCCTTGTGAAAAGCCCCGCCGACCTGCTGGCGGGTATGAGTGTCGCCTCAAGCGTCGCTGAATCGCGATAGTCGCTTGCGTTGAGCTCTATCGTCTCAAAGCCGTTGGAGTAAGCAAGAGCATGCGCAGCAGCGGTCTTTCCCGTACCGGAGGGCCCGTATATCAGCAGCGGCCTAGGGGGGCTGCCTTTGTGCGCCTCAGCCCCGAATTTCATCAATTTCGCAATCGCATCGCCATTTCCTGCCACCTGGTTTAGCGTGTTTGGCGCGTGTTTCTCGGCGAAGGGCATTTTATCACAAAAGCTTAATAAAGAGCTAAAACAGATATTATCCGTAAAAGGATAAATCCCTTTGCTCCTGTCGTCTAGTTCGGTCAAGGACGTTAGCCTCTCACGCTAGAGACCCGGGTTCAAATCCCGGCGGGAGCATGAATTTCCTACAGTGGTGAAATGCGGCTCATCTCGCTGAACTTATGGGGAGGAAGAGCGTACGGAGAGCTTGAAAGTTTTCTTGAGCGCGAGAAGGACGGGACCGATATCTTCTGCTTCCAGGAGGTGCTCGACTACACACAAGGCGAGCCTGATCTGGATTCGAGCGAGGCCAAGCGGATGCACCACCCAAGTAGCTTCAAGGAGGTTGCAGATCTCTATCCAAGGCTAGTGCGGATTCTTGACGGGTTCGATGGCTCCCTATCCGAGCCGTATAGCTCTGGCATGGAGAGGCTTGCCACTTTCTCCAAAAAGGGAACAAAAGCCAGCACCAGAATAATGCAGGCGCATCCCCCCTTTCAGGTGGATGTGCACGGGAAACCCTATACCGTAAGCTCAATAATGCAGCATACGGAAATCGAACTAGCAAATGACCTATACAGCGTCTTCAATATCCATGGGCTCTGGCAGGGCAGCACAAAACACGACACTCCAGAGAGGATAGAGCAGTCAAAGCAGATAGTGAAGGCGCTTGAGGGCGCGGGAGGCCTGCGGATACTGTGCGGAGACCTTAACCTGCTTCCGGATGCGGAGAGCATCATGATTATAGAGAACGGTATGAGAAACCTGATCCGCGAGTACGGGATAACAAGTACCCGTAGCAGGCTCTACACAAAGGAGCTCAGATATGCGGATTATGTATTCGTATCGGAAAACCTGAAGGTTAGAGGCTTTGAGGTGCTGGACGAGGAGGTATCCGACCATCTGCCCCTTGCGCTGGACTTCTCCTAAAAACTCCAGATAAGCCGGTTATATAAACAAATACATGAATATTGAATAATGGACGGGTTTTTCATAAGGCTCATCAAGGAGTTTGAGGAATTCATATCCAAAGGAAATGTCGTGGGCCTTGCAACCGCGGTCGTTTTCGGAGTCGCGTTCAACGCTGTTGTAACCTCATTCATAACAAACATAATAACTCCGATAATCGGCATACCTGGGCACATCAACGTTGGCAACCTCTACGTTACGGTAAACGGCAGCACGATAACATACGGCGCCTTCATAAATGCGATAATAAACTTCATCGTGATATCATTCGTGCTCTTCGTCTTCTTCATCAGGCCGATAGCAAAGATGCAGGAGGCGGAGAAGAAAAAGCACGTTACAACAAAGAAGTGCCCCTACTGCCTATCCGAGATAGACGCCAAGGCGACAAGGTGCGCCTTTTGCACGTCAAAGATATGACTTGCTAGGGCCTTGGAATCGCCCTGAGGATGCTGCGCATCTCGCCTATGCCCATCATGCCTGGCGCAACTGGCTTGCCGACTGAGCAGTATGCGAACGGGGCGTTGTAGCTCGTGATGCTCATTATCCTTGACATCTGTCCGTACCCGCCCATAGCAAACGCAAGCAAGTCATCCCTCTTTGGGTTGTCCTGGTAGAGCCCCATGATCTTCAGGTTGTCTGAAGGCGCGTTTGCCATTGTCACTATCTTCACCACCTTTCCGACTCCGCTCATTTCCTCAAACAAATTCTGCAGGACGCGCTTTGAAGGCGTGGTATAGAAGTTGTGGTACGATGCGATTATCGGTATCTTGGCATCCCTGAGCTCGCCCACGAATTTTTTGTTTCTGCTATAGAAGCTCCATTCGACATCAAGCAGCTTGAACTTCTCCGCAAGCAGGGACTCTATTATCTCCTTTCGCTCCGAATCGCTTCCGGCATAGTCTCCCCCCTCCTCCTTGCTTCTCAGTGTGAGTATTGTCCTGCCCATTACCCGATGCACCCTCTGGACCGCCTTTGGTATCTCCCTTATCGGCATCCCGTCCATCCGAAGCTCTATGAAGTCCGGCTTCTTCAAGAGCGCATCCCCGATAGCGCGATCCAGCTGCCGTTCACTTGCAGGCTTTAGCGTAAGACACAGCTTCCTTGCCCCTGTCATGTGGTTCCCTCTCTGGCATGCTTAATAAGCGTTCTTGCGCGTCCGTTTCAAACGGTTCAGGCATTTTAATAATGTCCCCAAGTTCGCACCTAGTACTACCATAGGGCAAAATCTTAAAAGGCTTTAACTCGGAAAGATTACGATTGCATGAACAAGACGGCAGTGGCAGCAGGCATTGTGATAATCGTTATTTTGGCAGGCATCGCCCTTATAGTGGGCATGGGCCCATCTGCAGGCGGTGCAAAACTGAGCACCCTTGCGATACAGCTCACCGACCCTCCCCAGGTTCCTGCAGGTACAAACGCGCTTGTGATAGCATATTCCTCAGCACAGGTCCACACGTCGGGCGGCGCAGGATCAGGATGGATATCTGCCAGCGGGAGCGGCAGCATAGACCTGATGTCGGTGCTCAACCTTAGCCAGACCATAGCGACGGCAAGCGTAGCGAACGGCACTGATGTCGACATGGTCAGGTTCAACGTCTCATCGGCGCATATAACGATTAACGGCACGACCTACAACGTGACGGTGCCAAGCCGCCAGGTAACCGCTCGCGTGGGCGGGGAGACTACCGTCAATGGCACCAGCAGCGTGCTTCTGTCGCTATCGCCCGTTGTGGCCACAATAATAACGCAGAACTCGACAGTCTACGTGCTTGTGCCTTCAGTTAAGGCAATAATAGTGGGCAGCAGCGGCGCATCGCTTAGCGTCGGTGCGCGAGAGAGCATTAGGGCCGATGTTGAGGACAGGCTCAACAGGACGACCCCTAAGATCACACTTTCAAATGCGAGCATATCCGTCTCGGGCAACACCACTTCGATAAGTGTCACAGTTACAAACAATGCAAACCAGAGCGTTGATATAAAGCACATGGGGATAAAGGGCAACGAGACCGTGCACCTCAACTTCTCCGCAATCGCGGTGCACGCCCGCGCTAACGCCGAGCTGCACCTAAACGACACCCTTGAGAAGCTGAACCAGTTCTGCGCCTCAAACTCGACACAGAACAGGTCGCAGGCGCCAAGCAGGCCGATCATGCCCGCAAGGCCGGATGACATTGGCATCGGGATAAACGTGAGCGCCTCAGGCGGCTTCCAGGCCTCCCAGAACTCAAGCTCCGAAGGCGAGCATTCTGGCGAGAGCGGGAACGTGAGCACTAGCGCAAATGCGAGTGTGTCCTCCGAATCTGAGCGTGAATCGAACTTTAACATAGGCGAGGGCTTCAAGGTGAGCTTCAACAGCAGCATATGCGCAAACCTCCACGCACAGGTCTCCAACGCACTGACGGCGCAGATAAACGCCCAGCTCGCCAACTTCTCTGCGAAGTTCAAGGAGCAGCAGGCAACCTCAAGGTTCGTGGTGCTCTCCATAAACAGCACAGGCGCGATGCAGATCCCTTCGTCAGAGGATGACGTCTCCGAGGCGGGCTATATCCTACAGCCTGGCCAGAGCTTCACCTTCAGCTTCAACGGCGAGATGCAGGCCGCCGAGGGCCATATGGTGATAACGCCCACGGCAGGGGCGCCGTACAAGGTTGCGGTGCAGGGAGACGAAGGAGTCGCTGCAGTGGAGAACGTGACCGCAAC
This sequence comes from Microcaldota archaeon, assembly GCA_028867115.1. Taxonomy (GTDB): domain Archaea; phylum Micrarchaeota; class Micrarchaeia; order Micrarchaeales; family CABMGC01; genus JAGWGI01. The sequence continues at coordinate 8,583 of JAGWGY010000015.1, forward strand.
ATAACGCATTCCGTCAGGAAATCATTATAAAGTTAGCAGAGCAAATGTTATACCATGCCAGGGTGGCGGAATCCGGTAACGCGCCGGTCTTGAGTTAACTCAAGAGCTGATCCTTTTGGAGATGATGCGACAAGCAAACCGGTTCCCTCACGGGATTTAGGGTTCAAATCCCTACCCTGGCGAATGACGCTGATGAAATGACCGACGTACCCACCTTTTTCATGCTTCTGGCCGGGGTCGTCTTCCTTGGATACATGCTCAATGCGCTCTTCTATAAGCTGAAGATTTCAAGCGTGCTTCCCCTCCTGATAATAGGGGTGCTGATCGGCCCGGTATTCCACATTGTCGATACCTCACCTACGAGCGTTATAGTCCAGATATCCCCGTTCGTGACTGCCGTGGCGATCGCATTCGTTCTGTTCGACGTCGGGATGGGGATAAGGCTAGCATCGTTGAAGAGCATACTCCTCAAATCCTCCAAATTCACAATTGTTGTAAGCCTGCTCACCGGAGCAATAATGAGCGCCATCCTGTACTACACCCAGAATTGGGGGGTTCTGGTATCCCTTATGGGGGGCTTCGCAGTCTCGGGCACAAGTTCTATAATACTCCCATCGCTCCTCAGGGTGATAAAGGTAAGCGGCAACCTCAAGACCTCATTTGCCTACCAGAGCGTCTTCAACGACGTATTCAGTTTCGTGGTGCCACTGATATTCTTCAACATACTCGCTACCGGGGCGTACAGCACATCGTTTGTGGCGTCCGAGCTCGTCAGGTTCCTGGTTGGTTCAATTATACTCGGTCTGTTCTTTGCCTCCTTTTGGATCTTCATACTTAAGACATTCAAGAAATACAGCAGCGAGTACAGCTGGATGCTCACACTTACGATGGTGCTTGCGGTGTATGGGGTATCGGAGCTCGCAAACTTCAACGGTGCCCTCTCAGCATTCATTTTCGGGATACTTCTGACCAACATACCCGACATGAAGTTCGTTGTCAAAAGCTATGTCCGTCCCGTAATTAACGACATCGCGCACATAAAGTTCTACCAGAAGGAGATTACCTTCTTTGTAAGCACCTTCTTCTTCGTCTATATCGGTATGCTCTTCGATACACAGGGCGTCCAGTATCTACTGGTAGGGATCGTGATACTGATGGCAGCAATAATGCTTGCGGTAAGGCGCTTCGCCTCTGGCATCCTCAAAGGCATAATAAGCAGCGGCAGACACGAGAAAAGTGAGAGAGTAATCAACGTATTCTATATAGCGCAGGGCCTTCCTCCTGCCATTATCGCGACGCTTCCTTCGACCATAGGCCTGACAATCCCTAATTTCGTCAATATCATGTTCCTTGTCATTCTTGTTACGAATGCGGTCCTCTCTATCGGGCTGTATAAGTACGCTGAGGCTTTCGCTAAAGAGTCGCGAAGCGGCCCAGAGAAATCAGTGCTGCAAGACAAGCAGCAGCTGAAACTCCCCACAAAATAAACCGCATCCTCTTCTTATGTAGAAGAATCAGATGGTTATTTAAAGAGAAGTTGCGAGATATCCCACATGGGAAATATGACATACGATAGCCTTGGGTGGCTTATCGCAGGCCTTGTGTGCGTAGTCTCTGGGATTATAGTGTACAGCGCCCTCCCTTCAAAAGGGGCATTCTACATAGAACTGGGAATAATCGCGCTTTTCATAAGCATGGTCGCGGTAAGGGTAAAAAGCACTGTGATGAAGGTACTCCACAAGAAGTCCTCAGCACCCGCAAGGAGAAGGCGCAGAAGGTAAGCCTCGCCAATTCAGTGGTCCGATGCCAAGCATAGGGATAGTTGCTGCGCTTGTAGGGCTGCTGATGTTCTCTGTCGGGGACACGATCTCAAAGAGGGTATCTGAGAGGCTCGGCCACCTCATCTCGGCAACAGTGATCGTAGGTGCGGGAATAATCTCCCTAGCGGCATCACTGCTATTCTTGCCAAGTGTGCCCCTCACGCCCATCATGCTAGCGGCGTCAGCCGCAGCAGGCGTGTTCACTGCGCTCGGCTTCCTCCTTGTCCTCAAATCCCTTGAGACCGAGCAGGTATCAAACACGATGGGGCTGCTCAACCTCCAGTACGCAGTGATAATAATACTGGGGATATTCTTCCTCTCAGAGAACGTGAGCGCGCTGCAGTATGCGGGGCTCATCATAGTATTCGCCGGCTCGCTGCTCGTCACATTGGGAAGGAAGCTAAAGGTCAACAGGATGCTGCTCCCTGCAGTGGCGGGAAACCTATGCTGGGGAGTAGGGATTGCGATAATATCCTATTCCATCGCCTCTTTCGCAGCCCCGACCACGATGTTCTTCTTGTATGCAAGGCTGGTCGGATTTTCTCTTCTGCTGGCATACCTGTTGCTAATGCTCTACAGGAGGCCAAAGCGCGTCCTGCCAGACAAAATAAGGCATCCCGGCCGCCAGCTTGGCCTTGCGGTGCTCTCGGGCATGCTCGCAGGGGGCGCCCTCTTCATGATAACCATGTTCACAATATACAGGATGGTCACAGTGGGCGGCGCAATACTTGCGCTAGAGCCCGTGCTCGTCGCAATATATGGGGCGTTCCTCTACAGGGACAGGATGTCAAAGATCCAGCTGTTCGGAATTGCAATAGCCGTAATAGGAGGAATAGTGCTGAGCATCTAATTTGCGCTCGGGTACTTCGGCTGCGGGGTAACCGTGCTTATCCCTTCCGCCTTCTTTGCCCCAAGCCCGTACGCTGTGCGCACAATGAAGAACGCTATCAATAACGCAATTATCACAAGGACGAGCGCGTTTCCCCTCCCCTCCCTGTTGCCCTGCATCAGCTGCGTCGCCTCCTCAAACGATGTGGCATATGTGTATATGTCAAACGCAATAGCAAAGACGTTCCAAACGGCGCCGAGTATGCTCCAGATGCTCTTCCTGTGTATCGCGATCATGATTGACTGTATCGTCACCATTATGCCGAACCCGATTATCATCAGGCCGAACACAAGGAAGTCAAAGCCTAGCGCGTAGTTCACCGTATCAGCGCTGACATACCCTGCAGAATACGCTATGAATGCAAGCACAATGACGAGAACATATGTCATCCCTACGAACGCAAGCCCTAGTCCGGAATATGCTGCAGCCTTCGTGAACCCGTGGGCGTTAGCCTTCCTGAGCAGCGTTATGTTGTAGCCGCTTGAGTAGGCGTTCCATATCGAGATCCCAAAGTTGAGGATAAGCAGCAGTATTGCAAGTAGAGATCCAATCATGCTATTCAGCTCATTCCCTGCCTATGCAGGGACCCTATTTTTTGGCGATCCATTATTGAAAACGACAAGTTCCGTCTTGCCCTTTGACCTAATCAAATCCTCGCTTGCCGGAAGGCTCCTGCCCTCCGCACAAATCAGCTGATAGTTAGGAGAATTGACCTTATCGGTAGAGACTGCCCTCTTTTCGTAGTGCTCACCACGATGCTCGTTGTAAGCAGGGCGAGCCTGGGACGTAGGCATCTCTATCGGCTCAACCTCAATGTCCTCCCTACCGATTTTCTTAAGCACCTCTCTGAGCCTTGTCTCCTGGATGATTCTGTTCTGCTTCTCCACAGCCACGAAATCCTGGTACTCTGTGCCCCTGAAAGGCTTGACAAGCAGGTCCATGATTGATTTTGCTACTGGCTTCCCGTCAAGCCATACTTCCTTGGTGTCTCCCCCCATAATCCCAAGCTTCTTTTCCTCATTGAGCACGTCAAATACCTCCCTGCACGCCGCACACTTCTCTTCAGGGTGATTTATGTCGAACGCCCCGTGCACGATAAGGACAAACTTGCTTATTGTGGGATTTGCCTGGACAACATCGATTATGCTGTCCTCAATCTCATAAACGTTTGACCCTGCATCCTGGAAAACATACGTCTTTCCGTCACGATACTGCTCATTTAGCATATCTGTCAATCTCGCATCCATGCACGTTAGAACTGCTCTATCTATCATACAACAACCTTATTTCTAAGCATCAAAATTTTCGAAAAGTGAAAGCCCATCGTCGCCAGACAATAAACTATTATCTCTTTCCAACGATATACTATCCAGCAGTTAATATATAAAATTAACTCATCGAACGTTTCATGGAAAACCAATCGGAAAGCCAGCTCAAAAGGTACAACCAGTTGTATCTAGCTGTGATTCTGCGCTACAAGGACTACATAGAGGAGAAGGAGAACCTCAACGTCGCAGAGCTCCCAAGGCTGATAACCCCGACCGACGAATCCGTCATCTCTGTCGCAAACAGGATAAAGGGGATATTCCCCGCATATTCTTTCAGGGAGAACTACACTGAGGCGGTGAAGTTCGCGCAAGATTACGTCAATGTCGAGATAACAAACGCAAGCCTCCCTATAGAGTTTTGGCTTGCACCAGCGGACACGATAAAATCAGGCGCAGGCGATGTGTTCGACCGTGCGAACCTGCTGTGCAGCATACTTATCTCGCTAGGCGCAGTTACCGCAAAAGTGGTGACGGTCGTGAATTCTTCCGGGCGCAGGTTCCTGGTGTACTCAGAATCCGACCAGGGGATAATAGCAATAGACCTCGAAGGAGGGAAGAGAATATTCAAAGACAGGGAGCAGTTTCTTGCATCCCTTGGGTTGAGCGAAGGCGATGATGTCACCGCCTACGAGTTCAACGACAAGATGTACAACAACCTTGCCTGATCATCTCCTGGTGCGCTTCATCTTTCCTCTTGCGCGCGCCTTGAGCCTGACCGCCTTCTTGTGCCTGTAGTTCTTCCCAATCTTTCTCCTCTTCTTCTTTACGTTTATCTGCATGTCAAAACCTATTCTATCTTTATCGAATATCCTTTTTGCGGCGCCCTCCCCTTCTTTGCCGTTATCTCAATCACTCCGTTGTTGTACCTTGCGCGTATGCCCCTGCTGCTTATCTGCGAGGGCAGCCCCACCTCCCTGAAGTAGTTCCTGGTCGCATCAGAGTTGCTTGCTGTGATGTTCACCACCGATGGGGTGCAGTCTATCCTTATCTCACTCTTCTCGAATCCCGGCGCCTCTGCTATTATCACTACCTCCCTGTCCTTTTCTATTATGTCTACCAGCGGCTGGCGGTCCTTCTCCACCATCTCCGAGACCTGCATTGCCCCGCTCTTTGCCTCAAGGCTACCGGCAAGGTCCTTGACTAGCGAATTGAAAAGATTGATCATGTTAGGGTCGCTTGTGAAGAAGTTGTCGAAGTACTCGAACGGGTCGACCTCATTTTTTCTCTTCGCCATGAGTCCCTTTCTCATATCCAGCTATTTATACCTTTTTGCCCCGCGCCCTGCCTGAAAGAGATCAGTTTGTCGGCGAACTTCCCTATCCTCTCCTGCGAGAACTCGTGCTCATCGCACATGAACTTGATGATGCCTTCCTTGTCCGGCTTTGATTGGGCGAACTTCTCATTGATGGATTTGGCATCGATCTCAATGGTGTCAGGCTCCATGAATATCCTCTCCACCTCCTCCGGGTCTACCTCAAACTCCTTGTTGTACTTCTCCCTTACATAATCGACGATTTCCCTGAGGCTTCCATAGCTTCCGGCGATCTTCAGTGCGGTCTTTGGCCCCACACCTGAGATTCCCTCATTAAAGTCCGTCCCTACGAGCATTCCGAGCCAGATAAGCCTCTTCCGATCAAGGTTCAGGTTCTTTAGGAGCCTGTCTAGGAAAACGCGCTCGACTTCTACGTTGACATAGATGTTCTTCCCGGGCAGCTTTCTCCTTCCTGTGATCGTCAGGTTCCTGACAATCACCTCAGAACCGAACAAGAAGAGGTCGTAGTCCTGGCTTGCAGACGCGTAAACCGCGCCGTCGCGCACCATGCGCGCTGCCTGCGCCTCCCCCTCGCTCGGCGCCTGGATATACGGGACGCCCATGTGCGTGAGGAGCTCCTTTGAGCTCTCGACGATCCACTTGTTTATCCTGCTGCTCGCAACCGCGTACGCCCTCGCCTCCTCGAGCATCCCCTTCGCCTTTGCCTTCTCCCATTCCTCCCTCGCCTCCTCCCTCTTGCTCGCGCGCGCGGCGAGCGTTCGCTGCTTGAGGACCGGCGGGATGCCGTCGAACACGAACACAGGCTGTATCTTCTGCTCAAGCAGGTTTATCGTCCGATAGAAGATGCCCGAGAGGTGGCTCGTCACCCTGTTCTGCGAATCTGTGAGGGGGGTGCCGTCAGGGCCCCGAATTATCGTGATAAACTGGTATATCGTGTTATACGCGTCGATTGCGACCCTCTTGTCTGCAAGCTCGCTAAGCTCAATGTTCTCCTTTACCTCCCCCACGAGCTTGCCTAGGTCTACTGCCATTATTCCTCATCTTCCTTCTTCTTTGTGAATGCAGCATCGCCCAGTGTTATCGGCGCCCTCCTCCCGAAGGCGTTGGAGAGGTCAGCTCCCTGCGGCTTCTGCGCGAGCCTGACCCCGAGCTCCTTCTCGAGCTTCTTTCGTAGCGCCTCGGTGGGGAGCGACTTCTCCTTCTCCACCCTAATAAGCGTGCTCTCCTTCTCCGCTATCCTCTCTGCAAGCACCCGAAGGGGCAGGCCCATCCTCTCCCTTGCAAGCCTGATCTGCTCGCCGAAGTGCTCGACAATCTCATCGTTCTCCTCCTGCTGGGCCCTCTGTGCCATCGCTGCCTTCTTCGCATTTGAAGTGTCGACGCTCTTTACAATCTTCTTCCCCTTGGAGCACGCAGCGCACATCCACATTGTCGTGCCCTCTATCTGCGCAAGGTATATCTTCTCGGTCTGCTTCCCGCAAATCTCGCAAGTCTCCATCTTAACCCCATACCAATAGACCTGCAAAATATATAACTGCCCTATACCAACGCCCGTTGCCGAACTGCCCTCTAAACATGGAGCAGGAGGCAAACCGACCATCATTATTTGGGGATCTAATCTGGAGCACGATTGCAATAGCGGCGGCGGGAATCGCGTGGAGAAGACCAGCATTCGCGCTGCAGCAAACTGGGAATAGCGGCAAGACAACGCATTTATAATTTGGGTCTCAAATCCACTTGTCTGGTCCTATGCCTAGAAATAGAAAGCGAGTGCAACCGCTCCAGCAGCCAAAGATAATGCCCGGCCAGAGCGTAGCTGTCCTGCTTGTATCGATAGCCTTGATACTCCTCATATCGAGAAGTGGGATGAACGAAGTCATCAAGTGGCTTGCGGCCATAGTGACCCTTGCATTGATGAGCGTAGTCATGATAAAGATAAACAGGTTCAGGAACCTGTTCATATTCTACCTGATAGGCGGGAAGAGGGGCATAAGCTTCATAGAGTCCCTCTCAGAAATCTCCCCAAGATTCTGGATTGCGATGGCGGACTGGGGATTTGTGGTCAGCTTCGGGCTGCTCTCGCTGCTGTTCAAGAGGCAGGTTAGTAAGAGGATGCTCGCATTCGGGATAGTCTCATCGCTGCTGATACTCAATGTAGTCCTCCCGGCATCCATATCCGCGCTAAACTTTCTCAACATCCCGCAGATAACCTCAAAAATAGCATTCACAGGCGCCCAGACATCGGCGCCTGCAATAACCCCAACATTTGTTGGCGTGAACCTGCTCACTGCAGCCTGCGGCTTCTCAGTCTTCATAACCCTCGCCCTTGTAGGAAGTGCGGTGAGCATCCTATACGGGATTGCAGTCTTCCTGATCAGCGTATCAAGCCACGTCCCGAACTACGGGGCGATAAGCTCCCAGATCCCAGGCATAATCCCGTTGATACCAGGGATTACTCTGCCACTTGCCGCCGGCATAGTTGCGATTGCGATAATGCTCATAGTGCACGAGTTTTCGCACGGCGTGCTTGCGAGGATTGCAAAGGTGAAAGTCAAAGAGGTAGGGCTCCTGGTGTTGGGATTCATACCCATGGGGGCGTATGTCGAGCCTGACGAGGCGCAGATGCGAAAGCTTCCAAAAGAGATGCAGAACAGGATTCTTGTTGCGGGTGTTGCATCAAACATACTGCTCGGAGTTATCTCGTTTGCACTCCTTATGCTAGTTGTAGGATATGTGCTTCCACACTTCATCTCTACCAGCCTGTCAATATCTTACCTGGTGCCAAATTCGCCTGCGGCAAATGTGATACCTGTAGGTGCGCAGGTTCTATACTGGAACAACATCAAGATAACCAATTCAAGCTCTCTTCTCGCAATACAGCACTCAGAGAAGCCTCTCTCAACAGTCTCGCTTGTAACCAACAAGGGTAACTATTCCGTAATCTCAAATTCAACGGGAAAGATAGGGGTGGGCCTCTCAGAGATTACCGGGCCGATAAAAGGCAGCATAGAAAGCAGCGCAGTATACTTCATCTACATCGTGCTCTCGCTCTCACTGCTTCTCAACCTTCTTGCAGGGATTGTGAACCTGCTTCCTGCCCCGAGTCTCGACGGCTGGCAAATATACAACCTGCGCATAAAGAACAAGAGGATTACAAGGGTTCTCGCACTACTGGTATTCCTCTCGCTTCTGGTAAACGTGCTGCCGTGGCTGTATGCAGTCTAAGTACTACCAAGGGACAGCTTTGAGCTTCCATCTGTGAGCGACAGCGTTGGTGAACAGGTGCAAT
>JAGWGY010000016.1 GCA_028867115.1 Microcaldota archaeon
AGCTACACCGCAGGCTTCAGGTAGACGCAAGGCACAGGCGTCGTCAGCGGGCACTGCGACTGCGCCGAGACGTTTATCAGGTATGTGCCTGTTGCGGTGATGCTGCCAAGGCTTCCGCTGACGTTCACAGGTGAATAGGAGGTGATGTAACTGAGCCCCGATGGGGAGGTTATGACAAATATTATTGTGTGGCCCACGCCGTTGTTGAGGTTGCCAACATAGATGTTCTGCACGCCTAGCGGCATTGTGACCTCGACTATCTGCTTTGCCGGGGCGCCCTGCGAGGCGACTATCGTGGATACGCTTACCAGCTTTGATGCAACCTGCTGGGCGGCTATTGCCGATACTGCTGAATTTGCGTCAAGTATCTGTATGAAGGCGAAGACCACTAGCGGAAGCAGTATCGCAAGGCCGAACGAGAGCGTTATGAGTAGCTCGAAGCTGGATTGCAGCCTCATTGTGTGATTGCTACTCTGGTTCTTCACGGTCGCCCCTCTTGCCTGTCACGATTATCTCCTTCTTCCTCCTTACCTCATTGTAGATGTTGTCGGTCAGCTTCTTGAGAGTATCCTCGATCGAGAAGCCAAACGCTGCGCTGCTTATAGTCCCTCCCTTTGCAAGCGAGAGCCTACCCTTCATCTCGTAGTTCTTTGCCCGTGGGCTCCTGATGTTGAGTGAGATGTAGTCAGTCTTGAGCCTGCCGAACCTATCGACTCTGTCTGCAAGCGCCTCAAGCTCTGAGCGTATCTCATCCTCGTACTCCTTTGTCCTCGCATCGAGGCCGGAGATGAAAATCCTCTCCTGCACACCTGTTGCGCTTGACACCACAAGCTCGAATAGGTCCTTTACTGTGAGTATCCCTACTGGCTTGTCAGACTTCGTGACAAGGAGCGAAGAGATGTCAAGCTCGATCATGCTCTTTATCGCCTCCTCTATCGGCCTCGAGTGGTCTATTCTGTAGACATTGGTCTGGCAGACCTCCCCGACCTTGGTCGCGCTTATCTTATTCACCACGGTCCTCTCTTTTTCTGTAGTCGCCCTTCCTGTGAGCTTTGCGAACCCGGCGATTATGTCGCTGTAAGCTAGTATCCCGTAGACCTTGCTGCCTGAGAGCGCAATGATCTTGTTAACCTTGTGGCTCTCCATCGCAGACTTTGCCTGCGCTACGGTCGAGTCCTTGTCTATTGCGACAACCGGTGAGGACATCGCATAGCCAGCATTGTAGTTTGAGAGCAGGTGCAGCGAGAGTATAGCCCTAAGCATCATCTCCCTCTTGATCACCCCCTTAATCTTGTTTCCCTCTGTGAACGGCAGCGCCTTTGTGCCGGAATTGTAGAAATAGTGTATCGCCTTCTCGATAGATGTGGCCTCATCGAGCATCGGCACCTTCTTTGCGAACTTCCCTGCGGGAAACTTCTCGTTTATCTTTATCGCCCCCTTGCTTGCGATCGTCCTGTCGTCTACCAGCCCGTAGTACTCCTTTCCCTTCATCACTATTACTGATCCATGCGACTTGATCTTGCCCATCATTGTGGAGAGGGGGGTCTTGTAGTCACACATCTTTGTCTGGGAAACGAACTCTTCTGGTAGGGTTTCAAAAGCTTTAGGCATAGTCTCACTTCTCGAGGATAATAGCTATTACATATTTATATATGTTAAAGGGCAGAAAAGTGCTATTGGAACTGAGCCAGGATGGCAGATCGGCTATGCGCCCGCCTGCAGAGCGGGAAAGGGGGGTTCAACTCCCTCTCCTGGCTTTCATACGTCCAGCACAGCCTTTATCCTGTACCTTTTCCCAACCCTATCGACCTTGAGCCCATAAGGGGGCACAGCCTTGACTTCAAGAAGCGATGCATACTCCTTCGTCGGCTTGTAGAATATGCACCCCCTTACCTTCACCTTCCCTCCGGATTTTGAGACGCTGTTTACCTTGAACTTGAACGCCTGTATCCCCATCTGGTCTACCTTAGATACGATGTCCTGAAGGATGAACCACGCTGCGTCCTGGTAGCTTTCTGCGGTATCGTGCACCCTTGCGGTCTTCTGCTTTGCCTTAACTGACCTGAGCTTCTTTAGGTCGAACATCGTGTTTAGTATTGCGAGCGCTGCGCTCTCTAGCGCCTTGCCGAACGTATCGCCGTATGCGACGAATGCGACGTCTGCTGTGTGGGGCACATACCTGAAATTCGCCCTTTTCATGATAGGACATATAGACAAATTTATATATATCAACTTCCCTTTTTATGTGTCCGATGAAGACGAGAGTAACTGCTGAAAAATGATGAAGTCCATTTCGACTGAGGGCGAACAGTGTTTAGATGCGCTTTGATGCAAAAGGGAGGGCAGGTATACTCTTTCTGTTCCTTGCTGTAATTATCATGATTGTGGGTCCACTTGGGGCCACGAATCCGAACATAGATAACAGTGATGTCTCAAGCTACGTTGTCGTGCCGATAATGATGCTGCCGCTTCTTGGGCTATTTATCTTCAAGAGGCAAGTAGAGGGCAACAGGGAAGTTATGGACCTTGCAATCGGCATCGCCGTATTCGCAGTTTTTGTGATACTGACAGTTTTGCTCTCTAGGGCACTTCCATATTACTTCCAAAAATTCAGGCTTGACATGCTGCTCTTCCCTATCGGCATCGCAGGGATTGTCGTTACGATGTTTGGGCGCAAGAGCCTCAGGAATTTCCTGCCGCTCGTCGCATATCCGGCTCTTGCTTCACCGCTTGTGTTGTTTTACCTTCTTGGCACGAATGGCGCATTTGCGCAGGCGAACACGTTCTTCGTCTACCTAATGGTGCACGCAGTCTCTTCAGGTGTCACTTATTCCCCTCCATTCACGATAGATGCTGGTAACTATGCGATAGGGGTAGGGACCTCATGCGCGGGGGTCGCAATATTCATAGCGCTCCTGATGTTCCTGCTCCCGATAGCGTATCTTTTTGATGGCAAGATGAAGGACAGGCTCTACTGGGTAGTATCTGGTATCATCTTGCTGCTGTTGCTGAACTTTGTCCGGATGGCAGGGGTCGCCATAGCATGGATCGCATATGGGCCTAGCGCAAGCGTGAGCTTTGTGCACTCATTTGCCGGGATGCTGCTGTTTTATATTTCGATAATCGCCATGATAATTTTGCTCAGGCGATACGGCCTTGAGTTCCCTGCGCCAACGAGAAGGCGCAGGCAGGCAGGCAGGAGTTCAGCATTTGAGTTATATTGCTACGGGGTGGCAGTAATTCTTGCGCTGTCTTACCTTGGCGCGGCATGGGTGTTTTGATGCGTTTTGAGTATTCCGCAGGAGGGTTTGTATACCGGGTGGAGAAGGGGAGAGTGCTGATGCTATTCCTTATCAACAAGGAGGGAAAGATAGGCTCGCCAAAAGGGCATATAGAGAAGGGCGAACATGCTGCCGAGGCTGCACAGCGCGAGATAAGGGAGGAATCTGGGCTCAATGTTGAGTTCATACCGTATTTCAAGGTCAAAACAAAATACTTCTTCATGCACCGCAATGAGAAGATCCTCAAGGAGCTGACATTGTTTCTTGCAAGGACGTCCAGCGCGAAGGTCAGGGTATCCGATGAGCACGAGGACTTCGTATGGCTTGACAGGGAGGGTGCCCTAAGTAGGAATGATTACAAGGATATGGGCATGCTTATCGGGAAGGCGTTCGACTATATCGGGAGATACGAGGCGATGCGAAAGGTTAATGCGGAGTATGAGGAGCTGCGCAAGAAGCACAGGGAATGGGACCTTAGCCACAAGTTCGTGCCTGGAGACGGGCCGCTTGATGCTAAAGTTATGGTTGTGGGGCAGGCACCGGGCGCAAACGAGGACCTTCTGCAGAAGCCATTCGTAGGGAGGAGCGGGCAGATATTGACAGCTATGCTAAAGCTTGCGAAACTGAAAAGGGAGGAAGTTTACATCACAAGCTGCGTGCAGTATTTCCCCCCGAAGAACAGGCTCCCCACAAAAACGGAGGTTGCGGCGTTCAAGCACCTGTTATTCGAGCAGCTAGGAATAGTAAGGCCAAAATTTGTGATAATCGTGGGCAATCTCTCCTGCCACACGCTGCTTGGATATGACAAGGTAAGGGAGAACCATGGCAAAATAGTGAGGAAGGATGGAATAACTTACTTCATAACCTTCCATCCTGCAATGGCACTGCGCTCAAGCAAGGTTGTTGCCGAACTGATGAGGCAGGATTTCAAGAAAATCGGGGAAAAAATATCTGGCACATGAGTTTGGCGCATCTTTTTATATTTGAAGAGGAGAATAGGATTTAATGGGCTCGTAGCTTAGTCCGGTTGGAGCGCCCGACTGATAGGGTGTTTATTCACGCCTCAAAAATCGGGAGGTCTTGCGTTCAAATCGCAACGGGCCCATTCTGCTTTTTATTATTTGGATTAAAGCAAAAAGACGTTTGTGACAAATGCTGTGAGCGCGGCTTTTGTCTCATCTATGTCGATTACTGTTGCCCTCACCAGGTCGCGTTCGATGCCTTCGAGTATCGACCTTGCCTTCGTCCCCTTTGGAGGGAGCTCGTATATGAGCGGCGGGCGCAGCTCTGGAGGGTTTCTTCCTGTGTTTTGTATTATGTACTCCATCTTCCCGATTACGCCATCCACCATCCCGGGATTCTCCAGAAGATATCCTTCAAGCGTCTTAAGGTTGTTCTTTAGGGTCTCTAGCGGCTTGTTTGCGAACGAGACAAAGCTGCTGTTGCAGTGCAGCTTTACGATCACATCTGGGTTTCCGCATCCCTCGAGCTGCTTTATCGACTCGTAATCCTCGGCTGTTGAGATCTTTGAGGTCTCCGCTATGTGCGAGAGGATTTCACCCGCATTGCTGCTGAGCTTCACGTTCTCAACATCCCTGCAGCTCTCCAGCAGGTACTGTATCTCCCTCTTATCCAGCACAGTAATCGCGTTATTTTTATGAGATGCAACTGTACGCATAGCCATCAGATTAATTGTTTTTCTGCACTTTAAGAACATGACTGTATTATCGTTTTCGGGCAACAGGCTCGCTCTCTGCCAGAGCTCGAGGTCCTCGCTGACTCCTAGGGACTCCTTTAGTATCTCCTTTGCCGCCTCTGCCACCTCCCCATTCCCATGCCGTGTCGGGAATCCCGCCAGATGCCTAATATAAAAGTTGCCCCCAATCTATACTGTTTGGATGAGGGTCTATTCGCTTGAGGATGGGGAGCGGCTTGTGCGCACTGCGAGGGAGAGCATAGAGCTCTACCTTACTGCCACCAAGTTCGACATGAAGCTCTTCGAGCAGATGGCGGGGCACCTTCAGGGCCATTACGGCATATTCGTAACGATAAGGCACTACCCTCTGGGGGAGATGCGTGGCGCTGCAGGGTTCACGAAGGCGACAAAGCCTGTGCGCAGCCTGATAATAGAGTCTGCTATTGCAGCCCTAAGCGACGAGAGGTTCGTTGCGGTCTCGCATCGCGAGATCGAGCACATCGTAGTGGAGGTCAGCGTCCTGTCCCATCCTACCCCACTGCCAAAGGCGATCGCAAAGATCAAGAAGGAGTTTAGCCCCGGAAAGGAGGGGATCATGATAGAATACGGGTACAGGCACGGCATCGTGCTGCCTGAGGAGGCTGGCAGGATCGGGAAGATGGAGCAGATACTTGAGCAGGCTGCGGTTGGGGCGGGGCTTCACCCGAAGGAGTGGAGAAGGGAGGATGTGCGGATCAACAAGTTCTCGGCGCAGAGCTTTGTCGAGACTGAACCTCGGGGGAAGGCCATGGAAGTCAAGCTGGAAAAATGAAGATAATAATGCTAATCGACATGGACTACTTCTTCGCGGCGTGCGAGGAACTTCGGCATCCTGAGCTGAGGGAGAAACCAGTGGTTGTTGGCGCCGACCCGAAGGGAGGTAAGGGCAGGGGGGTTGTCAGCACCTGCAACTATCTTGCAAGGAGATATGGAATCCACAGCGCTATGCCGATCTCGATGGCATACAGGCTGAAGCCCGATGCGGTATTCCTGCCTGTCGATTATGAGTATTATGAAGAGATGTCGCGGAAAGTAATGCAGAGGGTCAAGGAGTTCGCAACAAGGTTCGAGCAGGTGAGCGTGGACGAGGCGTTCATTGACGTGAGCGGCAAGGTGGACGGCTACGACTCCGCGCTCTCCTATGCAAAGGAGCTCAAGGAATCGGTAACGAAAAGCTACGGCCTGCCCTGCTCGGTTGGGGTCAGCACTAATCGCGTGCTCGCGAAGATGGCATGCGAGGCAGGCAAGCCTGACGGGATAATGCTCGTTAAGGAGGAGGATGGCGCAAAGTTCCTTGCAAAGATGCCCGTAGGAAAGCTGTATGGGGTCGGAAAGAAGACAGGCGAGAAGCTGCAGGGGATGGGGTACAAGAGTATCGGGGACCTTGCAAGGGCAAACCCGGTGAACCTTGTCAGTGAATTTGGAAGTTATGGCGCGGAGATCTACAGGAGCGCGAACGGGAAGGGGGACGATTCGGTGGTCGAGAATTACGAGGTAAAGTCTATAGGCAGGGAGAGGACCTTCCAGGAGGACACATCGGACAGGGATGAAATCAGGAGGCAGATAATCTCGATATGCAAGGAGATAAAAACGGAAATCGAGAAGCAGGGATTCTCCTTCAAGACGATAACGCTAAAGATAAGATACCCGGACTTCACCGAGCAGCTGAGGGGAAAGAGCCTTGGGCATTATTCAAATGACATCTCGCAGGTGGAGGATGTTGCGATAAGGCTGTTCGAGCGGTACGTCGAGCACGGGGAGAGGATAAGGAAGATAGGGGTCAGGATATCAAGCCTCTCCAAAAAGGGAGG
The DNA here is from genome assembly GCA_028867115.1 of Microcaldota archaeon. Taxonomy (GTDB): domain Archaea; phylum Micrarchaeota; class Micrarchaeia; order Micrarchaeales; family CABMGC01; genus JAGWGI01. The sequence continues at coordinate 6,828 of JAGWGY010000016.1, forward strand.
GCAGATGAGGATGAGCGACTTCGCCAACTAATGCTTCGCCTTTTGCTCTTCCTCGAACTTGAGCATTGAGAGGTATTCCCTGACACGCAGCGCCGCCTTTACTCCGCTTGCCGCAGCGGTTATGGCCTGCTTATAGAAGCGGTCTGCCACGTCCCCTGCAGCGTAAACCCCGCGGATGTTTGTAAGCACGTCATCCTTTGTTATGATGTATCCCTGATCGTCTAATTCGAGCTGCCCCTTGAAAAGCTCGGTATTTGGCTGGTGCCCGATCGCTACGAATATGCCATCGGTCTTCATCTCAGTCACCTGGTCCGTCTTCAGGTTCCTCAGCTTCGCGCCGCTTACCTTCTTATCTCCAAGTACCTCCTCAACAGCAGTATCCCAGATGAACTTTATCTTCGGGTTTGTGAGCGCCCTCTGCTGCATGATCTTGCTTGCCCTCAGCGAGTCCCTCCTGTGGACCACAGTCACGCTGTTAACGAATTTAGTGAGAAAGAGCGAATCCTCCATCGCGGTATCCCCCCCGCCGACAACAATCACGTCCTTGTTCTTGAAGAATACCGCATCGCAGGTTGCGCAGCTTGACACTCCCCTGCCTATGAAGTTCTTTTCCGATTGAAGGCCCATCCATTTTGACGATGCCCCTGTGGATATTATAAGTGAATTTGTCTCGATGACCGTCTCTCCAAGATAGACCTTGATAGGCTTGGCTCTCAGATCGACCCTTGTCACGTCCCCTTCAAGGAACCTTGTGCCGAACTTTGTCGCGTGCTGCTCCATCGACCTTATCAGCTGCGGCCCTGCAATCCTCTCGAACGCCGGATAGTTCTCGACATCTGTCGTCAGCAGGAGCTGCCCTCCCGCCCCGGTTCCCTTTATCAGGAGCGGGCTGAACTCCTCCCTTGCGGTGTAGATTGCAGCTGAGAGCCCTGCTGGCCCAGAGCCTATGATTACTACATTTTCAACCATGCAAAACCAACGAGAATGTGTAATACAATTTTTCTTTGAACAGATATTTAAAGCTTGATTTCAGATGTAAAAGGGGCGACCTGATGGGCATAGGAATCGACAATTACGACATTGCCCTTGACCTCGGACACACGTTCTCGAACCTTGACTTTGTATCGCATGCCCACTCTGATCACACCAACAGGGCCAAGAACGGGAGGGAGATTCTTGCAAGCGCAGAAACCAAGGCGCTGATAGAGACAAGGAAAAGGATACGCGTAAACTTATCGGAGGTCCCTGCGAACATCGAGCTTCTCGATTCTGGGCACATACTAGGATCGAAGCAGCTGTATATTGACTCGCCCGAGTTCGGATATTCTGTCGTGTATACGGGGGATTACCAGATGCAAAAATCCCCCACTGCCAGCAACATAAAGGTGAATGAAGCCGATGTTGCGATACTCGATTCGACTTATCCCGATCCGGGAATCGTCTTCGATGAGAGGGAAGAAACGATAGACACAATACAGTATTATGTCAGGAACAAGATGGATAAGGGGATTGTGATATTCGGCGCCTACTCGCTTGGAAAGGCGCAGGAGCTTGTAAGCATAATGAACGGGATAGGGATAACCCCTGCCGTCAGCAAGGGGATATCTGCACTCAATGGGGTATACTCAGAATTTGGAATAAAGCTGGGGTACGCCTCTGCTTATGACCCAGATTCGAATTTTGAGCAGCTGCTAAAGGAGAACTTTGTGGGGGTTGTAGAGACCCAGAGGTTGCGGGAGCTTGCAGGAAGGCTATCGGCGGTATACAACAAGCGGGTCTACACTGCTGTTGCGACAGGCTGGGCAAAATGCTTCAAGTTTGACACTGACGTGCAGTTCGCGCTAAGCGACCACGCCGATTTTGGGCAGGCATTGGACTACCTTCAGATGGCAAATCCAAAGCTGGTCTACGCCGTGGGAAAGGAGTCGCGTATGATGGCGAAGAGCCTAGAAAAGCACGGCTACAATGCCGCTCCGCTTGAAGCGGACCTGCGATTGGGAACCATAAAGTGCTAGGTTTTAATTGTTCACCCCCTAATCTAATTATGGAGGCGCAGAGCAAGCGCGACAGCTACAGGGACATGCTGGTACTTCTGGTAATAGCATCCGCGCTGCTGATAGCCGGGTCAGCCTACTTCATACAGATATTCTCGATGCAGTACGGCGTTGGGGGAGGGGCGCTGATTCAGAGCACTTCGGACAATTCCGTTGTAGTTGCCGGGCTGCAGCAGTTCTCGACGCAGCTCAGCGGCCTGTATCGGTCTGTTATAGAGTCTTGGCTCAGCCTGATACTTGCAACCCTGCTGCTCATGATCTCCTTCATGCTCTATTTAGGTAGGGCGAACAGGTTTGACGAGGCAAGCAGGAGGAACCTCATGCTCCACCTGACCGTCAGCGTGATATACATAATCCTGTTCGGGATAATCTACTCCGGATTTGTGCACCAGGTGATAAGCGTATTGCTGTACCTGGGCATATTCGGGATGCTCGCCTGCGTGATAACTGACGCGTACCTGGAATACTCTGTGCTCGTATCGGCAAACAAGAGGCCCGGGGCAAGGAGCATAAGCATAAACCCCGAAACGCCATACACCAACATGCAGGTGCTCAGGAGCCAGCTCTTCTCAATGCTCAAGGGCAACATCAGGATCGTGGACAAGCACTTCAACTCCGAGGCGCTTGCGAACCTGCACAGGCTGATTGCAAGCGAGATCGATGACATAGACTCGATATCGATAATCACATCGCAGGAGATGCTGGATGGCGAGTTCAGCAACGACTACAAGGATTTCTACAAGGAGCTCAAGAACAAGGAAGTCGGGCTCGAGGTCAAGGTAATGACGCCGGAGGATGCGAGCGCGCAGCACGAGAGGTTCATACTCGACGATGAGAACGCATTCAAGGTGCCTCCGCTCAACATAATAAACCGCAAGAGCGAGCACATCACGAAGATAAATCTGCATGACGCAAGGAAGAGGTTCGATTACCTGCACCAGAGGGCGCTCAAGCTCGAGAACTACCTCCTGAGGCAGGACCGCAAGCCGCAGCAGGATTAAATATATTTTTGGTAGAAGTGTATTGGTTGATTAATTGGCAAAGGTGAGAGTCTGCAATCTGTCCGAGGTTCCTGTAGGCACGATGAAGAGCGTTGCGGTCGGAGATAACAGGATACTTGTTGCGAACGTTGAGGGAAAGCTTTATGCGATGCGCGCGATCTGCCATCACGAGGGCGGGCCGCTTGACGAGGGGGAGCTCGACCACAACCAGATAGTCTGCCCGTGGCATGGGGCAATATGGGACGTCACAACCGGCAAAACGATCTGGTTTCCTATGAAGCTTGAGCCGGAGCCCACCTATCCAGTAATAGTTGAAGGTGACACTGTTTTCGTTGAAGCCTGAAGCTAGCTTATGCCATCGATGTGCTTGGCGAGGTTGAAATCCTTCTCGGTTATCCCTCCCTCGTCATGGGTGTTCAGTTCGAGCGTCACCCTGTTGTAGACGTTGTATATCTCGGGGTGGTGGTTGATCGAGCTTGCGATCACTGCGATCTGGTCTATGAACCTCACCGCATCCTCGAAGGTCTCGAACTTGTACTCCTTGTGCAGCTTTCCCTTTGATAACTGCCAGTTATTTAGCTCACGCAGCTTCCCCTTCACCTCTGAATCCGACATCTTCATCTCCGCACCAAGTGCTATTAATAATGAGCGGTTTATAAATCGTATCATCGCATACGCCAGGTGACTTATAGGATGTTTGTTATCGAGACCAAGGGGCTCACCAAGAAATTCGGAAAGCTCACCGCGGTCAACAAGATAAACCTGAAGATCGAGGAGGGGGAGATATTCGGGCTGCTCGGGCCTAACGGCGCAGGCAAGACGACCACGCTCTCTATGCTCGCGACGCTGATACCCCCTACCGACGGGAGCGCGAGCGTTGCAGGGCACGATGTGCGAAGGCAGGCCTCAAAGGTGAGGCAGAACATAGGGTTCGTATTCCAGGACCCGAGCTCTGATGACCTGCTCACTGGCAGGGAGAACCTCTACCTACATGCAATGATGTATGGGGTGGACATGAAGAACATAAACAGGAAGATGGATGATGTGCTCAAGCTGGTCGACCTGACAGACAGGCAGCACGATAGGATGAGGGGATATTCAGGAGGGATGAGAAGGCGCCTCGAGCTTGCAAGGGGATTGCTTCACGACCCCAAGGTCCTATTCCTTGACGAGCCGACCCTTGGGCTCGACCCGCAGACACGCGAGCACCTCTGGAGCTACATCAAGCGACTGTCTACCGAGAAGAAGGTCACAGTGATAATAACGACGCACTACATGGACGAGGCTGAGAGGCTATGCAACAGGGTTGCGATAATTGACCATGGCAGGATAGTTGCGCTAGACACCCCAAACAAGCTCAAGGAGCGGCTTGGAGGGGATGTCGTGAGGCTTGTTGTAAAGAAGCCAAACGTTGCCGCCCTAAAGAAGCTAAAATATGTGAAGGGGGTAAAGGTTAGCGACGGCGCTGTGACTCTGACCGCAAAGGACGCGGGCAGACACCTGCAGGAGATACTCAACAAGGCCGGCAGCGTTGAGAGCGTAGAGTCGCACTCCCCAACGCTCAACGACGTCTTCTTGCACCTGACCGGAAGCGAGATACGCGAGCAGGAGGGGGAGGGAGGGTACTTGGAGAGGATGATGCACAGCGGAAATCGGTGAGTATGTGAGCGAGATCGGCGGGCTATATGCACTTTGGTACAGGGAGTTCAAGGTATTCCTAAGGGAACGCTCGAGGCTTATCTCCTCGCTTGTCCAGCCGCTGATGTGGCTTGTAATATTCGGCACAGGGCTCGGATCTAGCATAGAGCTCGGCGCCTCGGGCGCGGGGCTTGACTACCAGCAGTTCATCTTCCCGGGGATACTGTGCATGACAGTGCTGTTCGGATCGCTCTTCTTCGGGCTGTACATAATAATGGACAAGCGGGTAGACTTCATGAAGGAGGTGCTCGTCGCGCCGCTGAGCAGGGTGACGATATTCTTCGGCAAGGTGCTGGGCGGGGCGACCGACGGGACGATAGAGATAATCATACTTATGGTGCTAGGATCGCTCTTCTTCGGGATACATTTCACGCTTTACTCGATACTCATAACGATAATGATGGTGGCGCTGCTGATGGTCTCTATAATCAGCCTTGGGCTGATAATAGGCTCGATGATGAGCAGCCCCGAGGGGTTCGGGCTTGTTGCGAGCTTCATAATATTCCCGCTCTTCTTCCTGAGCGGCGCGCTCTTCCCTGTAAAGAACCTGCCCGCATGGCTATACTCCTTCGTTGCGGTCAACCCGGTATCATACACCGTTGATGCAGTGCGCTCCGTGATTTTAGGGATACCGAGCAGCTTTGGGATGATAACGGACGTCGCGGTGATGATAGGCTTTGCGGTATTCATGATAGCCGTGGGCACATGGTCATTTAGAAGGATGAGTGTATAGGATATTGGTGTGTTTATGGCTAAGATTGCAACTCTGTTCCAACGGTCCGCAGCAGAGGCCGTGGGTACTTTCTTCCTTGTTTTCATAGGCGCAGGCTCCGTGATTGCCGCGCAGATTGCTGGCGGAGGCGGCGCCGGGCTGCTGATTGCCGCGTTTGGGAACGGGATTGCGCTTGCGCTTGCCGTCACCCTATCAATCAATATCTCCGGGGGGCACATCAACCCTGCAGTCTCACTGGTGATGGCCGCCCTAAGGAAGATTAGCCCAAGGGATGCGCTTGTTTACATCATAGCGCAGCTTGTTGGGGGAATCATCGGCGGGCTCTCGCTTGTGCTCCTCTATCCTTCCGCGGCTGCTGGGATAGTTAGCTATGGCGCTCCTGTGCTCGCGCAGGGGGTCGGGGCATTGACTGGGATAGGCGTTGAGGCAGTCCTGACGTTCATACTCGTGTTCACGATACTTTGCATACTGGTGGACAGGAGGGGGCCGAAGATTACGGGCTTCGCGCCTGGGTTGGCAGTATTCATAGACGTGCTTGCGGGCGGTGCGCTCACAGGCGCTGCGATGAACCCCGCAAGGGCGATGGGGCCGATGATCGCAACAGGGTTTTTCTCAAACTGGTACGTCTACTGGATAGGCCCTATTGTCGGCGCCATTGTTGCAGCGCTGATATACAAGTATGCGATAGCAGAGCGATGACCTTTCTTTATATATTCTGTTGTTGGAATACCAATCATGCGCATAAACACCAGCCTTAGGCCAAATCTCCCAAAGGAGGTTATGAGCGGGCTGGCGCTTGTTTCAAGGAAGCTCTCCGGATTCTCAGCAAGGGATTTTGTTGATGCCGAGCTGTTCGCGCCATCGGCGCACCTGCTCAAGAATCCAGGGAAGCTTATCAGGCCTGCGCTTGTGATGCTCGGCGCGCATGTGATAGGCGAGGATCCTCTTGGCTATGTCGACCTTGCCGTGGCAGTAGAGCTTCTGCACGTCTCGTCGCTCATACACGACGACCTAATAGACGGTGACAGGGTAAGGAGGGGGATGGATTCGGTGCATGCTAAATACGGCAGCAACGCTGCCATACTCGCTGGCGATGCGCTCATAGCAAAGTCCGTGGGGCTCTCCGCCAGGTTCGGAAGGGAGGTTATGGAATATGTCTCCCAAACCGCGATGGACATGTGCGCAGGGGAACTGCTAGGGGAGAAATTTGAGAGGGCGAATGACTCACCCGATCTAAAAACATACCTCAGGATAGCAACACTCAAATCTGGCTCACTTCTTGGAGCATCGTGCAGCGTGGTGGCAAAACGAAGGAAGATGCCAATTTGGAGGAAGCTGCGCAAGTTCGGAACAGATGCGGGAATCGCCTTCCAGGTGCGTGATGATGTCCTGGAATGCGCCGAGGGCATCGAGCCGATCCCAAAATCAAACATAGTTGCTACGCTCATGGATCACGCGACAGACCACACAAGGGAGACGGCGCTAAAGAAGGCATCGGGATTAAATGAGTACTATGTCAACAGCGCAAAGAAGGCGCTTGGGGAGAGCGTTGCTGCAGGGGTCCTCTGCCCTTATGCGGATTTCATAAGGGTGAGCGTCGAGCAGGGGAGGACAGGGAGGCTCTTGCGGGCTTACGCTTCTCGCCACTGACATAATATCCTACCCCTGACAGGAGGCTATGCGAATTCACGTTCTCGAAGCCGTTGCGCTTTGCAATCCTAATCAGGTTTTGCTTGTCGAACTTCATTATGCTCTCGAACAGGAAGTCGTACGCATTCTTGTCCACAAACGCCCCTACAATCTTGAGCACTTTGAAATACTGTTTGAAAAATGCCCTCCCGAATCGGTCGTCAGGCATCGCCATGTCGAGGAAGACAAACTTCCCGCCATTTTTTAGGACGCGCTTAGTCTCCTTGAAAAGCCTGTCAAGGCTGTCGAAGTCCCTAAGGGCAAAAGCGCTAGTTACTGCATCGAAACTAGAATCAGAATATTTGAGAGACATCGCATCGCCATGCTCCAAGGTTATGTTGCTAAGGCCCCTTGCCGCAATCTTCCTCTTCCCAACGCTGAGCATGCCCTTGTTGTAGTCAACCCCTACGATCTGGATATTCCTGCCGTTTTCCCTTGCGGTCTTTGCCATCCTTATTGCAAATTCCCCCGTTCCCGCGGCTATGTCCAGCACCCTGTATGATTTCTTTTCAATGAGCGCTTCGTTTGCTGCTGCTCTCCTCCATATCGTGTCCACCCCCATGCTCAGCAGATGGTTCATGCTATCGTAGTCAGCGTAGATTCCGGAGAATATATCGTCTATCTGCTTGCTCAGTAAATCACCATCTGCTCATGCCGGCAGTATCGGGAGGAATACCACAACAGCCTCTATCCAGATTATATGTGATATGGCAGAGGATATTATACCATACCTATTTGCGATTAGGCTGGTCGAGAGCCCGACCACGAATGCCGCTACCACGAGTATAGGGTTGAGCGTTGAGAGATGAACTGCCGTATAATATGCTGTGGATATCACCCATGGGAAGGCGCTAAACCTTTTTGTTTTGCTTGCAAACCCCTGCACCCCTCCCCTCCAGTAGATCTCCTCAAACAGCCCTATGAAGGCAAGCGAGACTACCAGCAGCAGCCTGTTGCTCTGCGAATAGAGCATCGCGTAGACGTTTGCCACCGAGCCTTTCAGCCCCATTGCGGAGGATGCGAAATATCCGAAATAAAATATCAGGTAGAGCGCTACTGCAAAAATTATCCCGGCAAGTATTGTCTGCAGGTAACTTCCCCCCTTCCATCTTATGTATCCCTTGTACTTGTAGATTGTAAAGGCTGCAAGGGCAAATGTCGAGAGGAGCATCGCATAGACAAACATGCTCCTGAAAACTATGAATGTGAGCGGCCAGAGCAGCAGGGGCAGGAGGAAGTATGCATACTGGTACGCCTTCATCAGCTCACGTCTTTAGGAGTATCTTGCCGAAAGGCTCGGACTTCTCGAGCATATCCTGGCCCTCGGCTGCCCTCTCAAGCGGCAGCCTTGTGGCGATTATCGGCTTTATCTTCTTCTGCGCAATGAAGCGCAGCGCCTCTTCGAACTGCGCCTTGTTCTCGTTATGCGTTCCGAATACTGTGATGTTTTTAAGGTAGGTCCCCGGTATGCTGACCGTTGACTCTGTCCCCCGGACCGTGCCGAAAACTGCGACCTTCCCGCCATGCCCCGTGAACAGTATAGACTCGCCTAGCGTT
>JAGWGY010000017.1 GCA_028867115.1 Microcaldota archaeon
GTTGTGTTCGTCCTGAACGTTGGGAACGCGATGTTTACCAACTTTAGTATCGAGGATGGGGCAGGTGCTGATGGTGATGCGAGTATGTTCTGGATTCCGCTTATCAGCCTGAGGCTCTGCGGATTTTCTATTGAGTAATATGTGAACACCGATCCGCCCGGGGCTATGTACGGCACGCTCCATGTGATGGTATAGTACCCTGGCGGGTCAGTGACGTTCGCTGGCAGGCCGCTTGTCGAGATGTCCGAGAGGTTGAGCGCAACGCCTAGCGGTATCAGGGTCTGCAGTGTCATGTTGCTCATCGGGTCAGGCGTAGGGTTTGATATCTGTATCACGCCGACTGCCGTCTGGGTGTAGTTGCGTATGGAGATCTGGTTTATCACCCTTGCGTGCGTCTTTGGCTGGTGGTAGATGTTGAACGTGAGGTACTGCGTCTGGTTTGCGGTGGTGCCTGCGGAGTTTAGTTTCATCTGCAGCGGCACTATGTAGGTGCCGTTTGCTATCTGGGACGTGGGGCTTGCAAATATCTGGATTGCGGTGCTCTGGCCCGGCTGCAGGTTGAATGACTGCTCGGATAGGCTCAGGAAGTTGCTGAAGGCGCTTGGTATTGACATCGATATCTGCTCAAGCTGGGTCCCGGTGTTTTGCATGCTTAGCAGCGATATGGACGGGTTGCTGACTGATGCGGCCGCGTATATCGGCACAGATTCGAGCAACAGAGAGGGGATTACGCTTATCGGGTTCGTAGCCGCGCTCACCGCCCCTCCTCCGCTTGCACCGCCTACCGAAGGGCCTGTTGCGGTGCTTGACGTAACTGAATACTGCGCAGAAGACGTTGCCGATGTGTTTAGGTTGCTATTGAGGGTTGTGTATGTGGTATAGGCGCTGAGCGTGTAAGACCCCACTGTGGAAGGGGGGTTTGTGAGTGCGAGCGACTCCTGGGTGCTCTGCCCTGGGGAGAGCGACGGGACCGAGTAGGAGTTTGTCTGCGCGCCTGCGCCGGAGATTGTGACGTAGAGCACTATGTTTGATGCCGCATATTGCCCTATGTTCTTTATTGTGAGTTGAACATCAAGAGGGGATCCCGATGTTATGCTCGATGGCACGCTTAGACCTGAGATGGTCAGGTTCGGAGGGTTCTCGAGGGTGATGCTCTGGGACGCCTCCTCTGCTACCGAGTTGTATGTGAAGTAGAACAGCGCACTGAACAGCGTGTTGCCAAGAGTCATAGTGTTGAAGCTCACGCTGTTGGTTGCGGCGGTTGATGTTATCATGTTTGAAGTGAGGCTCTGTGAGTACACCTGGTTGCTGTTGTCTGATTCCGTGAATGAGAATGTGCCTATCGCGTTCTGCGGGTTGCAGCTGCCTGTCGCCTGCAGCGTGTAGTAGAGCATCACATTGCCTACCCTCGGATATGTGGGGAGCGCGTTTGTAGAGACGCTGTAAGGGCAGGGGCTAATCACCTGCAGTGTCGCCGAGACGGTTGCGCTCGAAGCCCATGCCGTTAGGCTAACCAGCAGAATGAATAAAGCTACTACTACCGGCAAACGCATCGGGCTGACACCCTTCTATGTGATGAGGAGGCACACTCTTTTAACCCTATCACTCGAGCTTTCCCTGCTCCTTTGTGTAGATTATTATCTCTGGGTGCCTCTTCGGCATCGGGTTCGCCTTCAGCCCGTACACCGCTCGGACGTTCCTTGCAAGCGCAAGCTCGACTAGCCTCTGCGTTATGACGCCGTCGAGCACGATCCCGTACATGTTTGCCGTGCTCTTGTCGTCCTGCAGAAATGCGATCAGCTCCCTTATCGGCAGCTCCCTTGCCACGCTGCCGTCCGGCGAGTATATCCTGCTCCTGAGCGTCCCGTTCAGCTCGTCCAGGCCAGATGATAGCTGCGATAGCACCACGCTCTCCATCGCAGGCTTTGCAGCCTTTGGCTGGAAGTCCAGCTGCGCGTTGAACATGTTCTTCTGCTGCGACCGCTCGATGGGCTGGCTCTCTATCCTCTGTATGCCTGCGCCCTCGCCCTCAAGCTCGGTCAGCTCTGGCCTTGGCCTTGCAGGCTCTTGCCTTGGCATCGGGTGCTCCGGCCTTGCCTCCATCCTCTGCGGGTGGGGCTCAGGCGGCCTTGGGGGCTGCTGTGCGAAATTCCTCGGGCCCCTTGGCGGCATGTTCTGCGGCCTTGCGGTCTTGTTCATCGAGAGGTACTGGTCGATCGGGACCTTTGTTCGCAGCGCCTTGATTATCTCCTTGCGCTGAAGCTCCTCGACCTCCTTTCCCTCCGGCGCCTTCGCGACATAGTCGACTGATGCGACGCTAAGAAGCGCGCGCAGTATCATGTCCCCGCCCTTGTCCCCGTCAAGGAAGACGGTGACCTCCTTCTCCCCAGAGAGCTTGATCAGCGTCTTTGCTATTGCGGTCGCGCCGCCGATTGCTATCGCGTTTGTAATGTCGTTTCGCAGAAGCGTGAGCACGTCCGCCCTCCCCTCGACGAATATCACGTCCCTTCCGGCGTCTATGTCTGGCCCTGCCGGCAGGTTCTCCGGGCCGTACGAGGTTATCTCGCTCGTCTTGACCTCTGACTGGACCAGCTCCGCAAGCTCCTTGCTGTCTGGCATCCCTGTTGAGAGAAGGGACCTGACGAGCTCCTTTGCCCTATCGACCAGCTTGCGCCTCTTGTCCGTCCTTGTGTCCTCGACCTTCTCGACGCGGAACCTTGCATCGTAAGGGCCGACCCGATCAACAGACTCGACAGCTGCGGCGAGTATGCACGTCTCTATCCTGTCAAGCGAGGCGGGAAGGTGAAGCTTGCCGTATGTCTTGCTGTTTGACTGAGACATGTCTATCTCGATCCTTCCGATCTTGCCGTTCTTCTGCAGCTCTCGCAGATCGAGCTCGTCGCCGAGCAACCCTTCAGTCTGCCCGAAAACCGCACCGATTATGTCGGGCTTGTCCACCAGACCTTCTATGTTGAAGTCTGCGGCTATCATGTACTTTACTATATCTAGGTATGTCTTTGCCATCTCATCATCTTTTTCAAAAAAGACTCAGATCGGCGATAAGGAATAGTCGGGCACAGAGAGTGCTAGCGCAACAATACGAAGCGCATATACGAAAATTGAATCTTGAATATCGAACATTCACGCACCTGCAAGACCGACTGTAACTATCTTGATCTTAGAGTCTATTGCTAGAACATGGAAAGGGAATATTAATATAGGTTTCATGGGGGTATGCAAAAAGCGAAACGAAGGGCGAATGAAGGTTATTAAGCATTATATAAGGTATCAATATGGCGATCTTATGAACAGGTATGTGAAGGGTGCAAGGGGGGAGAGGGAGCTCCTGAACCGGTTCTACGGGCTCGGCTACTCTGTCATACGCAGCGCGGGATCCGGAGTCAATTCGATAAGCCCGGACATACTTGTGGTGAAGAGGGGGAAGGGGTTTGCGTTTGAGTGCAAGGCATGGGACAAGTCTACGATCAGCATAGAGCACGAGAAGTACGAGGCGCTGAAGAGGTGGGAGGAGAACACTGGGATGCCGACGTTCATGGCATGGAGGATGAGCAACGTAGGCTGGTTCTTCATCAGGCTAGATGAGATGCACAAAAACGATAAGAGCTGGAGCGTTACCAAGAAAACGGCGTTGTCTATAGGCAGGGTGTTTGAGCACATAGCCTCAGACCAGAATCCTGCGCCCATGCTAGCCCATCAGGCCTGAAAAGGGCAACTTCCTTAAAATTGCACAGTATGCTTAAAAACAATCCTTAGTCAGGGTGTATGGATTGGATGACTGGGTTGCACAAACTGCTGCAGGACAGGGATGCGCTTGAGGGCATGCTGATGCAGGTGTGCAGGGACAACAACCTGTGCATGAGGTCGGGAGACACGGCATCGGGGATGAAGGACCATTTCTTCCGCGCGATCGGCAAAACGCAGTCTGAGGAGATACGAAATATCGGGAACGAGATCCGCGGCAAGGGCCAGCCTTTCTACATCCTGGAGCGAAAGGAGGGCGTCTTCAGGAAGTCGCCTATACTGATCGTGTTCGACCCGCTTGGCGAGTATCCGCAGCAAAACCACATCGCATCGGTCAATTCCTACATATTCAACTTCAGGGAGAGCACAACCAAGCTTGCAAAGTCGCTCATGAGGAGCATCTCGATCGAATCAGGGAAGAATGTGGAGGTCAGGGACATATTCACAAAGAGATTTGGCGACGTTGATAGCGGCAGCATCCTGATTTCGCCACCGGAAACGGAGAATGGAGGCAATGATGCACAGAATGTTCTTGCATAACTACCACTACTCAAGAGCTTCGCGCACCTTTTTTAAAGCTTGCATTTGTATCTAATCTGCAATTTTAAGTGGAGGGATTTGATGGCTAAACGGGGGTTCAGCCTTTACGACATAGAACAATTCATGAAGGAGGCGGGGGCCGAACAGGTCACTGAGGACGCCGTTGTCGAGCTCGAGAGGGAGCTTGAGAGGCTAACTGAGAAGCTTGCGCACAGGGCGCTGCGGTACTCGCACCATGCTGGAAGGAGGAAGCTGATAAGGAAGGCGGATGTGATGCTGACAAACCGCGGAATTGTCTGAGGGCTCAATACGGCTTCTCGACGCGTATTTCACTTATTCTGTCGAAGTCTTTGAGGTTCTGGGTGACCACCTTGCACCGAACCATAAAGGCGGTTGCAGCAATTATAGCGTCAGAGAGGGGCACGCCGTATTTGCGCCGAAAATCTCCTGCTACTCTTGCTAGCCCCTCTGTCATGTCCACCTTGTTGAAAAGGGAGAGGAGCTCTATTAGCGATGTCCTTTTTTCCTGATCTCCTGAATCCTTGCCCGCGAACAGTTCCGCTTCTGTCAGCACTGAAATGTATCCTACCATAGAGCCCTCCTTGATCTTCTCGATAAGTGCGGTTGCCTTTGGGATGTTCCGCAGATGGTCGACAATGACACTCGTATCTACGACAACCTCACTCATGCAGGGCCCTCTTTGTCCTCTTCTCGGACTCGCTGCGCAGTCGGCTTACATACTCGGCACCGCTCTCCTTCATCTTCCACATGCCTGCGGTCTTCTTCACTATGTCAGTCTCGCGTTTTGCGCGCGTACCTTTCAGCTTCTCGTTGATTATCCTTGACAGGGTTTTTGTCGTCCCGTATTTCTCCACGGCCTCCTTCACCAGTTCTCTATATACTTCAGTATCAAGATTAATAGTTGTTTTCACCATGCCATTTCACCATATTAACATTTATATGGCAAGATATAAAAACCGTCGCGCTTTTGGCTAGAGCAGCCCGAGATACTGTATGCCGAATGCGATCACGACGAAGATCGTCTCGAATAATATCAGCAGGTTCGATACCTGGTACTCCTTCAGCCTGCCCATGTTCATCACCCAGTGGGTCAGGCTGTATATCTTCTTCCCATAAGGCGGAGCAAAAGTGCCGTCCCTCTGCCTGATCCCAAGGTCTGTGACATGGAACCTGCGCCTCAGGTGCAGGAAGAACTCGATCAGCCATGGTATGAATATGATTATCCCGAACGCCTCCGCGTTCCCAAGTGACATTATCACCACAAGCGCGCCGCCTATGCAGTACGTGAAGCTGTCCCCTGGTATTATCCTTGCCGCATACTTGCTGAAAGGCCAGAACGCGAGCAGCGAGGCGAACAGCACGGCCGAGAGCAGAGCCCCTATGTGCGTGCCGAAGAATGTTGTATAGAGCAGCAGCCCGAAGCTTGCGACAAGCGCCATGCCAGGCTGCAGCCCGTCGAACCCCCCGAGGAGGTTGAAGGCGTTTGAGACGAATATCACTGCGATCGGGAGTATCAGTATTGGGTATATCAGCCCGAAATTAACTACCCCTATGAATGGTATTGAGACTGTGCTTATCCCTGCGTTGATCGCCATCAGGGGTATTGCGCCAACAACCGTGAGCAGCGGCTTTTGCCACTGCTTGAGCCCTCGCTTGTACCTCTTTAGGTCAGTGCCTACCGTCCTCTTCTTGCCCACGTTTATGTCATCCAGGAACCCGACGAACGTTATCAGCATTATCGAGAGCGCAGCCGCCATCAGCTGCGAAACATCGAGTATCGGCTGGAATGCAAATGAGCCTCCGAAGATGTAGGTCATCATCCCGATGATCAATCCGAACGCAACCGCGACCCCTCCGCTGCTCGGCAGTATCGCCATCTTCTGCTTGTTGTGGTCCTCATCGGTGATCCCTGCACCATAGAAGTATTCTATTGCGAACTTTGTTGCCACCACCGTGACTATGAATGCAATAACTGCCGGAACTATGACAGTAAGGTAGGTGTGGTAGGCAAACATGTGTTAGAATGCAGTCCTCACTAATAAAAAACTATCACCATGCGGATCATCGATTGGACAGAATATTTATATTGCTTCAAGAGGATAGATTAGAGATTCATCTTCGGTTGCTCCTTTCGCACGACTGGTTATCATGATTGATTATTCTAGCATAGAGAAGAAATGGCAGGCAGAGTGGGAGAAGGCAAGGATCTTCGAGCCCGAGCCCAGCGACAAGAAGCCGTTCATGGTGACCGCCGCCTTCCCGTATGTCAACACCGCCCTGCACATAGGCCACCTGCGGACTTATGGCACCGCAGATGCGCTTGCAAGGTACAAGAGGATGCGCGGATACAACGTTCTCTACCCTATGGGATTCCACGCGACTGGAACCCCGATCCTCGCGTTTGCAAAGAGGATACAGAAGGGGGACAGCGAGCTGATCAGGGAGCTGAAGATATTCCACATACCTGACGACGAGATAAAGAAGATGGTGACCCCGGAGTACATCGCGGAGTACTTTGTCAAGACCGTTGAGAAGGACATGCGCACAAGCGGGCTGAGCGTAGACTGGAGAAGGAAGCTGGTCTCGATAGAACCGATATTTGGCAAGTTCATAGAGTGGCAGTTCAAGATACTAAACGAGAAAGGATACCTAACTAAGGGCAAGCACCCGGTTGGCTGGTGCCCAAATGAGAACAACGCCGTCGGGATGCACGACACGCAGCACGATGTGGAGCCGGAGATAGAGGAGGAGACGGCGATAAAGTTCAAGGTGGACGGGGAGGATGCCAGCTTCATCTGCAGCACATATAGGCCAGAGACGCTGGATGGCGTCACGAACATATTCGTCAATGAGGGCTCGACATACGTTCTGTGCAGGATGGACGGCGAGAACTTCTATGTCTCAAAGTCCGCAGCAAACATCCTCTCTTACCAGAGGGGTGTTGAGGTGTCAAGGGAACTTCCAGGGAAAGAGCTCCTCTCCAAGAAGGCGATAAACCCGTTCAACAACGAGGTTGTGCCGGTATTTCCGGGATACTTTGTAAAGGAGTCGCTCGGGACCGGGGTCGTGATGTCTGTCCCTGCTCACGCGCCGTTTGATTACGCTGCGATTGAGCGTCTCAAGGCGAGCGGATACAATACGGGAGAGATTAGATACAAGAGGATAATCGATGTCCAGATAGGAAGGTCCCTCAGCGACGTATCCGTAGGGGAGGCAAAGCCGGTCCATGTCGACCTGCCTTCGCTTGCATACCTCGAGGTCCTCCACACCGATGTCAATGCGATCGATGACATGCTCGAGTTCGCAACAAAGCTGCAGTACAGGGAGGAGTCGCACTGGGGCAAGATGCTCGTAAAGGGCTACGAGGGAATGAGCGAGCCCGAGGCAAGGGAGAAGATCAAAAAGCAGATGGTGGACAGTGGCAAGGCGATCATGATCTACATCGTCCAGAACGCGCCGGTAAAGTGCAGGTGCGGATATGATGTTGTTGTCAAGATAGTCGACAACCAG
Source organism: Microcaldota archaeon (assembly GCA_028867115.1). Taxonomy (GTDB): domain Archaea; phylum Micrarchaeota; class Micrarchaeia; order Micrarchaeales; family CABMGC01; genus JAGWGI01. The sequence continues at coordinate 7,834 of JAGWGY010000017.1, forward strand.
TGGTTCCTCAACTACGGGGACCCGAAGTGGAAGGAGATGGTCAGGCAGAACTTCGAGCAGATGAGGATACTCCCTCCAAAGGCGAGGAACGGCTTTGCCGCAGCGATAGACTGGATAGACCTGCGGGCGGTTGCAAGGTCGCAGGGGCTTGGCACAAGGCTGCCTGTCGACAAGAGCGTCATAATAGAGTCGTTATCAGATTCGACGATATATCCCGCATTCTACACGATAATCAGCCTGATAAGGAACGTGGATGTCGAGAAGCTGAGGCCGGAGTTCTTCGACTACGTTTATCTCGGGAAAGGGGGCGTAGACGAGGTCGCAAAGACCACGGGCATAGAGTACGAGACGATAAAGAGGTGCAGGGACTCGTTTGCTTACTGGTACCAGGAGACCTCGAGGCACTCGGGGCCAGACCTGATATTCAACCACCTCACGATGTACATGTTCAACCACACCGCGATCTTCGATAAGGCGTACTGGCCAAAGCAGATAGTGGTGAACGGGATGGTGATGAGCGAGGGGGAGAAGATGAGCAAGAGCCTGGGCAACATCATCCCGCTTGTGGATGGCGCGGAGCGCATAGGGATCGACCCGCTCAGGATAGTCGAGACGACAAGCGCAGACCTTCTGAGCGATTCTGAGTACAGCGAGAGCTCTGTCAACGGCGTGAAGGAGAGGCTCGAGTACCTCAAGAGCGTGATAGACAACATCGCAGGGTATGAGTCCGGAGAGTTCAAGCACATAGACTACTGGCTCTACTCGAAGATAAACAGGAAGATCGAGCGCGCAACGGCCGCGATGGATGCGCTTGAACTGAGGGACTATGCGACAGACGTCCTATACAACTCGATAATAGAGCTCAAGAGGTACTTTGACAGGGGAGGGAGCAACGGGACAGTGCTGCGCGAGTACCTGCAGAATGTCGCACTTATGCTCCAGCCTGTGGCGCCGCACATATCGGAGGAGCTCCACCACAGCCTTGGGAACGAGGGCTTTGCTGCCCTTGAGAAATGGCCGATACCCGACAGCAGCATGATAAGCGAGAAGGTCGAGAGCGAGGAGGAGCTTGTGACAGCATCCCTCGATGACATAAAGAGGGCATGGGAGCTGGTAACAAAGAAGAGCCCAGATAAGAGGCCAAGCAGGGTCTCGCTTGTCGTCGCAAGCGACTGGAAGAGGAGGGCGCACGGCGAGCTTGCGAAGAGCAAGGATGTGGGCAAGACGATCGCATCGCTTAGGGCGGACGGGGTCAGCCCGGAGGCTGCTGCCAAGTACGTAGGCAAGATAGCAAAGGAGATGAACAGGCTGCGCGAGGTAAGCACGACCGAGGAGGACGAGTTCAAGGCGCTAGGGGAGGCTAAGGGTTACCTTGAGAAGGCGCTCGGCGCTGAAGTCGCAGTCGAGATGGAGAGCAAGTCAAAGTCCGCAAGGGCAGAGAGGGCAGCCCCGCTGAAGCCCAGCATCGAGATCATATTCTAGCTATGCGGGCACAACCATCGGCGCCCCGCAAGAGCGGCAGAATTTGGATGTTATCGACTCCTGTGTGCCGCAAGAGCGGCAGAAGAGCTTCTCAGCCTGCCCTTCTATGTCCCGGTCATACGAATCGGTGTTCAGGATCCTGTGGTTGATGAAGTTCGCAAACTCCACTGCGTCGCTCTCGCTGAGCCCTTCGACAACCCCCTCCTCCCTTCCCGTGCGCAGCGGCTTGTCCTTGTCCATCCCGAGCACATGGAAGTGTATTGAGGAGGAGATCAGCCCGTGCTCTATCCTCACGCTCGTTATCCTCCTGTACGGGATTATCTCGAAGTACTTTCGCAGGCCAAGCGATGTCCTGTACAGTATTATCAGCCTTATCCCGGTTGCGATCAGCGATGTAGGGGTCAGAGGGTCTCCGCCAGGCACGAACCTTCGCTGCCTTATCGTCATCTGGACCCTCTCGCCAGGCATCAGCAGGTGCTGCACCAGGGCGGCATCCTGCCTGTCAAAATAGCCCCCGTTAACGCCGTATATTCCGCTTCTCAACCTCCACTCCCTCAATCCCAATCAAGGGATGGATGTGGCAGCTATTTAAGCGCTACAAACACGTTCGCCATTAGTCTAACCATTACGACGCCTGCGGTTGCCTTTGAGGACAAGACCCGATCCGACGCGCGCTTTAGTGCCCGAGTATCTCTGCGATCCTCTTAATGAGCGCAGGGTCTGTTGCCGAGATCAGGTCAGGATCGTCCATCGTCGCATCGGTCCTGCCGTCCAATTTTTTTATGTGCGCTCCCCCTTTCTGGGCGATTAGCATGCCTGCAGCTATGTCGTGCGGCTGCACTCTTGTCATTACTGACGCCGAATACCTGTTGCATGCAACATAGCACAGGTCCAGGGCTGCAGATCCGCCGAACCTTATCCTGATGTCGCTGTACTCTCCGTTTCCTCCGCTGTTTGAGAGCTTTGATAGCGTCCTCTTGTCTGTCGCCACCCCCACTATGAAAACGCCGGTATCAGGAGCGTACCTGACACTTGATCCATTGAGTGTGAAACCAGGCGCTCTCGCATCTGCCACGAACAACTCGTTGAGGTTCGGGTCGAACACCACCCCCAGCACGGTGCTGCCCTGCTCTATTAGCGCAAGGGAGACGCAGAAGTGGCGGATCCCGTGGGCGTAGTTCCTGCTTCCGTCAAGCGGGTCCACGCGTATCACCTGGCTCTCGCTGCCGAATGCGACCCTCCCTGCCTCCTCGCTGATCACTGTTCCCTTGAAGCCCGAGCGCTTCAGTGATTCTAGGATGAACTTCTCCACCGCAACGTCTGCTGCGATCGCCGGGCTGAACCCGCTCTTCTCCTTTACCACTTCCGCGCCGCTGCCGCGCCGAAACATCTCGGCTAGCATTGCCCCTGCCTCCTTCGTTATTGAGACAAGCTGTTTTTCCATGCAAACAGTACGGATTCGCATCCTGGGAATAAAAAGCAGCGCCATGATTTTGTTTGCATCGCCCGAAATTGGCGATGCGGCCCCCGGGGTTTTGCTCAAGACGGGATTTAAATATCTTTGCAAGGTTAATAGATAATGTTTCTAATTGTCAGTGAATCTGATGGGAAAATTTGCTATAGCTGACGAGCAGTTGGCTAGGATCGTAGTGTGCAGGAAGTGCAAGGCCCGCAACAAGGCCGGCGCAAAGATGTGCCGCAAGTGCGGCTCGGTGTACCTGAGGCCAAAGAGCAGGGAGCTCAGGGTCAAGAAGTAACGCTAAAGGTGAAGTGATGGCTGATCTTAACGAAGTTGAAAAGCTGATTGTGAAGACTCTGCAGGAGCTCGGCGCGACAAAGCCAGAGGTCCTCAAGACCGCAGACGACGTGATGAAGAAGTGCAACAGGCCCAAGAGCATGGTCACGAACACGCTGACCAACCTTGCGAACAAGGGAGTGATAAAGAGGGTCGCAAGGGAGAAGGCTTCCGGATACTTCGTTCTCCAGCAGGCATAGGTGCAAATCTTGGAAGGATCTGAATCGATAGATTTCATGGTCAAGTACGGGCCATGGGTTTCGATAAAGAAGATGAGCATCGATCCCAAGACGACGCCTCAGGAGATTGTGCTCCATCTTTCCACGATACGCCAGAGCATTGACCGCAAGGCGTTCGAGGTCCTAGGGATAGACACAAAATCACTAGACGAGCTTGCAGCCACCTTTACTGCAGGCAAGAAGAAAAACTACGGAACGCTCGGGGAGGTGCTTGCCAGCTTTGGGGCGAAGGACACGAAGGCAGCTATAGAGAAGGCGACAGCAGGGAAGGAGAACCTCAAGAAGATAGCGACGACATACTTATTCAGGAGCCTTGTCAAGAGCATCGGATTCGATTTTGACGTTACTCCGGAGGAGCTGCAGAAGGCGTTCCCTGAGCTGAAGATCCCAAAGCCGCGCGGCAGGCAGAAGAAGGCCTGATCATTTTCTGTACAAGTCCGGAAGGATGTGGAATTTTACCCTTAGCGTGACATACTCATCCTGGCCCTTGCCATAGTACCTATTCACCTGGAAGTGAAGGTGAGGCTCGTCTGTTATCCCGGTGCTTCCGCTGTACCCTATTATCTGCGCCTGCTTCACCTTCTGGCCCACCTCGACTGCGACACCGTCATATTGCAGGTGCTCGTACCACGTGTGCTCCCCGTTCTCATGCGCTATGTCAATGTAGTTGCCCTTGTCCCAGAACTCGATTGTAGTGCCGCCGACCTTCGAGTCCTTTCTCAAACCGACAACGACACCATCATATGCGGCAAGCACCGGCGTGCCGTTTGGGACAAAGATGTCTACCGAGTTCTTTAGGTTGCCGACGTGCGCAGGGGAGATGTCCCTTGAAGCCACCTTGGAGAAGGAGTCCCTTGGCACGGGCAGCAGGTACACATTGGAAGAGTACTCTTCAGTCGACCTCCCCTTCACTAGGCCTTTTGCAAGCACGTCCTTTTTCTGCGCTATGAATTCGGGCGAGGGCATGGTATAAATAATTGACGAATTAATTTATATCCGCTGCTCATTTTGGGGGGTTAGGCTAGTCTGGTAGGCTTTGAGCTTTGGGAGTTCAAGACCCGTGTTCAAATCACGGACCCCCCATACACACAAACGAACCAACCCTTGAGTTTAAAATTCGTTTCAGCGCTACATGCACCTCTTATTCATATAGGAATATTTTAAGCAAAAATGATTATATACTGTGATTTCTCCACTACTGGCATGGGCACAAGGAAGCGAAGCATAGATACGGACCTTGTTCATGCTGGCGAATCCCCCGATCCGCTAACCGGGGCTGTTGCCCCGATTCTGGTGAGGACTAAGACGTACAGCCAGAAATTTGGGGAGAAGTCAAAATGGCAGTATTCAAGGGGGCAGAACCCGACCAGAAGCGCGCTTGAGGAGAAGCTCGCTGCGATCGAGGGAGGCGGGAGTGCGACCGCTTTCGGGTCTGGCCTTGCGGCGGAGGCGATGCTCTTCATGACGCTTCGACCGGGGGACCATATTGTGATACCGGACGAAGTATATGGAGGGACGCTGCGCCTTCTCAAGCATGTGATTGCAAACTTTGGCATATCGTTCTCCTCATCGGACTTCAAGACAGAGAAGAGCATCGCATCATCGGTAAAGCAAAATACAAAGTACCTTTTTGTCGAGGCGCTCACAAACCCGTCATTGAACTCTATCGACCTCTCGCTTGTCAGGGATGTGTCAAACAAGCTATGCGTCCCGTACGCTGCTGACATGACATTCACCCCGCCGTGCGCAACGCGCGCATACGACTACGGCGCCGAAGCGATAGTGCACAGCATAAGCAAGTACATTGCAGGGCACAACGATGTGATAGGGGGCAGCGTTGCCACGCGGAACGTCAAGCTCGACGAGAGCCTCAAGTTCCTGCAGAGGTCGGTTGGGGCGATACTCTCGCCTGACGAGTGCTACAGGGCGATACAGGGAGTAAAGACGCTCAAGGTGAGGTGGGAGGCGGTTAGCAGGAGCGCACAGAAGATTGCAGAGGAGCTGTGCGGGCACCAGAAGATAAGCAGGGTACTATACCCCGGGCTTGATTCGCACCCAACACACGATATAGCAAAAAAACAGATAAAAAACGGATTC
>JAGWGY010000018.1 GCA_028867115.1 Microcaldota archaeon
TAGATAATATTCCCTGAAAGGTTATTATATCATTATTTCTGCGTGGAACAGGACAAAACGGTAGAATACTATTAAAAATGCCCTGAAAGAAAGGAAATCAATGGTGCTCGTCAAGAATAGGGAATTTGGCAGGGAAGAGGCAAACGAGAGGGAGCAGAAGAAGATCGACATTGCAGTGGCGACAGCCGCGCAGAATGCGGCATCAATGCAGATCCTGAACGGGAACTACACCATACTTAAGAGGAGGGACGATTCCAAGGAGGCCGCGCAGTGGTTCATACTGCACGGCATAAACCAGATCCCGCAGGGCACAAAGTCCGTAACATTCGGAAACTCAAAGATGCTCATCATCCAGCCTGAAGAGGGGCGCAGCCTCTTTGAGATAAACAAGGGTTCTATCGCATCCGTCCTAGAGGTGAAGAAGGTGGGGGTGAGGCTGATGATGTACACATTCGGCCAGGCAGGCGGCAAGCTCGCAGACATGGTGATGGGGCAGATGCTCGCAGGAAAAATAGGCGAGGAGCTCACCGCAAGGATGGTGGACATGGATGGCGCGGAGGGCCTGATAGTGGAGATAGCAAACCAGTGCATAAAGGACGGGGTGATCAAAACCATGCTCCCTGTCCTGCTCCGCGACTACTCACGCGACTTTGGGGTCAGGTGGCAGGTGATAGAGTCGTTCTCCCCCCTCCCGCAGAAGATCGAGGAGATGCTGGACAGGGCAAACAACGGCAAGCTGGACATCAGCCTGGCAGAAGAGGAGTACTGCAAGTTTGTCAGCGAGAGGCGCGCAAACAAGGAAAACATAGTGGCTGAGGTATACCTAAAGGACGGCCACTTCAAGATAGTGGCGGAAGGGGACAGGGGGCGCGGGTTCATGCTCCGTATGATAAAGCACCTATACTACGCCGAGCCGACTTGACGTCTTGATTTTGCTGGCCGGTCAGGAAGGTTTTAAATGGTGAACATCATAATAAGCCCATGGCTGAGCCTAGCAAATCCGGTCCCTCGCTGAGCAAAAGACGAAGCAGGAGCGAGCCGAGGACTTATGGGGCCATGCCACTGTACATGTACAGGTTCAAGGATTTCGTTAGGCAGGTCGGCTCCCTGCAGAACTTTCCCGACGCGATGATAGCGGTGTTTGCTATGGCAAGCGTCTCTTTCGCGCTTCCCTTCTTCCCACTCCCCATCCTGATAGCGCTGCTGATAGTCACATTCATAGCGACGCTGATCCAGCCGCTCATAGGCCTGATGGCGCTACTGTTCATCACATTCCCGATGTTCATGTACCAGGTGCCGCTTATCGCCTGGCTGTTCACGCTGTTCATGAGCGTCTCGTTCTTCTTGGGATACAAGCACTACCGTTCGATAATATTCATCTATGCGCTGGTCGCCCTTCCAATGTCCGCACTCGGCGCGCTGCTTGAGATACCTGCGCTTGTGATCACCATACTTGTGATAGGGTTTAGGCGCGGGGCGATAGCAGCAGCCCTTACCGTGCTGCTTGTCGCGATGGTGTCCGGGCTCACGGGGATCACAAACAGCGGCGCAATAGCATACAATCAGGCAACAGCATTTGCGCAGGCGTCAGCATCTACTGCGGGCCCGTACATCGTGCCGACAAAGGGCGCACTTGGGCTCCTCAATCTATCCTCCGGATTTTCCGCTGCGGCATCCTCATTCCTTAGCTTCAAGGTAAGCGAGAACATCTTCACAGGCATGTACCTCTCAGGCGTAGCTATAGCCGACCAGCTAATCCCGATCATAGTCCAGCTCGCAATCTGGGTGTTCGTGGTCTATGCCGTTAGCAATTACGCGGTCAAGAGCCGCTCGAAGTTCAAGGGCACAGAGGCAAGCCTCTTTGCCCTGATAATACCTGCAGCATACATAGGGATATCCTATCTGTCTGGAGCAAGTTTCAACCCGCTCGTAGTGATCGGGTTCCTGATCACCCCCCTGTTCCTATTCGTCCCAGAGTACTACGACATAAGCGTCGTGAAGGCGCTGGAGGTGATGAAGCAGGACTTCCGCGGGAAGTTCGGAGAGATGTTCGAGGACCTGACGACAGGCACGAGGGAGACCCTGGACGATGTCGCAAACTATGAGGAGACAAAGAAGGAGCTGCGCGAGGCGATCCTCGCCCCGATAGAGAAGCGCGAGCTGGCGGGGGCGTACAACGTGAGGCCGCCAAAGGGCATCCTGCTCTTCGGGCCTCCGGGAACGGGTAAGACCCTGCTGATGCGCGCGCTTGCAAACGAGCTGCGCGCAGGGTTCTTCTACGTCAAGGCATCACAGCTGCTCTCCCCGTATCCTGGCGCGAGCGCGCAGGCGATAGCAAAGATCTTCGCAGTGGCAAAGAAGCACACCCCTGCAATACTCTTCTTCGATGAGATAGACAGCATAGCGAGCAACAGGGAGATACAGGAGAGCGAGACCGGGCGCCAGATCCTCTCAACGCTGCTTAGCGAGATGGACGGGTTCCAGAAGATAGAAGGGGTGGTGATAGTGGGCGCAACAAACGTCCCGCAGTTCCTTGACCCGAGCATAATGAGGTCGGGCAGATTCGACAAGATCCTCTACATACCCCTGCCGAATGCGCAGGGCAGGAGGCTGATATTCAAGTACTACTTCGATAAGCTGCCGGTGACGCAGCTCGACTACCCAAAGCTTGCGGAGCTGACGGACAGGTACTCGGGGGCCGACATAAAATCGCTTGCCGAGAACGTGGCAAGGTCGGCTGCAGACGAGGCGACGCAGAAGGGCAAGGTGCTGAACATCACTATGTCCGACATAGTCGGTGCAATAAAGGTAACCAAGCCGTCGACCTCACTGGCCCAGATAGAGCGGTACAACACATTCAAGATGGACTATGAGAGGAGGACGCACTTCGAGCCTGCAGAGGCAGAGGTGTACGAGAAAGTTACGCTCGAGGACGTCATAGGGCTCGAGGAGGCAAAGAAGGCAGTGCACGAGGCGGTCTCCGTGCCTATAATGCACCCCGAGCTTGTGAAGAAGTACGACATCCAGAACATAAAGGGCATCCTGCTGTTCGGCCCTCCAGGGACCGGCAAGACGATGCTGATGCGCGCAGTTGCAAACGAGATGGGGGACGTGAGGCTCATGACCCTATCTGGAAGCGAGATAAGCAAGTTCGGCCCGGAGCGCGCTGTCGAATCGATAAAACAGACTTTTGACAGGGCAAAGGAGAACGCGCCATCAATAGTGTTTGTCGACGAAATAGACGCCATCGTCCCGTCAAGGGACACAGCCACGGAAAGGGGGGTGCAGTTCACCGGCGAGTTCCTCGAGCAGCTGGACGGGATAAAATCAGCCACAAACATCGTGGTGGTAGGATCGACGAACAGGCCTGACGCGCTGGACCCTGCGCTTCTGAGGCCTGGAAGGTTTGATCGTATAATCTACATCGGCCCTCCAAACAGGGAGTCGCGTGCCAAGATATTCGCCAAAAACCTAAACAAGATCCCGATAAAAGGGGAGATGGACTACGGCAAGCTCTCTGACATGACCCAGGGCTACACCGGAGCTGACATAGCAAACATCTGCAGGCAGGCGAAGATGGACGCCCTGGAGAGGAACATAAAGGACTCGGGCGACGTCGGCCTATCAACAGACCAGATCATAAAGATAATACAGAAGACAAAGCCGTCGGCGCCCAGCGCAGTCATAGGCAGGTATCTCGCGTTCTTTGCAAAGTACGGGCAGAGGTGAGGTGTGCGGCAGGCGCAAGGAAGCACAAGTACGATTTCAGCAGCAGGCGAACTAAGGTCGACGTGGCAGTTGAGATTATAGAGCTGTGCAAGACGCCAAAGATAATCTCGCACATCTCCCAGAACGTGAACGTCGCACCAGACATCGCGAAAGAGTTTGTGGGTCGGCTGGTTGATGCAGGGATTCTTGAGGTTATCCAGAATGAGGGGCCTAAGATGTCCGGGAGCAGGACGTACGTCTGCACCCCAAAAGGCTACGAAGTCCTAGAGCTGTTCAGGCAGCTATCCGAAATATTAAGGCCCTGACCTGCCCATCGTCCTGCCATTGAGAGTCTCCCCTACGAGTATCCTTGAACCCTCGTTAACGTATATGTCATTCTCCCTGACCTGTCCGAACTCCACCTTTACGCAATCGCCAGGGTGCGCCTGGGCTATATCCTGAACCGCGTTCCCGACCACTGAAACCCGCAGTTTCCTCGCGCCATCGGTGATCTCGAAGCTGCAGCTGTCGTTGTCCCTTCCTATTGAAAATATCGAGTGCTTTACAGGCCCTATGGAGACAATCCTCCCAACTAGGTCAATCTCGCGCCCCTGTATCATCCCGAAATCATTTATCCCGGTATTCCCGCTTGATATCCTGCTTACAGTCGACCTGTCCATACTGGCAAGTTCAAGGCCATTGTAGCCCCTCTTAACGAGGAAATCCTTCAGCAGCAGCCTGTCCCCCCTCTCTATCGGCAGCGAATTCGCAATATCCGCCTTCTCCTTAAACAGTATCGCGCGTGCGTTCTCGCCCTGTGACCCGAGCACTATTACCCTTATCACAACCTCCTCACCGTTTATCCTGATCTCTTTCCTGTTGTATACCCTGTAAACAACCTCCTCAAGGTCCGCGAGCATCTCGACGCGCACCTTTCCATCGATGATCTGGCCAACGGTTATACTGCCCTGGCTCTTTGAGTCCTGCTGCCTTGGCATCTGCGCGTCGCTGCGCTCCTTTGCAATCTTCTCAGCGGATTCCTTTCCCACCATCCCGAAATGTTCGTCTATTATCTGTTCTGCGCTTGCCATCCGATCAGCTGGTTGTTGGGAGGAGGTAGTTGCCTATCGAACTTGCATAGTCGATAACAATGTTCGGGAAAATGCCGAAGACAATCAGCAGCGCCGTGCAGGCGACCATGACCACCATGACATTTGTGCTAATCTTCGCATGCTTTGCGCCCACTCTATCTGTGTACATGGCGCCAATCACCTTGATGTAGTAGTATACCGAGATGATGCTGTTTATTATTCCGGCAAGCGCAAGAGGGAGCATCTTTGCGTATACCGCAGATGAGAAGAGCATGAATTTTCCGATGAACCCCATCGTCAGCGGGGTGCCGACCAGGGAGAGCAATGTTATCGCAAAGCACGCAGCGGCAAGGCTGTTCTCCTTGTATAGCCCTATGTAATCGCTTATCTCGTGCCTGTTCCTGCCCTCCATGAAGACTATCACGCTCATGGCGCCTATGAACATCAGCATATGCGCAAATATCTGGAAGGACGCAGCCTGGAGAGAGTATATCGTTGCGACCGCAAGTCCAATTGCTATGTATCCCGCCTGGGCTATGGACGAATATGCGAGAAGCCTCTTCACATTCCTCTGCGCAAGCGCCGCAAGGTTGCCGTAGAACATCGTGAGCACCGCAAGCGCATACAGGATGGGTACAAAATACGGCCTATACGAGAAGAACACGAAGAAGAGCATCTCAAGTAGCGCTATGAACCCTATTTTCTTGTTGATCCCCCCAAGCAGTGCGGTCACATAGCTTGTCGCGCCCTGGTAGACGTCAGGAACCCAGAGGTTGAACGGGAAGAGTGCAGCGTCAAACCCAAGCGCGGCAACGATGAGCCCGAGCGCGATCAGCATAAGCGAGCTGAGCACATTGCTGTTTGATAGCACCGAGCTGCCTGTCGCACCGTAAACGAGCACCATCCCAAAAGCAAAGAGGGCTATCGATATCGATGCCAGTATGAACAGTTTTACTGCGGCCTCAATCGCAACCTTCCTACTCAGCAATATCGCAAATATTGTGGGCATGCTGAGCAGCTCTATCCCAATGAATATGCTCACAATGGAATGGGCCATTGCCACAAGGTATATCCCGACCAGCGCAAAAGAGCTCAATAGCGAGAAGTTGGAGAAATGGATGTCCTTCGTGTAACCCAGCACGTTCGTAAGAAGGACGCCTATCGTAAGTATTAGCGCAAAGTACAGGGAAAACACGTTGAAGCTGAGCAGGTTGAGGACGGTGAAGTTCGCTCCTGCGCCTATCGCCCAAAATAAAGACGCGATGAGCAGCAGCATGAAGATTTGCGAGAGGGCAAATTGTGCCTTGATGTTCCTCAATATCACAAATGCAAGGTTTGAGAGTACGAGAAGGGACGCAGCAGCAGCAAACATGTAAACAAATGCAAAAGACATCAAGCCACCAAGAGTATTATTATCACAGCAACCCCCGCAACAGCGGCAAGCGCATAGAAGTTCACCGCCCCGGTCTGGAGCTCCCTGACATAGTTCCCGAAACCTGCAACGACTTTCCCAATCTCATCAAATGATGCGTTGAGCTCGGAATCAAAGAACTCAAATGCCCCTGCAATGTGCAGCGCAAATCCCGACACATACGTGTAGAATGTCTCGAATATCCTGCCGTTTGCAAGAAGGTGCTGGCCCAGCAGCGTCTTCCAGTCCTCCCTGTACTCCCTCCTGTAGAATAGTGCATACATTACGATTACCCCAAACACTACCAGCGCGCTCTCAAGCGCCATGTCGAGGTAGGATATGGTAGTGCCGCTTGCAATCCCGTAGCCATAAGTTGCCATAGAATTCGACAAGGACGAAATGTAACCAAACAGGTAAGATGCTGCAAGCGTCATTATCGCAAGAATCACAATCGGGACAAACATTATCTTTGGCAGCATGCCGTAAGCAAAGTCCAGCTTTGTCGCGATTGCGTCGCTCTTCGGCTTCTTTAGGGGTATGAAGAACCACCTTGCTATGAACAGGCTAACAAGCAAGTCTATCATAAGCATGAACCCGTAGGAGAGCAGGTTTGTCGCGGAGCTCTCAAGAAATGCGTTTGCAAAGAAACCATCGAATGGCACAAACCCTGCAAGCGCAAGCACTCCGAACAGCCCGCTTATGAACAGGAGCCTGTGCCTTGAGACGCCGCCCATCTGCGTTATGTCCTCAGTGTTGTTCGCCTTCATCAGCGCCCCGGAGTAGAAGAAGAGCAGCGCCTTGTAGAATGTCTGCGCAAAGAAGAAGTATATCGCTGCGGCATACGCGCCTATGCCGAGCGCAAAGAACATGAGGCTCAGCTCCTCTATTGTCGAGTAGGCGAGCACCTTTTTGATGTGCCTGCCCACCAACGCGTTCGATATCCCGATGAGGGCGGTGAGCCCGCCGAAAACAACTATTACCGGCATCAGCCTTGTTAGCTGGAAGAGCGGGAAAAGTATCATTACGAGAAAAACGCCAGCCTTTACCATCGTGGACGAATGCAGGAACGCCGAAACCGGCGTAGGGCCCTCCATTGCGGCCGTCAGCCACTCCTGGAACGGGAACTGGGCGGATTTGGTGAATGCAGCAAATAGAACTAATGTTAGCGCGGCTGCAGTAGCGCTGTTCATGCCGTGTGCCGCCACCTGGGATATTATAGCCGCAAATGAGAGCGTCGAATACGAGGCAAAGAGTATCGCCATTGCAGCAAGCATTGCTATGTCCCCCATAAGGATGATCGTTATTGTCTTCCTTGCCGCAGTGCTGGCCCGCTCCTTGGCATACCAGAACCCTATCAGGAGATAGCTTGTGATGCTAAGGAACTCCCAGGCGATGAACAGAAGGATGAAATTGCCCGCAATCGAAAATGCGAGCATGGCAGCCTCAAATGCGAGGATCTCGATGTAGAATCTCTTGTTCTCGTGCATTACATCCATAAATCCCATAGAATACAGGATGACCAGAGGGCCGATCGCCGATACGAGGACGAATAGGAGCAGGTTTATGGGGAGCAGCGTAGCGCTGATTGTGAACTGACCGCCTCCAACAGAGAACCAGTCTATGTTCTGCGTGGTGCCCACGCCCTTTACCATCATTGGCACGAAGAGCAGCGGCGAGATTGAACCCAGGAGGGCAATCGCCTTTATCAGGCGCGACTCCATCCTTAGCGCAGCTATCGCCAAGATTGCGACAAGCAGCGGAATTAGGCTAAGCAAGAACAACATACTAACCCTTCATCTGCGTCAGCTTCCTCAGGTCAAAGTCGCTGACCTTATCCCTCATGTAAACATAGAAGGCAACTATCCCTATTATCTCCGTACTCGCAACAGCCCACAGGGCAAGCAGCAGTACGAAGAACGAGCCATTGGTTGATAGGGCGCCTACATAATACCCGACAAGCGCGCTGATTGCGCCTGCAAAAATTATCTCAATCGAAAGTATCGTCACTATGAAATGCCTGCTCGATACGACCCCGGCAAGCCCTGCCGCGAGGAGCCCCGCGCCAATCGCAACAAAATAATAGTAGGGGACCATCAGACCACCAGCGCGACTACCCGCTTTATGAGCAGTATGCTCCCTATCCCTATCGCGAAGACCGCAAAGGCGACCGCTGCCATCAGCGCATAATAGTTCGAGATGGACGATATCAGCTCCTGCGACGTCGCCCCGCCGCCTCCAAGCGCATGCGGCGTATTCACGGAGACGGCATACGTGAGCACTATTGCAAGAACTACAAATACCCCTACAAACATCCTCCAATCAACATGGTTGAACTGCGCCCGCGCCTCAGATGCAACCGCAACTATCAGGTATGTCGAGAGTCCCCCGACAAGTATGAACAGCTGGAAAAGCGCGAGCAGCGGCTGGCCCATGAGCAGAACAAACCCGGAAACCGCAATGAAGACGAAGGCGAGCCCTATCGCAGCCTTGAAAAGCTCGCGCTGTGCAAGCACTGTCGCCGTGCCAGCGGCAGCGACTGCCGCGAAGATTCCAACAAGCACAATATCGAGCACCAATAACTCACTCCAGCTCCTCAGGCCTCCTTATCAGCTCACGCCTGTCGTAGGCTTCGAACTCGTTGTTTTTGGTGAGCACAAGGCACTTCGTGGGGCATACTTCCTCGCACAGCGCGCAGAAGAGGCACCTCTCGAGGTTGATCTGCGGGAAGACCTTCGGCCCCTTTCCCGCATCCGACTCCACCATTATTATGGTCTGGTTCGGGCATATCCTCGCGCAGGCGCTGCAGTTTATGCACGTCTTCATGTCCAGCCTGTGTATCCCCCGGTAGTTGTCAGGGAGCTCCTCCTTTGCATCAGGATAGTCTATTGTGAACCTGCTCTCAAAAATCTTCTTTGTCGAGTCAACCAGCGGGTTCGACATCTTATCTCTTTTATACTGTAGATTAACTATAAAACACTTTGTTGAGACCTATTATCCGATTTCATGGGAGGGAAGCTCACGCTGGTGCAGGTAGCGTTCGGGGATGACGATTCAGTTTCAAAGAAAGTGGGAAGGATACTTGCGGATGACAATTCTTACACTGCCATAAGCGACCTTGCAAAGGCGGCGCGCGTGACTGAGGACGCTATAGTGGGCGCAATATTCCGGCTCAGGGACGATTTCCATGTCATAGAGGAGCACATGGGAATAGCTAAGGTTAAAGAGGGGCAGAGGGTGATTGAGAACTCTGTTAGGGTGAGGGCAGAGTACATCGACGATGTGCGGGAGCTATTTCGTGGCAAGTGAAGGCACTAGCTATAAAAGATTCAACAGCATAATATCCTCATGGGAGAAGGTCTGAAGGGCAAGGTAGCGGTAATTGTATTTCCTGGAAGCAACTGCGACCGCGATATGTACAAAATACTTCGCGACAAGTTCAATGTCGATGCAAGCCTGCACTGGCATGCCGATGCGCTTCCACAGGGATTGGACGGGATAGTATTCCCAGGAGGCTTCACGTACGGGGACAGGCTGCGCGCAGGCGCAATAGCATCGCACTCCCCAATAATTGACCAGGTGAAGCCGCTGATCGAGAAGGGGATGCCTGTTCTTGGGGTGTGCAACGGCTTTCAGATTTTGACAGAGGCCCGCATACTGCCTGGCGCGCTGCTCAAGAATGATTCACTGAAGTTCATGTGCGATAGGACAGAGATAACAGTTAGCAACAATAATACCCCTTTCACCAGCAGGCTCAAGGTCGGCGAGAGGATCCCAATATCGATAGCAAACGGCGAGGGCAAGTACTATATCAATCAGGAAAACCTGGCGCTCCTCAAAAGAAACAACCAGATAGTCTTCTCATATGGCAGCGACATAAACGGCTCAACAGAGCGGATAGCAGGCGTGTGCAACGAGCAGGGAAACGTGGTGGGCCTTATGCCCCACCCAGAGCGTGCGGCAGACGCCATCCTAAACCCTGGCAGGAACAGGCCGGCAGAGCTAATCTTCGAATCATTCCTCGATGCAATCAGATAATGTTTGATACGAAAGCAAACGCTATCGCAAGGTTGATTATTGAGAGCGGCACAAGCCAGAACCATCCAAGCCTCATTATCCTATCAAGCCTCATCCTCGGGGTCGTGGCCCTCACTATCACCACGAACACGGCTATCACCACGACCTTTATCATAAGCCAAACAAGCGGCGGAAGCACAGGGCCTGACCACCCGCCAAGGAAGAGTATTGCGACGAGAAGGCTGCCGAGGAAGACGCGCGTGTAATCGACATAGAGCGACATCGCGTACAGCGGAGCGCTAAGGTCTGTCATCCACCCTGCTATGAGCTCGGAATCCGCCTCCCTTAGGTCAAACGGGGGCCTCTCAAGCTCCGCCATAAGCGCAATGAAGAACACCACGAACCCGATAGGCAACAGGGCGATGAACCATAGGTGTGATTGCGCCTTGACTATGCTCAAAAAGCTCAGGCTGCCAGAGAGGAGCGCAACGCCTGCAACAACTATGAAAAGCGGCACCTCGTAGCTTATCAGCATGATCACGGACCTTTGCGCGGCAATAGATGCGAACTTGTTTGCACTCGCCCAACCGGCCACGAATATCACTATCGGAAGGAAAGATAGCAGTACGAACGCGACAAGTATACCAAGGCTCAGGTCCACCCCGAATATGTTGGGGCCATAGGGGATTATCTCTATCAGGAATGTTAGTATCGCAGCAACGAGCGGCAGGCTCCAGAGGAAGAGCAGCCTGTTTGCCCTCGCAGGGATGACGTGCTCTTTTGCGAACAGCTTGATGAAGTCCGCAAGGTTCTGGAGCAGACCGAACTTTCCGACACGCGTGGGCCCGTGCCTGAGCTGCACCTTGGCTATCACCTTCCTCTCAACCCATCCGAACATGTAATCGAATACCGTAGAGCCTATCAGCACGAGTATCCCGAAAGCAAGCGCCACTATCGCGGCATTGGCGATAGGGGGCAGGCTGATGCCGTGCGAAGCCTCGAAAGATGAGAGTGCGTCAATGAACATGCCATCATCTGTCAACATCCGCAAGTACGGTGTCTATTGTTGCAAGTATCGTGAACAGGTCCTGCAGCCTGTGCCCCACAGGCAGGCTCTGTATCGCTGCAGTGTTGATGAACGATGGGGCGCGTATCGAGAGCCTGTATGGCCTCTGCCCTTCTGCCACCATGTACATTATCCCCTCCCCCCTCGGAAGCTCCCTCTTCACTATCGCCTCCCTGTTCTTCGGCGGCGGCCCTATAAGCCTTATCGGCATGCCGATCGCATCCCCCTGCGGCATTGCAAGAAGCGCCTCCCTAATCAGCCTGATGCTCTCCTTCATCTCATTCATCCTGACCTTGTACCTTGCAAAGCAGTCGCCGTCATTGTGGGTCTGTATCCTAAAGCCCAACTTCTCATAGGCGTAGTAGGGGTAGTTCTTCCTTACATCATACTCTACCCCAGAGCCGCGAAGCATGTGCCCTGTCACTCCCATGCTTATCGCAGCCTTTTTGTCCAAGACCCCGATTCCCTTGAGCCTCTCGAGGAATATCGGGTTAGACTCCAAGAAGTCCTCATACTCATCGAGCCTGTGCTCAAGATACTCCAGCACCTTGCCTGCATGCCCCTCAAATCCCGGTGCAAAATCTCGATTGAGCCCTCCGAGCCTCATGTTGACATAGAACATCCTGCCGCCTGTCGCCTCTTCCATCAGCCTGAGGACTATGTCCCTGTCCTTGAACGCCCACATGAACATGCTGAAGAGCTGGCCGATGTCATTTAGCAG
>JAGWGY010000019.1 GCA_028867115.1 Microcaldota archaeon
AAGGAGCTAGATGAGCTGTTCAAGCCGATAAACGACAGGGTATCTAGGAAGTACGATCACGACACAAGGGAACATCTGATTAATAATGTGGAGTACACGCTTGGGGGATTCCTAGCAAACAACCAGAGCATACTTGAGGACTTTGTTCCGTTCCTGATTAAGATCGAAGGGCTAGAGCAGAGGCTAAACCCTCAGAATGTCAGGCTCCATGAGAAGGATGCGATGCAGAAAGTCCTCTCAACTCCAGACTGGGTAAAGCTGAACGATGATAAGGCCAGATGGAAGGCGCTCATAAGCATACAGCAGATAAGGGGACAGGTAGCCGATTGGGGGAAGATCATGAAGGCGTGGGAGACGCGAAATTTCGGGGCTGTCAAAGAGCTTTCCGAATCCAGCATGCTGATTAAGAAGATAAGGGAGGAGAGGATGCTTGCAGAGAGGATATCCCAGATAGACGAACAGGTGGAGAACATCAAGAAGGAGATATCGGCATTTAGGACTCCCGCGCTTGAGCAGGCGAGGAGGCTCGAGGAGATAAAGGGCGAGCACAGTGGCGTGCACAAGCGGATATCGGACATCAAGGGTGCGATAGTGGACTTCGTGAAGCGAAACTACAACCTGAAGGTCGTGTTCAGGGGCTCGTACATAACCACCGAGCCTACCGAGGAGTTCAAAGGCGACCTCAGGTCTTAGGCGCAATTCATGGCGTGTCAGCAAAATTAATTAAACCTTGATTGCCTTACACTTTATGGAAACTTCATTTGACAGGATAATAGACGAGTTCCTGCAGTACACCATAGGCAGGACGACGGCGATACAGCGATACAATACAAAGCAGATCATCAAGCCGCAGAACGTGATGGAACACGAGGGCTCTGTGACATTCATCGCGATGGTCCTCTCAGACTGGCTCAACGAACGCGGCATAAAGAACGACACGGAGAAGGTCCTGCGCCTTGCGATAACGCACGATAAGGATGAGGTTGTCTCGGGAGACATAAATTTCGTTGCAAAGTACAGCCACGGCGAGCTCTCAAAGGACCTGCGGCAGAGCCTGGACAAGCTCGGGGACTACGTGATACAGCAGCTGTATTCCAGAATAGAGAACAAGAAGCTATCTGACAGGTACTACGACCTGTACAGGGAGGAAAAGGACCGAAAGAGCGTAGAGTCGAATATCGTCAAGCTCGCTGACTGGATAGACGTGATAATCTATGCAAGGCACGAGCAGGCTCTCGGCAACAGAGGGATGGAGGATGCGGAGAGGAACGCGCGGGAGAGGTTCGTTGAGACCTTCAACCAGATAACGAAGAAGTGACTATTTCTGGTTCTGCCAGTGGTGCTTCTGTGCGTCTGTGCCGTACGGGACCTCCGAGCCTGATGACATCCTTGCAAGTATGAGGTGTATCACCCCTTCCTTTAGCTTCATCCCCACATCCTCGCTGCCAAGGTTCTTTATCGATGCTAGTATCTTCCCATTGAATCCGCTGTCAACCACGCCGAACATCCCTATGAGCCCCTGCCTTGTGTACCTGCTGCGAAGAAGCATAAGCCCCATGTACCCATTTGGTATGTTTAGGGTCTCGACAGACTTCACCTTCACAAGCTCGTCAGGCTTTATGTTGTAGCTCGTGCTCTCGATCGGGTTTCCGTTCTTATCAAGCACCTCTATTGAGAGGTCGTAGCCATTTGGAGTAAGCTGCGCCTCGTTGTATGGCTCTATTCCAAGGCCATTTCCGATCAGTCCCCTTATCTCCTTGTCGCTAAGAAACATGACATCACTAGTAGTTTTCGCCAATTATAGCCGCAACCCCTCCCTTTAGGCTGTACGCCTCAACATTCTTGCCCTTCAGGTATATCGCGACTGCGGCAGAGGTATTCCCATGCGCACAGACTAGCACGCTCCCCTTGAGCGCATTCAGCCTCGGCTCATCGAACCCGAGTATCTCCTCTGGCTCTATTGAGAGGACCTGCGTGTCGCTCACGTCCAGAGCCTCTGGTATGCTCACCCTTGTCGGCCCCAGCAGCCAGACAAACTTCCTTGTGCTGCTGCCTATCAGCTCTTTTGCCTCTTCGAGCGTCACTTCCCTTATTGACTTTCTATCCATGTTAATCACTGTACAGGGCCGGGCAGCTGCCTTATCGATGAGTCAGACGCTGCTGTCCCGACTGCAGACTGTGCAAGCGTGAGTTGCAATGTGCTTGTTGCAGATTGCGAATATAGGCTGAGGCTCATATCAGCTGTTACTGGAAGCCCGACGGATGAGATGCATGACTGGAGTGACCCGTCTATACCGTTTATCGCGCTCACGTTCACTATGCCGTTTAGGAACGAGAGCTGGGAGAGGAATGGCCTGACCTCGCCTATCGGGATCACGAAAGTGGAGTTCATCGCTGCGCACGATGTGCCCGCGTATTCGCTTGGATAGACGTGGTTAACGGTAAGGTTTAGCCCCTGCACCAGATAAAACAGCGTTAGCGAGTTCATGCTTGTAGGAGGCTGAGAGAAGCAGGAGTATGTGGAATTCTTTGATAGGGGGTTTTGCGGCGCGCATGCGTATACCGAATCCCCTAGCTTCACTATTGACGCGTTTATGCTGCCAACCACGGGGATGCTTGTGAGCGAGACTGCGAGCTTTGAGTCGTTTGCATACTTTAGGTTCGTTATTGATATTGGCACCCCTATCGGGACCGGGGCCCCGTGGATGCTTGCGACCATAGAGATCTTGCCCGAGTATGTCAGGTTGTACTGGTCAGGCGCATTTGGCTGCGTCGCTGAGAGCAGTGCGGAGTTGACGTGGGTCTGGGTGGAGAGGGTCTGGTAGATCGGTGATGCTTCAAGCTGCTTGACTGAGGGGTCACCGCTGACCGAGAGGTTCGGCAGCGTTGGGGCGGGATTGTTTGTTGCGTAGACGTAGTACACCGTCGCGCCGACTGCGCATATGAACACTATCGCTGCTACTATGAGCGTAAGCGGCGCAAGCCCTTTCATGATATTACTTGGCGTGGGAGGGTATATATTGATTGAGCCGATTATTAAAAGGGAAAGAGATGGACGCACTAATACTCTGCGGGGGCTACGCGAAGAGGCTGGAGCCGCTCAGTCTATTCATACCAAAGGCGCTGCTGCCAGTCAACGGCAGGCCGCTGCTTGACAACATAGTGGATGACCTGCTTTCCTGCCAGGAGGTGGAGAGGATAATCATCTCCACCAACGCAAAGTTCGCTGACCAGTTCAAGTACTACATCGAGGGCAAAAGAAGGGTCGGGAGTGCGAAGAAGATTGATCTGATTGTAGAGCCTACTGTTTCAAATGAGCAGAAATTTGGCAGCATAGGGGCGATACATTTTGCCATAAACAGGGAGAAGATAGCCTCGGACCTCCTGATAGTGTTTGGGGACAACTACTTCGATTTCGGGGTAAAGCCACTAATAGACAGTGTCAAGTCAAATGGCAGCGCTGCGATAGCGCTCTTCGAGGCATCCTCACGCGACGATGCGAAGAGGTTCGGGGTGGTCGAGCTCAAGGGGAGCAGGATTGTGGGTTTTGAGGAGAAGCCCGAGGAGCCGAAGACACTGCTGCTTAGTACTGGGATATACCTCTTCCCGAAGTCGAGCATAGGGATGTTTGATTCCTACATCATGGAGAAGAACAATCCCGACGCTATGGGGAACTTCGTGAAGTGGTACATCGGAAGGGGCGATGCGGAGGGGATTGTGTGCAAGGGCAGGTGGATCGACATAGGTAACCTTGAGACATACAGGCAGCTCTTCGAGCAGCTCGGCACAGGGGAGCCCAAGCCCTAGTGGGCTGCGATGAAGTCCATTATCGCCTTGTGCTTTCCCTTCTTTGCGTACGCAAGCGCGTCCATCCCCTTCTTGTCCTTGTACTTTGCATCTGCACCGTTCTCGAACAGGTAGATGAAAAGGTCCGTATTTCCCTTCTCTGCCGCCACCATCAGAGGCGTCCTGCCGAAGTCATTGTGGGTGTCAGGCCTGAAACCCTGCTCGCCTATTAGGTACTTCGCCACCCTGGTGTTGCCCCCCTCGCATGCTGACATCAGCGCGTTGTTCCCGAACTTGTTCTTGTCGTTTATGTCGTGGCATCTTGCGGCGATATACCTGACGATGTCAAGGTCGCTGCCCGAAGCTGCGTACATGAATATCGTGTTGCCGTTGTTGTCCGAGGAGTCGATGTCGGCGCCGTGCTCGAATAGGTACTTTACGATTGGGAAGTGGCTGCGTTCGCATGCGAGCTTCATCGCGCTATACCCGTTAGCCTCCTTTGCGTTCACCCTGGCGCCGTGCCCTACCAGGATCTTTACAATCTCGTATCTCCCGTTTTCGGCAGCCTGCATCAGGGGCGTGTACCCGTCCTTGTTGACGCTGTTCACGTCTATCCCCTTGGATATCAGGTACTCGACGATTTCGGCCCTATCGCTGTATGATGCGAACATCAGGGCGTTGTTGCCCTCCTCATCCACAAAGTTGATTTCAACTCCCGATTCCACTATCTCGCGCACGCTGTCGATGTCCCCCTGGAAAGATGCGTCAAGCAGCCTAGGTGCTTGCGTAGCGTCAGGCATATAGTTCATTTGAGATATCAGAATCTGCGGATTTATACCTATCTGGACAGTTTCTTCATCTCGACCTTGTGCGCTTCGGAGAGCATCGGCTCGCAATCCTCGCCTTCCACGACTATCCTGACCTTCTGCCCGCCCTTGGGATAATCGTCGTAATGGTCAAAATCGACTATGGCCATCACCTTGTGGCCTGAGGACTCTCCAGGGACAATGGTCAGCGTTGTGCCGCACCCGGTGCAGTCCACCTCGCTTGAGAGCGGCCTGTTGCGCCTTGCCTGCTTGTACGCATCATCAGAAACCGGATGGTCGCATTTAAGGAAGTGCTTTGTTGGTTTTGTGGGAACGCCCATGTTCCATATCCTTTTGGCGGTGTCTTGGTTGGAGACGAAAACCATTCCTGTCTCCATGCTGAACCTTACCCGCTTGCAGGACTCCTCGTCGCTGCACTGCACATGGAACTCGTATGTCTGCCCCTTCCCCTTCTGCGGCGCGCGCTTTTGCATGCATCCCAATCCCTTCAGGGGTATTTAGCGCTTCTGTATGATTTTGTCCCGTTGCGCTGTGTATAAAAAGTTTGGTTGGGAAATTGCAGTATGGGAAGCGGCCCTGCTATAAGGAGCAGCGTGAAGGGAGTATTTACGATAAAGCTCCTCTGCAGAGACAAGGAGGACATACCATACGTCGAGGCTGCAATAGGGAGAAGTAAGGGGGAGGTAGAGATCCTGGGGATCAGGCAGCTAGATGAGGTTAGGCGAAAGAAGGAGCCATATGACCTTGAGTTTGATGTTTCGTGCAGCGCAAGCGAGGCCATCAAGGTCTCGGATCAGGTGCGCAAGTCGGTTGGGAGCGATATCATTCGGAACGTTGAGATTCACTCACCTCCCGTAGAGACGCCCAAGTGGAGGCACTACATGCTGGAGTTCAGCTGCCTTGAAGAGGCGATCCCTGAGGCTAAAGGGGTGCTTGAGGGAGCCGGCTTCCAAAAGGTTAAGGTGCTCGGGCCTTCGAATCCGATGGCCCTTGGGGTCCTATGGCACACCAACTTCACAAGGGAGAGGGCTGATGAGTGGCTCCATGGATTCTACATCGCGCACAAGGACATCCTGATAAGCGCAGGCATACGTGATGCAGGCATCCTGGACAGGCTGGTTTTTAGGGGTTAGACAATCGGCTATCTTGGAGAGCAGCTTTAAGAGCTCCAGATTGCAGTTCCTATACTAGGGTGAGTGGATGCATGGTGAGAACAGGGCGCGATTCCTGGAGGCTATGAGGAGCTTTCGGGACTGGTCTATGAGGGTTGTGGCGAGCAAGGAGCGCACAGACTGGGTTATGCCTGCGAAGGTGAAGAACGCCCAGCGCTTTGTCTTCAGCCTTGACGCATACAACTTCTTTGCAGAGCACTACGGCAGGGGGTTGCGCAAGTTTCGGCGCGAGGAGGAGCTAGCATCGCAGATGGGCAGGTACCGCAGGGACCTCTACAAGGGGG
The DNA here is from genome assembly GCA_028867115.1 of Microcaldota archaeon. Classification (GTDB taxonomy): domain Archaea; phylum Micrarchaeota; class Micrarchaeia; order Micrarchaeales; family CABMGC01; genus JAGWGI01. Next base: position 6,070 of record JAGWGY010000019.1, read on the forward strand.
ATGCTGCGATAATAGTCAAGAAGACGAGGTTCATGCTCCTTCCTAACAGGGCGTAAGTGGCCGGAAGTGCAAAAGCTATAAATAAATTTGGCTCGTTAGTTCTCTGATTTTATGGGAAAGGGACTCGACATTAGCTCAAACATTGCACTTATACTCTCGATAATCGCTCTTCTTGTTGCACTGGACTTTGCAATAGGGGGGCTTCCGACGCAGAGCCAGGAGGTGATCAGCGCCACGGCCTCGGGAGTCGCCTACGGCTATCCGGACAGGGCGGTGTTGTACCTTACCGCCAACGCGACAGGGAGCGACGCTGCTGGTGCAGGGGCGAACCTGAGTACGATAGTGAACAGCCTGAACTCTACTCTGTCCCCGTTCCTCAACCGCAACATCAGCCTGCTGCAGACGCAGTCGTTTAACCTCTACAAGCAGCAGGTGCCGGTATGCGGATCTAATTCCACTGGCGCAAAGGGCCCGATAATGTGCGTGAACACCACGGTATTCGTAGCGACAGAGAGCATCGTAGTCAACCTGCCAAACATAAGGAATGTGAGCGCTGCGCTGATCGGCATATCGAACGTTGATGGAGTCAGCGTGCAGCAGGCTACGCAGTCCTTCTCCGACCAGAGCTTCTCGCAGCTGATGCAGCAGGCGCTGACAAATGCGATGGAGAACGCGACAGACGAGGCGCAGGTCATATCGGGAAGCTCGCAGCTCCAGATACTTAACATCACAATCCAGAACTACCCGCTGATATATGCAGGGCAGGGGGCTGCGGCGCAGACCGGAAACATCTACTTTCCGGGGAGGAGCGGGATAACAAGGACGGTGTACGTAAAGTTCGCAGTGAAGTAGGGCTAGGGCTCCACCCTGCCTCCAAAGAAATCGGACGCCTTAACCGCGACAACGCCATCGATTCCCATGTACCTTGAATGATGCGCATCGTTTGCGACTACCACGACTTTAGCGAACTTCTTCCTTCTCTCCCCAAGCATCCTCTTTGCCTGGTCTATCGCATTTGCGCCCGTTTCGTACTCGAAAGCAGCACTGCCGCCGTTCTGGAAGGCTATCACGTCTGGGCCGTACGAGGTGTTATGGATGACGTTCCTCACCCCCTTCTCGGCAAGGCGCCTGCTGATCAGATTGACGCAGATGTCGTGCTCGGGGCTGTTCTTCTGGAATGCGATGTACCATCTTCCGGTATAATCGCCCCACGGGATGTCGTAGTGCTCTATTAGGCCTGCGCCTGTGAGCTTTTTTATCGCGTAGTCCATCTCCTCCGGGGTGAACCCCGCCCTGCGCAGCTCCTCGTGCATCCCGTGCTTGCTGATTACTCCCCTTGCGAGCATGAGCATTGCATGGGTTGGGTCGCGGAAATCGCTTCCGAACAGGTCGAAAGAGACGATCATCGGGTCCCTTGCCGATGAGTCGAGAACTATCGCGCTCCCCCTGCCCAGGCTGCGCAGCGCCTTCTTGACCTCGATGTAGCGGTTCATCTCGTTTCCGCATGCGATCAGGTTTGCGATGTAGTTTGACTCCTCGGGCTCGCGCTGCGAGAAGGAGATGAAGAGCGAGGAGTTGCTCCGCAGCTCCATGTTAAGCGCCTTTGCGCGCTGCGAGATGCAGACTATGCCGATCCCGTACTTGCGCCCTTCCGCTATCAGCCTTGAGAGTATGGAGGAGTCGCCGACCTTCTCCGCCTCGTCTATGACTATGTACAGCTTTGGCCTTGGGCTCTTTGGCATGGAGAGCATGGACGAATAGACCTTCTTTAGGAAGCCCTCTATGTAGAGCGTCTGCGCCTCGCCTGTGTGCAATGAGGAGAGCGCGAATATGCTGCGCCCAGACAGCACCTTTGAGAGCTCGGCGCTCTTTGAGAATGCGCCGCCGTCTATCAGCGAGAGCCTCTTGGCTATGGACTCAAGCAACCTGCGCTCCGTGCTGCTGCGTGCCTTTGCGATAAAGCGGCCGACCATGTATGTCAGGTCGCGTATTGTGGGCCTGCGGCCGCTCTGCTCGCACGACTTGTAGGTGTACTCTATGCACTTGTAGAGGGTGTAGCCCTGGACCTCGCCGAGGCGGAAGATCCGCTTTAGCATTGATGTAATCTCGCTTGCGCGCTCGCGCCACGTGAAACCGTCCAGGTCGAATATGTTTATGCCGCTCAGCGATGCGTCGTAAACCTCCGCGCCCATCGATCTTGCACCCTCCACATACTCGTTGTGCGGGTCCAGGAGTATGAACGCTGCGCCCTGCATGCTGATTATTTTGAGGAGAAGCTTGCAGAGGTTTGACTTGCCTGACCCAGACTCCCCGACTATCGCTATGTGGGGGTTGCGCCTTTTGGTAGGATCGAAGTAAAACTGTGAGAAATGCCTTCTCCTCCAGTGCCACCTCACGAAATCGTTGTATATGAAGCGTGGCAGCGAGAGGGTGCGCCGTATTGTCCCTATCCTTAGTCTCTTGTTTTCGAACATTAAAACACCTTGAAACAGACGATGAGAAATCTTTATATTGGAGAAAAACCGCAATCTATTGATAAAATGAAGGAGGTAATACTAGTCCTTGGAAAGAAGCTGCAGCTCACAGAGAAGGGTGAGGAGCTAACAGTGCGCGGCAGGCAGGTTACAGAGGCTGCTGCGGAGCTTTACAATGCGCTTCGTAAGGACGGCAGGGAGGTGCACGTGGTATTTTCTGGAGGGTTTAGCACATCATACAACAACGATCTGCTCAGGAACCTGGGGCTAGTCCCTACAGTGAGCGAGGCGCGCAAGATGTCAGATGAGGCGAGGTTGCTTGGGGTAAAGGAGCAGCACATTACGCGCGAGGAGCACTCGAGCAACAGGCTGGAGAACCTGGTCATGAGCAAGAGAGAGATCCTCGACAAGAAGTTCATGCCGTCGGAGGCGAAGATACACGTTGTGTTCGATGCGCACCATGAGATCAGCGTTCTGCCGCTCATAAACATGGTGCTTTCGAGCAACGGCTATTCGTGCGTTTCGCACCCGGTCAAGACGTACATACCGATAATGCAGAGGCCTCTTGAGAGGATAAAGGAGCTCGTTGTCGCGCCCTACTTCAAGAGGGCATATAGGAGATCAACTGATTAGGCTGCGGACAAGCTCTATCTCGCTGGAATCCGGATTCTTCCGGTCGGTCACTGTCTCAAGGAGTATTGGTTTTGAAGAGATGTCCTTGTAGTTGAGGAATGCCCTGATTCCGTCCCTGCCGATATAGCCCTTGCCGATGTTCTCGTGCCTGTCCTTTCCTGATCCGAGGCCGAACTTGGAGTCGTTTGCATGTATCACATGCACATTCTTCCAGCCGAGAACTGCGTCCATCCTGTCCAGGACCTCCTCCTTTGAGATGTCGTAGCCCGCGGCGAACGCATGGCAGGTGTCTATGCAGTACCCGACGTGCCTGTGTGAGATGTGGTCGTATAGCTCCGCGAGGTCCTCTACCTGCGACCCAACACTATTCTTCTGGCCGGCCTGGCCCTCGAGCAGGAGCATCCCGCCGAACCCGTTTATCACGGAGTTTATCGCGCTTGATATTCTCCTGAGGGCGTCGTTGCGCGGCTCCCCCATAGTGCTGCCAAGGTGGGTGACCAGGTACCTTGCGTCGAGCTGGTCGCAGCGCTCCATGTTCGCCTTCATTGCGGCTATCGACTTCTCGTATATCTCCTTGTTCGGTGAGGCGAGGTTGGGGAGGTATGGCATGTGCACAACTATCGGGTCTACCCTAAGCTCGCGCTTCTTCTCCCTGAACTTTCTCACCTCCTCATCATCGAGGGATCGCACGTGCCACTGCATCGGGCTGCTTGCGAATATCTGCATCGAGTTGCACGAGATGGAGCGCGCAGTATCTACGGTCTTGTCTATGCTTCCTGATGAGGAGATGTGCCTCCCTACCTTGTCCATTATCCTACTTTGGATTTAACTTTTAAATATAAGTGGGCGCCGAGAACGCCCTGCTACCTAGCTTTCCACCTGAAAGTACTGCCATTCCACTCCGCTGCTGCCCACGTACACGTGCACATCGTACCTCTTCTTCCTCCCAGCTGCGAGATACTCCTTGCACAGTGCGACGAGCTGCACTATCTCCCCCACCATCTCTGCAACCTTCGTCGGGGAGCGGTCGGCCGGTTCTACGGAAAGAGCCTCGGACATCATTTCCCATACAACCTCTCTCAGTTTCATCTCTGTTTTCGTGCTGTACTTCACGCTAAGGCTCATGGACACCACCCAAAATTCGCGCAACCTGCTGTTGCGTTGCCATCTTGTATAGCGCTTGGCGCGCGCTTTATCCGTACTGTAGGATACGCGGTACACGGTTATATACTTTAGTCCCGCTTTTGTCTATGCGGTAAAAGATTTAAATATCAGAATTTTCACACTATGATCGCTGAGGCGAAGAGCCAAGGCACACCCAGAATACGGGGGCGGCGCAAGCCGCCCTATATGCTCAAACGAATCCTTAGCGCATCATTAAAAACAGGCAGAACAAACCATCTACGATAGGATGGGCAGGTTCAGGGAGCTGATGAAGGAACGCGATGCAAAACTTGGCATCGGGATGATGGCTGCATCGCCGCTAATAGCGGCAATAATGCCAACTCACGGCATCAGCCCGCTCCAGGAGCTCGGCGAGATAATCACCCCGATGGGGGTCTTCATTGCTGGCACAAGGCTCTGGGGCAGGGCCACCGATAAATTCTCCTTTGGCGCATATTCGCATAGGGAGGATTGCGCGGCTTGCGGGCTTGACGGATATGTCAAGAGGGCGCTTTACAGGGGGGCCAGGTACTTCATAGGAGCGCTTATGCGCAAGGAGGACTGAAAGAGCAGTAAGTGTTTTAATTCCAATCGGGAATGTTTAGATATGGTAAGGCTCCAGGGAGTGGTCGAGTACCTCTCCACATACAGCTGGGCGATACTTGCTGCAGCAGTTATTGTAGGTATAATGTTCGCACTTGGCATCTTCAGCAACCCAATCCCAATCCAGTCCTGTATATTAGTCCCTGGGTATATCTGCTCTCACCCCATAATGACAAATGCAGGCGTTTTGTCATTCAATTTAAGTTATGTCGGGCAGGGAATCACAGTGACAGGGATCGGCTGCAACAGCGGGACACAGCCGCCAGCAACGCTGCAGAGCGCAAACTTCGTGCTGACCACCAACAAAGGTGTGGGCGTGAGCGTGGTCTGCCCCATCTCCTCCAACGCCTTCGGCACCGCATTCCAGGGCCACCTCTGGCTGCAGTACAACACGCAGACGCAGAACAATGTGGTATCGGATTTGGGCGTGATACTCAGTGCAGTTAACACTCAAACGAGCACATCCACAACATCCACTACATCGACATCAACGACAAGCTCCACATCAACCTCCACCTCTACCACCTCATCCACATCCACTTCGTCAACATCAACAACTTCAACCTCAACCACATCATCAACCTCAACAGTACTGTTCACCGCAACCTGCGGAGGCACTCTAGCGACTGCAGGCGGCAATTACATCTGCACCTTCACCTCGTCTGGCACTTTCACACCTGCAACTAGCGGAAATGTTGCCGTCCTCGTGGTCGGCGGAGGAGGCGGCGGTGGAGGGACATCTGCTGCAGGAGGCGGCGGAGCAGGAGGGTTCATATACAATTCATTGTTCGCAGTCA
>JAGWGY010000001.1 GCA_028867115.1 Microcaldota archaeon
ACCAGCGTTTCCATCGCGTCCAGAGTCGCCCTTGTGCTCACCACGTCGTCTATTATGCCGACCTTCTTGCCGCTGAGCAGCGGGACAAATCGCGAGTCAAGGTAGAGTTCGAGCTCTTTGTCCGATGTGATCGGCCTGTATTTCTGGACTATTGGGCTCTGCATGTATCCCTTTCTCGCCTTACGAAACACAACAAACGACTTATGGCCCAGAATAGTTGCGACCTGCTGGAGCAGCGATATCCCCTTGCTCTCAGAGCTGACAAGGACGTCGCAGTCCTTCAGCTCCTTTGATAGCGCCTCGGCGCTCTTGTTTATCAGCTCGACGTCACCAAGGCTCTCGAAATACGCAATCCATGTCCCCTCACCGACCTGCACAAGCGGAAGCTCTCGCTTCAATCCGTTTACGCTAAGGGAATAGGACTTCTGGCCATTGTATTTGATGATCTTCTCGCCGGCCCCCATCTCACCACAAAATTAATACGTGTATAATACCCTTACCCCCATAACTAATTAATAAATAGCGTTAATTATAGTCTTGGTGCTGTTTTGCATAAGGTAGTGTTCGACGGGTCTGTGGAGTACGTCCAGGTGATGGACGAGAACGGAAACATCGACCCTGCCCTATTTCCCAAGGAAGTTACAGACGACACGATACTTACCATGTACAGGTGGATGAGCCTTCTCAGGGCGCTTGACGCAAAGACCCTGAGCCTGCAGAGGCAGGGCCGCGCTGTCACCTACGCGCCCTCGCTTGGCGAGGAGGCGACGCAGATAGGCAGCGGGATGGCAATGCGCGAGCAGGACTTCTTTGTTCCAAACTTCAGGCAGCATGGGGTCTATCTTGTGAGGGGTTTCCCGCTGGACAGGCTGATCACATACTGGAGGGGGTACGAGGAGGGCACGCAGATGCCTGACGGATTCAAGGGCTTCCCATACATAGTCCCGGTTGCAAGCCAGATGCCACATGCCTCGGGGATAGCGTTTGCGCAGAAGTACAAGAAGAAGGATGCGGCGGTCGTAGCTTATGTCGGGGATGGAGGAACTTCCGAGGGGGATTTCTATGAGGCGATGAACTTCTCAGGTGTTTTCAAGTCTCCGCTTGTGGCAATAATCGAGAACAACCAGTGGGCAATCTCAGTGCCGCGATCAAAGCAGAGCGCTGCGGTGACGCTTGCGCAGAAGGGCTTTGCTGCGGGGGTCAAGTGCGTGCAGGTGGACGGCAACGATGTGATTGCGGTCTACAAGACTGTCAGGGATGCCATCGCAAATGCAGGCGATGGGCCGACGCTGATAGAGTGCGTGACCTACAGGATGAGCATGCACACGACAGCGGACGATCCGACAAAGTACAGGGACCAGGCAGAGGTTGAGCTATGGAAGAAGCGCGATCCTGTTGACAGGATAAGGAAGTACCTAACCAGCAAGGGGTTGTGGAATGAGAGCATGGAGTCTAAGATGCAGGAGGAGCAGCTCAAGCAGGTGGATGATGCGGTGGAGCTCTCTGAGCAGTTCAAGCCTGATCCAAAGAGCATCTTTGAGAACGTGTACAGCTTCATGCCGCAGACGCTGAAGGACGAATACGACGATGCGGTGTCAAATAACTTCTGGCAGGGTTGATGATTTATGAAGACAAATATGGTTGGCGCTATAAACAATGCACTTGACCTAGCCATGGCGGAAAACCCTGATGTGGTGCTGCTCGGAGAGGACATAGGCAAGGACGGGGGCGTATTTCGGGTAACTGACGGGCTGCAGGCAAAGTACGGCGAGGGGAGGGTGATGGACACACCGCTTGCCGAATCCGTTATACTAGGAAGCTCGATAGGTATGGCGATGTCTGGGCTGCACCCCGTAGCGGAGATACAGTTCGCAGGATTCATGTTCATGGGATTCGGCCAGCTGATAAACCACGCCGCAAGGTACAGGAGCAGGACAAGGTCCTCGCGCACAGTGCCGATGGTCGTTAGGACGCCTGTGAGCGGCGGAGTGAGAACGCTAGAGCACCACTCCGATAGCCCGGAGACATACTATTCCCACATAGGCGGGCTTATTGTTGTCGAGCCAGCTACCCCTTATGATGCAAAGGGCCTGATGATAAAGGCGCTGCACATGCAGGACCCCGTGGTGTTCCTAGAGCCTACGAAGCTCTACAGGCTTTTCAAGCAGGAAATACCTGATGAGATGTACGAAGTAGAGATAGGAAAGGCGAATGTTGTGAGCGAGGGCAGCGACCTGAGCATAATAACATACGGCACCATGCTCAACATCGTCAAGGACGTGGTTGAGAAGAAGAAGGTCTCGGCAGACGTGATCGATCTGCGCACGATAAACCCGCTTGATGAAAAGACGATAATAGAGAGCGCAAAGAAGACAGGAAGGGTGATAATAGTGCATGAGGCATCGCTTAGCTTTGGCGCTGGCGCCGAGGTCGCCGCAAGGATCGCTGAGAAGGCGATATTCGAGCTGAACGCTCCGATAATGAGGGTGGCATCAGCGAGCCTGCCATACCCGTATCCCGGATATGAGAACTTCTACATACCTAACGCGCTTAAGATATCGAAGGCCATCGATAAGATAATGTCGGAGTGATTGTTTGAAGGAGATAAGGTTTGTTGACGTAGGGGAGGGGATTACAGAGGGCCACCTACAGAAATGGCTCGTCAAGGACGGGGATGCCGTTAAGGAGGACCAGTCGCTCTTCCAGATAGAGACCGACAAGGCTGTTGTCAACATGCCTGCTCCGATAAGCGGGAAGGTGAGGATATTTGCAAGGGAGGACGCAATAGTGCATGTTGGTGATCTTATCGCTGTCGTGGGGACAGACGAGGAGATCAAGAGTGCAGGAGGGCCATCACAGCCGCCAGCCTCGCAGAAGGCCGCAGAGCAGCAAAAGCCTCCGGCCCAAAAGGCAGTGCAGCAGCCTAAGCCTGCCGCAAAGGAGATAATCGCAACGCCTGCGGTCAGAAAGCTTGCAAGGGACATGGGAGTCGACCTCAAGGGCATCGTCGGAACCGGACCCGAAGGCAGGATACTTGAAAATGATATCAGGGGAGTAGCGCACGAGGCTGCAATCCAATCAAAGCCGGTGCCGAAGTACTCTGAGGCGCTTGAGGAGCAGCATGCCGCAGACATAGAAAGAGTTCCAATGAGCTATACCAGGAAGGCAATCGCAAAGAACATGGAGGCTTCCTGGACAATCCCGAGGGCGTCGAGCATGGACCTGATAGATGCGACCGCACTGTGGGGGATAGTGCAGAGGGAGAAGCCAAAGGTCGAGAAGGAGTTTGGAGTCAAGCTCACTTTCCTACCCTACATAATAAAGGCGCTGATAGCGGCGCTCAAGCAGAAGGAGTTCGAGAGGTTCAACGCAAGCTACGACCACGAGAAGTTTGAAATCGTGATAAAGAGGTACTACAACATAGGACTCGGGGCGGAGACCCCTGACGGGCTCAAGGTGATAGTAGTGAAGGACGCGGACAAGAAGAGCATACTGCAGATAGCCCAGGAGATACAGGACCTGAGCCAGAAGCTCAGGGACAACCAGCTCGGCATAGAGCAGATGCGCGACAGCACATTCACGATAACAAACATAGGCAGCCTGGGCGGGGGATTCCTTGCAGTCCCTATGATAAACTACCCCGAGGTTGCGATACTTGGTACGCTTAAGATACGCGATGCTGCGGTAGTTGTAGACGGCCAGGTTGTGGCCAGAAAGCAGATGCCTTTCGTTTTGACATTCGACCACAGGGTCGTTGACGGCGCCGAGGCCGTGCATTTCGGGAACGCGCTGATAAAGTACCTTGAGGATCCCGACTTCCTTGAGATGATGTGATGGCAAACCAGGGCGCTGGAGGAGGGTGTGAATGCGGCGGGAGGTGCAGCTGCGGCTGCACGAACAAGTGCGTGTGCGAGAAGAACTGCGAGTGCGGTTGCACCTGCGCTGAGCGCAAGGAGGAGCGCGGTAAGGTGCACTGGGAGTAAAAGTCAGCTTATCTTATATAAGTTTATTGCGCACAGGTAGTGATGATTGAATGGTAATGGGTTCGCTGCCAGAGCAGGTAGACCTCGCAGTCATAGGAGGAGGGGTCGGAGGGTATGTTGCAGCGATAAGGGCGGCTGAGCTTGGGCTGAACGTCACCATTGTTGAGAAGAACAAGCTTGGAGGGCACTGCCTCAACTACGCCTGCATACCATCGAAGACACTGATAAAGATATCGGATATCTACTACGAGGCGCAGCACTCGCAGAAGTTCGGGATAAGCGTTGAGGGAGCAAAGATTGATCCGAAGGCAATGCTAAACTGGAGGAATAGCGTCTCCGAGAAGCTTGAGAAGGGAGTCGCAACTCTGTGCAACATGAACCAGATAGAAGTGATCAAGGGCACTGCCACATTCCTGAACTCGTCAACCTTGCAGCTTACAAACGGGACATCGCTTGATTTCAAGAAGGCGATAATCGCCACGGGGTCTGAGCCGATGGAACTGAAGGGGCTGGAGTTCGGAGGAAACGTCATAGACTACAAGAAAGCACTGCAGCTTGACTTCATCCCAAAAAGCATGGTGATTGTCGGCGCAGGATATGTGTCTGTTGAGATAGGCACCCTTTATGCAAAGCTGGGGACAAAGGTCTCGATAATCGCAAGGTCTGATGTGCTCTCTAAGTTTGATAGGGATGCTGTTGAACTTGTAAAAAAGAAGATGGAATCGCTGGGAGTAAAGATATTCACAAATGTTGCGCCCACATCGCACGATGCAAACTCCCTAACACTAAGCAGCGGCGAGAAGATAGAGGCGGAGATAATTGTTGTCGCTGTTGGGCTGCACCCTTACACTGACGGCCTTGGACTCGAGAACACCAAGGTGAAAGTGAATGATAAGGGATTCGTGACGGTTGATGAGAGGCTGCAGACCCAAGATGAGAACATACTCGCGGTCGGGGATGTGGTAGGCGAACCGATGCTTGCGCACAAGGCGATAAGGCAGGGAGTGGTTGCGGCCGAAGTCGCTGCAGGCCAGAACTCGGCTTACGACAACATGGTTGTTCCGGCAGTTATATTTTCGGACCCCGAGATAGCAATCGCTGGGACCATGGAAGGGGAGGGGATACAGGTTGCAAAATTCCCGCTCAGCGCACTGGGCAGGGCGATAGCGTTGGACGCAACAAACGGATTTGCCAAGGTCGCATATGATGGAGATGGGATGATAAAGGGAATAGAGATAGTCTCGGACGAGGCAAATGCGATGATATCGGAAGCTGCGCTTGCAATAGAGATGGGCGCGACGCTTGAGGACATCGCTGCAACGATACACCCCCATCCGACCTACAGCGAGGCGGTACAGGAAGCCGCTGAAGCTGCGCTAGGGAAGGGGATACACTTCTTCTACCCGAAAAAGAAGCAGTGAAGAGATGGATTACGAGAAGGATTTTGAGGAAGGGTATGTCCATACGTCCTCAGGGAGAATCTACTTCAGGAGGCACAGGGCAGGAGGCAGGAAGTTCATATTCGTGCACGCAATGGGATCGACGACAAAGGAGTGGGCACGGCTGATGGGATACCTGCCTGATGACTGCGATGTCTCATTAATTGACCTGCTAGGGCACGGGAGGTCTGATGCCCCTGAGAATTTCGATTACACGATAAGCTCGCAGGTCCAAGCGCTCCAGGAGTTTGTTGCAGACCAGAACAACGGGAGCAGCTTCATCGTCGGGCACTCTTACGGGGGATGGATTGCCGCTTACTACGTCTCGTACAACTACCCTGCAAAGGGGCTCGTGCTCGAGGCGTCAGCCGGCCTTGAGCATGAGAGCGAGTTCCGAAAGGACAGGTGGCAGGACGAGGCTGACGATGGGATGCTGAAGAGGCTGCTGATGCTGGACAACAAGGAGTACGTCATGAGGAGCATTATCTCCAATTCATCAAAGGAGGAGCTCACTGAGGATGCGCTTGCATCGATAAGGAAGCCGACGCTCATCATCTGGGGTGAGCAGGACAACATACTCGACCCGAAGTTTGCGCAGGTTTTCAATGAGCACATATCGGGAAGCAGGGTGGAGATAATGCAGGGGGCGGGGCACAGCCCGCAGTACACGCATCCGGAGGAATTCGCAGCACTGCTCCTGGATTTTGCAAGGTGAGGGCATGGAAGAGGGGGAACAGCATGTTGTTCGCGCCGGCGCGGCTGCGGTGATAGAGGACGGGAGCGGCAGGGTACTTATCGGCAGAAGAGGCAAGTATCCGAAAGGGATCTGGGTCTTCCCTGGCGGCGGAATAGAATATGGCGAGAGGTCCGAGGAGGCGCTTGTGCGAGAGATACGGGAGGAAACAGGGCTTGTGATAAAGCCTACAAGGCTGATAACAGTCTTCGAGATGATAGTGCCAAGGATAAACGTCCACAGGATAATCTTCTTTTACATGGCAAGGAAGGTTGGCGGCGAGGTTAAGGCGACAAGCGACATAGACCAGATAAAGTGGCTCACGCCAAAGGAGATAGCAGAACTTGAAGATCTTGGCGACACTGTTATGCCGATACTAAAAGAAGCAGGGCTTATCTGAGTCCTATTTTCCCATCGTGGTTCCCGTTGCCGTTCACGCCGATGGGCTTTTCGCTGGCAGGCTGTGAAATTGAAGGCATTGTTGTGCTCTTTTGCGGCGACATCTTCTGCTCGAACAGCGCAAGCTTGCTCCCATCCCTTATCCCATTTGCCGTGCTTATCTCAAACAGGTTCTTCTCTATAGACTCTATATGAGTGAAGGTGCCGGGAGCGTTGGACTTGCAATAATCATAAGGCCTCTTGCGCTTGTCATCCTCGTGGTTAAGCTGCGCCTTGAAGCTCTTTTCGTGTTTTGACAGCATTGTGACCATGGAGTTTATGGCGGCCTGCTCCGCTTTTATCGTCTCGTGGGGCACGCCCTTGTGGGGGTCGTATGTGGCGAGCTCGTCCTTGATTGAGGAGACCGGAGCCATTGGGATGTTGGCGATTGTATGCAGTATCATCTTTCCAAGCTTGTTCTTCTTGTTGAGGAGATCGACCCCGTTTTTAATTGATAGGTTTAGGACATGTTCAAATGACTTTGCCTTCTTTGCCTTTGCCGATATCTTAAGCAGGTCGTTGTTGCGTTCGTTTTGGTACCTTAGTATTGATTTGTCCTTTGAATAGTACACCTTGAAGACCTCCAGCGCTTCAGCCTCAAGGGAGATTACAAAACTTGGTTTTTTGTCCACGCCCTCGGCATAGATGTCCGCGCCATGCTTGATCGCGTATTCGACCCTCTCCTTGTTTATGTCATAGTGCGATAGGAGGCAAAGCAGATTTAGGTGCCTGTTGCCTAACACAGTAGTGTTGAAATCTGTTATAAGGTTGTAGAAAATTGCATCTCCTAGGTCATACCTTTTTTTGGCATACGCGCCATACGCTATGTCGACGAACTTCTGGTTCTGCGCCTTATTCACTTCGAACTTTTCGCCTTTTTCGGCCGCTTGCCTGACCCCTTTTATCCACTCTGCTACCTTGCTTTCTTCCCCTTCCACTGGATTGAGCGCAGTTTCGAGTTGCTCGAGAATCAGTTTGCTATCAGTCATTTCGCATCCTGTGTTTTTGCTTTAACGGAAAAAAGATAATGAAGCCATAAATAAAAACTTATTGTTATATTTCGTATTATAAAATAAAGGATTTTACTGCCCCCTGCGTAAAATTGCGATGTACTTCTCGGGATTCTCTATCCTCTTCAGCATCTTTAGGTTGATGCAATAGATGTCCTCTTTGTATGATCCGTCAGACTCGACTGGCCTTTTTACTGCCCCTGCAATCAGCCTCTGCCTGATCACCTCCGCCCCTTCGATATAATTGTATGGGAGATTTGGCACGCTTATCACATACAGGTTTTTTGCCGGTATGTCACCGAGTGCAAGCTGTATGTTGTTCCTCATATTCTCATTGTAGTTTAGCTTTACGTCCTTCTTCGACCAGCTGTTAGGGTAGAACCTGTTGCCATAGTAGTACAGGGATATCTCGACGGGAGACGCCGAGAGCTCGCAGATTGATAGCAGGTCTATGGCGTTCTGGAGCCCTTCCTGCAGATTTACCTGCCCGCCGTGCTGGGGAGGGTATGCGACAAATGTTATCGAGTGCTTCCGGTCCGCAATAGACTCACTGAAGGTCATCGTCAGCTTCTTCCTTGCACTTGAATAGGCTGATGAGCGGTCCTCGTCAGGCTTGTAAGAATCGACGTACCTCTTGGTGCGTTGCAGCCCCATCATGCATTTTCTCCTTTTGGGCGCTTTAAATACTTTATTTATTTTTTGTATGGAACGCAAAAGCGGAATACCAGCTCTTCGAGAGAGAATTAATATACCTTGTCAATTCATAAATGCACGAGAAAATGCGACCGGCAAACATATACAGGATATCTAAGGTCAAGAGGATCATAGAGGTCGTAGCCTACGGCTCGCTCATACTCGATTTTGCGATAAGCATAGTGACGCTGGTCTCGATAAACACCAAGACAACCAGCCTTGCGAGCCTGCAGTGGTTCCTGAATGTTGCACTGAGCGGAGTGATAGTGCTAACGACCATACTGTTCCTTACTGTCCTCTTCCTCTCGCAGTACGACAACATAGTCTACGGATTCAGCAAGACTGGGATCAGCATAAAGTACAAGAAGAGGGGCTAGCCGCGAATTTAGGGGTTTAAATCCTGGCGAAAGCTAAGAATAGTTTTAAATACCTCGGGAGAGCAATTTATCCAGATATAGATGGCTAGACGAAAAACCGTGCGCAGGGAGAAGAACGATCGGCTGCTCGTGCTAGCTATAGACATAGACAACGACCTGTACCGCAAGACGAAGATAAGCGGGCCTGTCATGGGCAGGGTCCAGAACCTCAATGCGGCAAACCAGCTGATACTGGCAGACCCGGAGGACACCGATGGGAACACGATGTTCCAGGCGGTGAAGACGTATGATGATCTCAAGAAGGAGGGCTACTCCGTCAACATAGCGACGATAACAGGCACGGAGAACGAGGGGTATGATGCCGACAGGGAGATCGCGAGGCAGCTCGAGCTCGTCCTCTCCAGCTACAAGGTGGATGCGTGCGTCTTCGTGACTGACGGCGCGAGCGACAACCGCGTCCTGCCGATAGTCGAGTCCAGGATAAAGATAAACAGCGTAAAGCTGGTCACGATCAAGCAGGCGCGCGAGCTTGAGAACACCTATTTTGTCATGCTAGAGAAGCTCAAGGAGCCCCACTACGCAAGGATAGTATTCGGGATACCGGCGATACTGCTGCTGCTCTTCGCCGTGAGCTTTGCGCTAGGGCTTGGATGGGAGCCACCCGTTGCGCTTATTGGAATATACCTGGTGATGAAGGGCTTCGGACTTGAGGACATGATAGTCGAGTCCTTCAGGGGGTTCGGGTTCAGCATAGACAGGATAAGCTTTGTCTTCTACCTCAGCTCGATGATATTCTTCTTCGCAAGCCTCCTGATAGCGTACGGAAACTATGCGACCGAGCTTGGCGTGACGAGCTCCCCGCTCCAGCTTGGCGCATACACTATCGAGGGGTTCCTTATACTCACCCCCATAATGCTGATACTCTACCTTATCGGGAGGATACTTGACGCAAAGAACAGCAGGTACCTGTTCAGGAACTTCAAGTACGGCACTTACATCGGCTCATCTGTGATACTATGGGTGCTGCTCTATTCGTTCGTGGCGTGGGTGATAGGTCAGATATACTTCGGTCAGATGCTCGACTACGCGATAGGCGCGATTGTGATAGGCATAGGCATCTCTGTCGCTACCGGGATGCTGCGGGTGAAGGCGCTTAGGACAAGGAGGATGAAGGACAAGCTTGTGGTGAACGAGCTAGGCGCACTTATCGGGAAGGTTTCCGGAGTCGACATAAGGAGGGGCTCGCTAATAATCAACACCAGCTTCGGCAACCCTATCCGATACAGCGTGGACAGGATTGTTGATGTCTCTAACAAGGTAGTGATAAAGTAGCTATTTCGGTGCGAAATTCGGGAATAGCTTCTTCCACATCTGACTTACCTCCTTCTGGCCTTCTTCCACCAGCTTTTCTTTTTCCTTCTCAAGGCGCACGAGATCTTGTGGTGAGTCGCGTATCTGGCCCATGAGCGCCCTGCCCGCCTCGCTGAGCACCTTGACGCTTTCGACGCATGAGAACTGCTTCCCCTCCCACGAGTATGTCGGCGTTTCAACAAGCCCGAGCGCGGAGAGCTCGGCTACCGCCTTTCTTGCACTTTTGGAGAGTGGGTCTACCACCATCGGAGTCTGCAGCACTTTCATCACAAGGTACTGCTGCCCATCTACACCGCTAAGTTTGAAGCTCTTTGGCATCCGATCACTCGACGTAGAGAAGCGCCTGGCCCATCTTCACCTCTTCTCCCTTCCCAACGCAAACATCCTTCACCACGCCAGGCCTGTGGGCTTTTATGTTCAGCAGCATCATCATCGATTCCACAGTGAACAGCACCTGGCCGACATTTATCCTCTCGCCTTTTGAGACCTTTACCGACTTTATGTGGCCCGGAACCTGGCTTTTAAGTGCGTATTTGTCCTCGTATGCCATGTCGCGCAGGATCTCACTGAATGGCCTTGCGCAAAAGTCCGGGTTTATTATCTCACCCAGGGTTTTTGATGGGTCGCGATTTAGCTTCTCCACAACCGCTTTAAGGTCGGTCATGCCCTCCATTATCGAGGACCTCACCCTGTCACCGAGCCTGCTCACGTGAAGCCTCTGGACATTATCCATGTAGATGCTTGCCCCGCTCCCAAAAGCAAGAAGCCCCGCTTTGTGCAGCTCCTCTAGAGCCTGCGCATAGGGCTCTGCGTAAATGCGCCTCTCGTCCTTCCAAAACGACGTGCCCGACAGTCCTGCATCCACAAGCATCCCAAGATGGTATCCTGTCAGTTCTGCGGCACTCTCCGGTATCTTTTTTGTCTTCATCTGCTCCCCGCGAATAGTCGGCGTTGAGTTTATTTAAAGATGCTCTACAAATTCCGCCTACTTTCAGCTCGCAGTCGGATTGCTCTTTCCCTCTCCTGCGTGCACTTGGGCAACATCGCTGAGGCAAGGTTTAAATACTTGTTCGGGATATAAAAATGTGCAAGAAGCAATAGCTTCATGCGATACAACAACAGGAACATAGTTCTTGGCGAGCTCATCGGGCTCAAGGCAAGGGTTGTAAAGTGCCTAGACAGAAAGCAGGTTGGCCTGCAGGGCACGATCATCGATGAGACAAAAAACATGTTTTTCCTCGAGACAAAACATGGAACCAAGAAGGTTGTTAAAGCGACTGCAACATTCCGGTTTTACGCCGGTGGAAAGTCGTATGTTGTGAAAGGTGAAGAGGTAAACTTCAGGCCCGAGGAGCGGCTTGAGAAAAGCATGAAGTATTACAGGCTAAGAGATTGAAAGTGATAACTTGGAATGCAGCGATCCCAAATGCGCAATACACGGAGGGCTCAAGACTAGGGGAGCCGAGTTCACGGGGAGAGTTGTAAGCGACCGCGCGAAGAAAACCGCGATCGTGGAGCGCGATTATACGATGTACATGTACAAGTACGAGAGGTACCTCAGAAAGAGGTCGAGGATACCTGCCCACAACCCGGAGTGCATCGACGCTAAGGTCGGGGACGTGGTAAGGATTGCTGAGAGCCGCAAGCTCAGCAAGACAAAGGCATTTGTGATAACTGCGGTAGTGAAGAAAGCTGAATAGGTGTGATTATGAAGGCGCTATCCTCAAAAGTATCAAAGTCGCTCGTTCCTGGGGCTGTGCTCGTATGCGCAGACAACAGCGGCGCGCTTGAGTTCAGGATGATACACATAATAGGAAAGGGAGGAAAGCACGGCAGGATGGCCTCAGCTGGCGTCGGTGATGTGATATCGGCAAGCGTCAGGAAGGGGACTGCAACATACCTAAAGAAGCCGGTTAGAGTGGTCGTGATAAGGCAGCGCGACGAGATCCGCAGGCCAAACAACGTTAGGCTGATGTTCGAGGACAATGCGGGAATTATGATAAATGACGACAACCTCCCTGTCGGAACGGAGGTAAAGGGCGCGATGGCAAGGGAGGTGGCAGAGAGGTTCGTGAAGGTCGCGGGGATCGCCTCGAGGATTGTGTGATCATATGTTCATCCAGAGCAGCAAATCAAGAAAGCAGCGAAAGTTCAGGTACACTGCGCCGCTTCACGTCAGGCAAGGCTTCGTGCACGTCCATATCTCAAAG
The DNA here is from genome assembly GCA_028867115.1 of Microcaldota archaeon. Lineage (GTDB taxonomy): Archaea > Micrarchaeota > Micrarchaeia > Micrarchaeales > CABMGC01 > JAGWGI01. The sequence continues at coordinate 12,255 of JAGWGY010000001.1, forward strand.
GAACTGGCTACAAAGCTCGGGATAAAGAAGAGGACGATAGCGGTCAGGAAGGGAGACACAATCAAGGTGATGGCAGGCGGGCAGAAGGGAAAGAGCGGGAAGGTGAGCAGCGTGAACCTTCGCAGCGCCAAGATACTCGTCGAAGGGATAGTGCGCAAGAACATGAAAGGCAAGGAGAGCATGATACCGATAAGCTCGTCGAACGTATACCTTACGGAGATAGACGCCAAGGACAAGCTCAGACAGGAGATGATCAACAGGTTCAAGTCAGCAAAGTGAGAAAATGGGAGGAAAAGGAGGAAGTAGACATCTGAAGAGGCTCGCATCGCCAAGCTACATGAAGGTGAGGCGAAAGGACTCGAAGTTCATGCTCAGGCCTAGCCCCGGCAGGCACACCAAGGAGGGCAGCATAGCAATCTCAACGTTCCTGCGCGAGAAGATCGGCGTTGCATCGAGCGCTGCGGAGGCGCGTAAGGTAATAATAGCAGGCAAGGTGGAGATCAACGGGAGGGTGAGGAGGTCTTACAAGTACCCGATAGGCTTCGGTGACATAGTCAGGATCATACCTAGCAACGAGAGCTACATAATAGCGGCAGGCAAGTACGGCGCATTCGAGCCAAAGAAGGTGGAGAAGGACGCCAAGAGGACGCTCAAGGTTGTTGGCAAGTACATCGCAGAGGGCAAGAAGCAGATGATAAGGCTCAACAACGGCAACATATTCAACTTTGACAAGGAGGTCAAGGTCAACGACTCGGTCATAGTAGACCAGAGGAAGATATCGAAGGTGCTCAAGTTCGAGAAGGGCGCGAGCTGCATCGTGATAAAGGGGATGCACGCGCCTGAATCCGGCAAGATCTCGGAGATCAAGGAGGGCACAGCGCTCAGGGACGCGACAGTAACGATCCAGGGCAAGGGCGGCTCGTTTGAGACCATTGTTGAAAACATAATTGTGACAGGTGAATGAATATGACCAATCCCATGAGAGAGATAGTTCTTGACAAGGTCGTGGTGAACATAGGGATTGGATCAAACGACCAGCTCTTCCAGAACTCGAAGATGCTCATCAGCAAGCTGACAGGCAGGAATGCGGTCGCAACAAAGGCCCGAAAGAGAGACCCTTCCCTTAACATAAAGAGAGGGCAGGTGATAGGCGCGATGGTGACATTGAGGAAGGGGGCCGCATCAGACATGCTCAAGCGCGCTCTGGACGCAAACAACAACACGCTCAAGGAGAGGTCGATAATCGACAACTCCCTCAGCTTCGGCATAAAGGAGTACATAGACTTCGCAGGAGTGAAGTACGACCCGAAGATAGGCATGATGGGGATGAACATCAACGCGAACTTCTCAAGGAAGGGCAAGCGCGTGGAAATGCGAAGGCGCATGCGCGGAAAGGAGGACCACGAGCACAGGCGCGTGAGCAGGGAGGAGATAACTCAGTTCATGGAGAAGAATTTCGGCGTCAAGATTTCAAACGAGTGATGATCATATGGCAATAAGATATGAACTTAGGCAAAGGGGCAAGGGGATGCGCAAGTGCAAGATATGCGGCGGCTCGCGCGCGCTTATCCGCTCTTACAAGCTCTACGTCTGCAGAAGGTGCTTTAGGGAGAACGCAGAGCGCCTGGGTTTCGAGAAGCTTTCGTGATATCATGCTGGGACATAAGATTAATAACGAGGACCTGCTAAAGGAGGAGGAGCTGCGCGCAAGGACCCCTGCAGAGCTTGAGCAGATATACAACAACTGCAAGAAGGCGCTCAGGGAGGATGCGAAGGCGCAGCTTGGCAACAAGAGCGTTCCTGCAGGCTCTGAGTCAATATCAAAGATAATGAATGCTGCAGGTAGGATTTACCTGGAGAAGACAGGAAGGGCGATATAGATGGATCTGCTAGCTGATACAATCAACACGATAAAGGTCAACGAGAATGCCGGGCTCGCCTCATGCACCGTACGCGACACGAAGCTGATAAAGTCCGTGATCGAGGTGATGAAGAGGAGCGGCTACATAACCGACTACGATGTCATAAAGGAGGGCAAGAGGACTGCGATAAAGGTCTCGCTTGCGAAGAAGATAAACGACGTCGGGATAATAAAGCCCAGGTTCGCGGTTGGGCTTGCGGATTTCCAGAAGTACGAGACAAGGTACATCCCGAGCAAGGACTTCGGGATATTGATACTCTCAACCCCAAAGGGGATCATGACAAACAGGGAGGCAAAGGAGCAGAGGATGGGGGGCAGGCTGCTCGCATACGTATATTAGTGATATTCATGTTCGAGATCGAGATACCAAACGGCATCGAGGTGCACATCGAGGGCGACATTGCCACGGTGAAGGGAAAGAACGGAGGCACCACCAAGAAGTTCTCGTCAAAGCTCGTGGATGCAAAGGCGGATGGCAAGAAGATAACCGTTGAGGCGGTAAAGGAGAAGAAGCTTGCGAGGAAGGCCGCCCTTGCCGCGCACGCCTTCGCGACCGTGATAAAGAACGCGGTTGAGGGCACTGACAAAGGGGTAGAGAAGAAGCTCCAGATAGTTTCGGCCCACTTCCCGATATCCCTCGAGGTCAAGGGCAAGACGATATTCATCAAGAACATCTTCGGTGAGAGGGTCCCAAGGGAAGTCGCAATACAGGGGGACACGAAGATAGAGGTGAAGGGTCAGGAGGTGAAGGTAAAGGGAGTTGATATTTACGATGTCACACAGACAATCGCGAACATACGCAAGGGCTGCTACGCCTGCGGGCACGACACAAGGGTGTTCCAGGACGGGCTCTACCTTGTGAGAGAGGAATGATCATATGAAGATTAGCAAGAAGAACCACCCAAGATTCGTTGTGCCAGGATACGGGACAAAGAACAGGTCAAGGATCCCAGACCGATGGAGAAAGCAGCGCGGAACCGACAACAAGAAGAGGGTAGCGCTCAGCGGATACGGGGCAACCCCGCACATAGGCTACAGGAACAGCGACTCAGTCAGGTTCCTCAGGGCGGACGGCAGCAGGGAGGTGCTTGTGCACAACCACAACGAACTCATGGCGCTTACATCCAATCCGAAGGAGATAGTCGTAGTGCTTGCACACGACCTTTCGAGGAGAAAGAGGCTGGAGATGCAGGGCGTGGCAGACAAGTTCAAGCTCAGGATAGCAAACAGGACTAAGGCCCCTGAGCCAAAGCCGCAGAAGAAGGCGCCCGCCAAGGCAGAGCAGAAGAAGCCTGATGCTACGGATGCTAAGAAGGAGGCAGCGCAGGGCGCTGGAGAGAAGAAGGTGTAGATATGACGCTTAAATTCGCAAGGAGAGTAGCAGCCCAGATCCTAAAGAGGGGAGAGAGCGCAATCAGGTTCAACTCGGATGCAACCGAGGAGATAGGCAAGGCGCTCACCCGCGAGGACATCAGGAGACTGGTAGGCGAAGGAAAGATAATCGCGCTCAAGGCAAAGGACAATGTGAGCAGGAGGTCAAAGATACTGCGCCAGAAGAGGGCCGAGGGAAGAAAGAGGGGTCCTGGAAGGAGAAAGGGAACCTCGAAGGCAAGGCGCGGCAGCACCTGGGAGAAGAAGGTGAGGTCCCAGAGGATCTTCCTCAAGCAGCTAAGGATGGCGGACAAGCTCGACTCCAAGTCCTTCAGGAAGTTTTACATGCTGATAAAGGGCAACGCTTTCAACAGCAAGGCGTCGATGCTCCTGCACATGAAAGAGCAGGGGATAAGCGTGAGCGAGGCTGAGGTTGCCAAGATTAACGAGAACATAAAGAAGATGTATGAGTGATTTTTATGCCAAGGTCAACAATGCAGGTATTGAAGTTCAGGCGAAGGCGAGAGAGCAAGACGAACTACGTCAAGAGGCTCGCGCTCGTCAAGGGAAACATGGACAGGATAGTCGTCAGGAAGAGCAACAGGCGCATAATCGGGCAGATCGTCAGGTACGACGAGAAGGGCGACGTTGTAAGGTACAGCGCCGACTCAAACGAGCTCAAGGCGATGGGATGGCCGAGCAGGAGCAACAAGCCTACCGCATACCTGACAGGGATACTGCTAGGCTCAAAGATAAAGGCGGAGGACAAGGGCAGCGAATTCATACTCGACATAGGGCTCAGCTCTCCTGTGAAGGACTCGATACCTTTCGTTTTCGCGAAGGGATGCATTGAGGGCGGGATGAAGGTCAGGGGCAACATCGAGATAGAGCAGAAGGCGTATGACGCCTCGCTGATTGCAAATTACGCAAAGGAGCTAAAGGAGAAGGACCAGAAGGCCTACCAGAGGCAGTTCGGCTCGTACATAAAGGAGAATGTTCAGATAGAGGAGATGCCAAAGCTCTTTGCAGAGGCGAAGCAGAAGATAATGAAGAAGTGATGTTTTGGATTACCGCAGATACGATAGAAGGGACAGGGAAGAGGTGAAGTTCAACCCTGAGAACTGGACGCCCAGGACCAAGATAGGAGAGATGGTCAAGAACAAGCAGATAGTGAGCGTCGAGCAGATATTCGAGAGCGGCAAGCCGATAAAGGAGGTCGAGATAGTAGACACGCTACTCCCGAACCTCGAGATGAAGGTTCTTGAGGTCTCATCGGTCCAGAGGATGACAAAGAACAACAGGAAGGGCAAGTACAGGGCAACCGTAGTCGTTGGAGACAGGAACGGCCACGTAGGAATCGGTTCGGGGAAGGACGTAGAGGTCAAGCCTGCTATAGACTCGGCCCTAAAGGACGCGAAGAAGAAGATAATCAGCATTAACTTCGGGTGCGGGTCGTGGGAATGCAGCTGCGGGACGCAGCACAGCCTGCCGCTCCAGGTGAGGGGCAAGTGCGGAAGCGCGGAGATCAAGCTCATGCCGGCCCCGAGAGGAGTCGGAGTAGTCGCAGGGGAGGTTGCAAAGCAGGTTCTGGAGGTCGCAGGGATCAAGGACGTATGGAGCTTCTCGCGCGGAAGGACAAGGGACATCTACAACATCGCGATTGCAACTTACATCGCTCTAAAGCAGATAAGCAAGCTCAAGAGCATAGAGAGGCTCAAGGCAACCGCCTGATCGGGATATTATGCGACGGATAACAAAGAAGACAAGGCACAAGATGAAGATGAGGCGACTCAGGAAGATGCACGGCAGCGTGAGTGGCAGATAGACGGGAACATACTTTTTCTTCAAACTGCCGCGGCCATTAAAGCCAGGGGATTTCTTAGGCTGCAGCATGTATAATCGGCTAATGGCACTGTATTTGCCAGGGCGCCAAGCTTGGATACGCTTGGGGGAACTGCCCCGCTTGGCCTATTTTTCTTTGCCATAAAATCCCGATGATACGGCGCGGAGAGGGCATTTATGATTTAAGGGGAACAAAGAGTTCTGACGTTTCTATCTTGACCTGACTACGCTTCCGCGGAAGTTACTTCCCTTTATCGTGAGTATGAGGTTCTTCTCATCAAGGTTCGAGAAGCGCACCTCTATGTTCTCCCTCTTTGCAATCTTCGAGGCCTCGAGATCAAAGATGAAGTGCGTGCCGGGCTTTCGGTTGTCGAATCTGCGCGCTATGCGCAGCATGGTCTGATGGTCGAGGGAATGGATTGCACGCGCCCCCTTTGCCGTCGGTTTCTTGTTGTACACATACATCACCGCGCTAACATTTACGAGCAGCTTCGAACGTAGCTTCTTGCACGCAAGCGCTGCGACTGCGTCCGTTGATATCCCGGGACGCAGCCCTCCCATGACCGCGACCCTGTGCCCGCGAAGGGCGCCTGGGAGCTCTTCTAGAGTCTGGAGCACTTTAGGGAAGGTGCTTATTTTCTTGGATAGGTACTTCATTACTATGAGCGCATTCACCCTTGTTACCGCAATGCCGACCTCGTCCAGGTCCCGATCATTCCCAAGGAGTTTCGTTGAGGAGCTTATGTACTGCCTGCTCGCCGCCCCTCCTCCCACAACCACGACGAACTTGTCGGATTTTTCAGACCGTGATAGCGCGGAGGCGAAATGCTCCAGATTATCAGGGATTATTCCGCGCTTGCCCAGGATGCTACTTCCACCCAATGAGATGCATATTGTGTTCGTCATAAGAATCCAGCTTGTGGGCATATTATTCTGCAGAATACCCATTTTTAAATTGTCGCATTGATATATATCCATGACATCAGTAACCCTCACGCGCGTGGACCCCATCTCGTATGGGAAGATTCAGGCAGTCTTCGCTGCAATAGTGGGATTTGCCTATGGCATATTCGCCGCTTTCATCCTCGGTACATTGGGGATCTTAGGCGGAAGCACGATGGTTATAAGCGGAGGGCTTGCCATCGCAATGCCTTTCTTTGGGATTATAGGCGGTGTGATACTGGGATTCATTTTTGCAGCGATATCTGCAATAGTATACAATCGCGTGGCTGGGGCCATAGGCGGCGTTACAATTGACCTTGGTTCAAAGCCGACCGTCATCAACAGCATAAACAAGATGTCGCTTGCAAAGATTGCGGCGGTAGTCGCACTAATAGTATTCATAGTTATTGCAATAATCATGGTTGCCGCATTTCCGGTCATAATCGGCATGATTGGGGGCGGGATTGCAGCATCGTCTGTTACGGGTCAGGCGGCAACAACCGGAATAAGCAGTACCCTGACATCCGAACTGCAGGGAGTTTCAGGGACAGTCGAGGTGCTGCTCCTCATAATCATCCCGATCGTGGGAGTTATCGGGGGCTTCATATACGGCTTCCTTTACGCGCTGATATATGACTTCCTTGCAGGCGAGATTGGCGGGATAAAGTTCACCCTCTCTGCGAAGCCTTCTACAATCACCGCAGTGGACCCGATGTCTTATGCAAAGATGTCCGCTTCGATTGCGGCGGTAATCGCTTTGATTACAAGCCTGATTGACTTTGTGATACACCACACCATAATAAGCGCATTGAGCGTTATTGGGATACCCATATTCGACTTTGTGATAGGATTCGTGGTGACCTTCATCTTTGCGTGGATCTACAACGCAATTGCGCCAAGGATAGGCGGAATACAGATTGTGCTGAAATAACACAATCTTTAGATTAGCTAACTGACGAATTGCCGCATAGATTAAAATAGCGGGTAAGGACATCCTTATCGATTCGATGCCTGAAAACAAGGTTAAAAGACTGAGCGAGAAAGTGCTGTACTCAAATGAGAAGGGCAGCATGAAGCTGATAGAGACCATCGATATTGTTGGCGGAAAGGAGATAAAGAAAAGATTCGTGCGTGAGGGTGACAGCGTGACAATCATCCCGCTGCTTGGCGACAATAGGATAGTAATGTTGAGAAATTACAGGGCAGCAGGGCTTAGGAAGGGAAGCGAGGAGGACGCATTCTCCTACGAACTCCCAAGCGGCCACATAAACGATGGCGAGGACCCCATGGCTGCGGTAAGGAGGGAGCTGAAGGAGGAGACGGGCTTTTCCGTTAGTGATGTAGAGCCGCTTATGTCGCACTACATAGGCCTGTATATAACCGCACTAAAGGACCATGTCTTTGTTGCCAGGGGGCTTGAGGAGGGGAGAACAAGGCTTGAGGATGATGAGTCAATAACCTGGGAGGCCGTAAAAGTGAGCGAGCTTCGAGAGTTACTGCGGAACGGCACAATAAAGGACGCGAGTTCGCGTGATGCCCTCTTCCACTGGCTGGCGTTTGGAAAGTGAAGGTTTATAAATTTTAAATCCTATGTAAATAGCGTCATACGGCCATAGGAACAGGGAAACGCCCGAACCCTTACCGAACTCGGAAGCTAAGCCTGTTCACGACATGAAATACTGCCCCTTTGGGCGGGAACGCGTGTTGCCGTCTGGCACTTTCTATTTCTTTCTGACATAGAGCTCTTCGATAGCCGAGAGCATTATCTTCGTATACTCGTTGTCCGGCAGCATGCCTCTATAATGCTCTATCGTTTCAGTGGCCTTCCTGCCATAGTGCTTTGCCTTCTCCTCTGCGTACTCGAGGCCCCCGTACTTTGCTATCATGCTTCTGAGGAAATCGATCTCCTCTCTTGTCTTGCTCTCCCTTGCCTTGCGGTATATCGCGTCAATCCTGTCGCGCTCCTCCGGGGTTGCCTTCTCGTACGTATGCAGTATCATCAGGGTCAGTTTACCCTCGTAGAGGTCCCCGAAGTTCCTCTTGCCGAACACCTTCTCGTCCGCAGTCATGTCGAGTATGTCGTCGACAATCTGGAACGCGATTCCGGCGTTTGTCCCTATCTCCCTTAGCATCTCAAGAACGTTGTCCGGCTGGTCCGCGGCTATCGCTCCGAGCTGCATTGGGCCGTACACCGTGTAGAAGCAGGTCTTGCTGTCAAGGATCCTATAGTATAGATTCTCAGACGCCTTACGGAGATCCTTTGTGTTGTGTATGAACATGTTCTCCACGTACTGGCCCTCTACAGTATACGCAATCATCTCGTAGAACTTCTCATAGAGGCGGTTGCCCTTCTTTTCTCCTACCTGCAGTAGGTAGTCCTTGAGCATCTTCCACATCGACATCTGGCCACTGTTTGTGGCATTCATCGCATGCACCCAGCCGTGCAGCCTCTGCGCCGCGGGCTTGCCTCTCCTCAGCTCCGAATCATCCTCAACGTCATCCTGCATCAGTATCCAGTCCTCCGAGAGCTGCTCTGCCGCTGCAGGCAGTACCAGGTCTGAGAGCTTTGCGCCGAACATCTGCCCGGTGAGCATAACCAGCCCTGGCCTTCTGTAGCTTCCCTGCCTGTCGATATAGTCCCTCATTATCCCGTAGTGCCCAGTGGGCTCCTTCACTTTGACGTACTCGCATATTTTTGAGTATACTTCGGCCCTATGAAGCTCTATGTATTCCTTGAAATTCATCAAATCAACTTTTGAACGCCTAGCTCGTCCTTGTAACCGCAAATGTTGCAAGCTGCTTGAGGAACGTCTTCGCCTCCGAGTCGGGCAGGAACTTCTCAACGATGTCAATCGCTACGGAGCTTTTCGCCGCGGCTTCCTTCTCCGCCTTCTCCTTCCCGCCATACTTGTCGACTATCCCAATCGCCTCAGCTATCAGTTTTTCATCCTCTGTCTTCATCCCTAGAATGGAAAAGAACCTCTTCTTGTCCTGCTCGCCTGCCTCTCGCATCGCCTTTATCATTGGAAGGGTATACTTGCCATCGGTAATGTCCTCGCCCACCTTCCCCTTGTTGCTCGCAACCTCGCTTGCGCTGATGTTTAGCACATCGTCGTGTATCTGAAATGCGAGGCCCAGGTTGATCCCGAACTCCTCAAGCGCCTTGAGCGTCTTCTTGTCGACTCCGGCGACTATGCCGCCGACCTTTGCCGCAAACCCCATCAGCACGCCGCTCTTGTTTGCGATTATCTCCATGTAGTTGCCCTCGGTCCTCTTCATTTTGTAACTTATGTCTCCGCCCCCCATCTCAAGGTCCAGTGACTGGCCTAGGGCGAGCTTGAGCATGTCTATCACGTACTCCCTTCGTATCGCGTCCTTCTGCTTCTCGTTTATCTTCTCGCTCCCCTCCAGCGGGACGATCGGGAGATAATAGGCTGCAACACTCGAATTAAACGATCTCGCCTCCCCGAACTTGACGTGCACGGCTGGCTTGCCCCTTCGCGTCAGGGAGGAGTCCTCTATGTCGTCTTGTATTAGCGACGCGTTGTGTATCGCCTCCGGGATTGCGGAGAACTCGACGTAGTTGTCGGAATTTTTTGTAAAGGCGTCCATGACAAGTAGAGTCAGCGCGCCCCTCATCCTCTTCCCGCCCAGCCCGTAGAGGTAGAGTAGAGGCTCTTTTATCCCCTTCCGCAGCGCCTCGCGGTCGTGCTTGAACCCCTCCCTCTCGAGCAGCTTGTCAAGGAGGTCGGACTTGAGGATCTTCTCAAGGTACTCGTTTATCAGGGGGATTTTCTGCTCCAGGTACGCAAAGATGTCTCTATCGCTCTTCTTTTCAGGTGGCTTTGTCCCCATCATTACCGCGCCCAACTCGATGTGTGTATTACTCATTGGTGAGTGCATATAAAGGTATCAGTGGGGTTTGTCTAAATCGCCAGCTGACGCTACCCACCAGATGGTTTAAGTTGGTTGAGATTCAGTGCGGGATCAGAGTTTGACTTCGCCGCTGTCGATCTTCTTTATCATCTCGACGGCGCTTACCCCTTCGCAGGTGATGTTCATGCTCTTGCACGTGCCAAGGACCTGCTTGACCCTATCCGCAACAGAGTTGCCGTAGAGCGATGCCTCCTTCTGCTTTGCAATCTTCTTTACCTGCTCAATCGTGATGTTGCCTGCGACCTCGTCCTTTGTCTTTGCGCCCTTTGCAATTCCGAGCTCCTTGAGTATCAGCGCGCTGGTGGACGGGGAGCCGACTTCCACAGTGAATGACTTTGTGAGGGGGTCAACGGACACCTTCACCGCGATCTTCATGCCCTCGAACGCCTTCGTCTTCGCATTGATCTCGTTTATTATGCTCGTAACGTTCACTCCCAATGGACCAAGCGCTGGCCCGAAAGGAGGGCCGCCGGTAGCCTTGCCCCCTTCAATTAGTCCGTTTATAACAATCTCTGCCATCTCATGCACCTGCTTCTGCCTTCTGGATTATCCTTGCTATGTTCGACTTGGTGGTTACCGGTATAGGAACAGCCACGTCCATTAGCTCTACAGTGATTTCATCCTTTGTCGAATCAACCTTAATTACCTTTGCCTTATATCCCTTGAACGGGCCTGATAGGAACTCCACTATGTCGTTTATCCCTATCTCCTGCACCGTCCTCTTCACATCGAGCATCTTGTCAAGCTCCTCCTGGCTGAGCGGCTTCGGGAGCATTCCCTTGACGTGGGGCTCGTTCATTATCAGCTCGCGCACTGCGACCTCGTTGTCCGCCTCTATTATCAGGTAGCCGCGCATCCCCTCGACCAGCACCACTGAGTGCACAGGTATGCTGGACTTTGAGATCTTGTACTCAAGTATGTCAGCCGTTATCTTCTCCTGGCTCGATGTTACTCTTACAACGAAATACAAACAACCACTTCCTTAATCTTTTATACTTTGAATGAACAGCTTTCCTTGTGCTTGCCCTTAAAGTGAACAAGAAACAAGCCGAGAAGGCGCGCCACTACTTGGAGGTGCACGCTCAGCTATCCACTAAACACAAGATATATGGTGACAATTCATTTATATACCTACCTATAGGGCCCTCGGCTGATGACAAAACCGCCAGAGCCGCTGCGAAAAAGCTTGGGGCAAGCCTTGTCGAAAAGGGGTTTGAAAAGCTGCGGGAGAGGAGCGCATACAGGCAGATCCTTGCAAAGGAGCTTGGCGAGAAGTACGCGGAGGTCACCAAGAGCTATGATCTCATCGGCAATATCGCCCTGATAGACGCAGAGGGCAGCGCTGCAAAGAAGATTGCAAGCGCGATCATGCAAACAAACAGGAACATACAGACCGTGATCAGCAAGGGTGGCGCGGTCAAGGGAAGGTACAGGACAAGGAGCTATAGGCACGTTGCCGGAAAGAGGAATTTCGTTGCAACTTACAAGGAGAACGGAGCCGTGCTAAAGTTTGACATACGCAAAACATTCTTCTCATCAAGGCTTGCGTACGACAGGCTGAGGATAGCAAAGCTCGTCAAGGACAATGAGAACGTCCTGGTGATGTTTGCGGGGATGGGTCCATTTGCAATCGAGATAGGGATCATGCACAAGGGTGCGAATGTTGTGGGTATTGAACTCAACAGAAGCGCGTACGGGTACATGAGGCAGAACATAATCCTGAACCGCCTAAAGAACGTTACGGCGGAAGTTGGCGACGTCAAAAAGGCAGTTGCGAAGTACAGGGGGTTTGCGGACAGGATAGTCATGCCGCTTCCGAAAGACGCATATGATTTCCTTGGTTCGGCGCTCACCGCGGCAAAAAGGAGGTGCATAATACACTACTATGGGTTCGGTGGGAAGGACAGCGCATATTCAGAGCACGAACAGAAGGTAAGGAGGTTCTTCGAATCGAAGGGGGTGAAGGTGAAGGTAATTGGGAGGAGGGAGGTGAGGAAGTATTCCCCCGCAGAAATCGAGGTAGTGATAGACTTCCAAATATCAAAGCCGCGCTGAAACGGAGACTGCGGGATAGTATATTAAGCCCGAAAAAAGATTTGGCATATGGGCTCTTTCACCATCAGTATAAGGGACTACAGGCCGCTTGAGGATGCGCTTCGAAGCGGGAAGATTATGAAGCTCGATGCACAGTGCACCCACAACAGCAACGTGATAAGGGAGATACTAAGATATGCCCCAAGAGTGCTGCCGCAATTCGGCTCCCTCTCCGATGGCGAAGTCCGCCAGATCGCCGACAGTGTGGCATACCTGATGAGAACCGACATAATTAAGGCTGGGGCATTCGCATTCGGCCCGATGCCATTCCAAGGCAATCCAAAAAGGAGCAAGGTGTCAGGAACGGTGCATATCAGGGCGGAGGTAGAGGCGCTCTCGCCGGATTTTGAGATTCCTTACGAGAACAACCCCCGTGCGAACATGGCAGGGGAGCTTTTCCGGTGCTATGTTGCAACGCAGACCTGGATGAGCCTAACAGAGCGCCTGGATCCAAAGCACCGTTCGCTTGCACCCAGCTTCAAGCTCGCAGACCTCACCGCGCACCTGATAGAAACGGATGACCTTGTTGACTATGTTTACACGGCCGAGGAGATAGCGCAATATAGGAAGGCCCTGTCAGGAGAGCTGCGCGATGTGTAGCCCTCCGGTTTAGCAACCAATAAAAACCTTTACTAACTAATATAGATTATAAAGTTCATTTCTTCGTGTTTTGATGGCAAAGAAGAACCTTGAGAATAAACTACTTGCAGTGGTGCGGGTCAGAGGCCGCGCTAGAGTGAGGCAGAGCATCACGGAGACGCTCAACAGGCTAAACCTAAAGCGGGTCAACAACCTGGTGCTACTCTACGGAAGCAAATCAAACATAGGCATGCTCAACAAGTGCGTCGACTTTGTCACGTTCGGCGAAATAGACACCACAACTCTCGAGAAGCTTCTCAAAGAGAAGGGAGTCGAGGCGAAAAAGGAGCTTGTAGACGAACTTGAGAATGGAAAGAAGAACATGAAGGAGGTAAAGGTCCAGCTCCCCATGAGGATGCACCCGCCTAAGCACGGATACGAGGGGATAAAGGTGTCGTATAACGCCGGCGGCGCGCTAGGATACAGGGGCGCAGAGATAAACGACCTCATAAAGAGAATGATGTGATCAATTGGTAGTCAGAATAAAGCAAAGGAACAGAAAGTACCTAGGCACTAGGAGATGGGGCATGGGCAACATCAAGAACGCCAGGGGCGCGGGAGACCGCGGAGGCGTCGGGTTTGCAGGCCGAAAGCACAAGTGGACAAGGATAGTCAAGTACGCACCGGAGACGATCAGGAAGAAGGGATTCGTGAACAAGAACGGTGCATCAATTCTAAAGGAGACGGACCTCGGCAGGATCGCAGACATTGCGGCTGCATCAAAGGAGGGCAAGCCGACAGTTGAGCTCAAGGGATACAAGGTCCTTGGGGACGGGATGATACAGAAGGCGATTGTCGTGAAGGCGAGCGGATTCTCAAAGAGCGCTGAGGAGAAGATAAAGAAGGCTGGAGGCGAAGCTATAAGAGTCTGATTGCTCACCTTCAAAATCAGGTAATACATGGAGAACATTAACATTGCTTTTTACTCGGACACTTATCTCCCCGCGATGGACGGGGTCGTAAACTCGATGCTCAACTTCAAGCGGGAGCTGGAGAAGCGCGGCCACGGGGTCTACATCTTCACAACTGGCGATGAGCACGCAAAGAGGACGTACTCAGGCAGGAACGTGATAATGACAACAGGCATCCCGTTCAAGCCCTACCCGCAGTACAAGATAGCGCTCTTCCCGTACAAGGCGATAATGAGGATGAGGTCGATGCGCATCGACGTGATACACGCGCAGACCCCTTTCACGATGGGTATAACTGCGATGTCGATTGCAAAGCTCGGGAAGTATCCGCTGGTCGGGTCGTTCCACACGATGATAAACAACCGCGCGATAATCGAGAGCTACTATCCAAAGAACAAGGTGCTCAAGGAAGTCACAAGCAAGTACCTGTGGGAGTACACGAAGTTCTTCTACAGGAGATGCGACGCGACAATAGTGCCATCGGAGGCGATAGGCAGCATGCTTACAAGGAGCAATGTGCCGAACACATATGTCGTCCCGAACAGCGTGGACACGCAGAACTTCAGCCCTAAGAACAGCGGCGATTTTGTCAGGCGCAAGCTGAAGATAAAGGACGACGATAAGGTTGTGCTGTACGTGGGAAGGGCGAGCAGGGAGAAGAGGATAGAGATACTCTTGAAGGCTGCAAAGGGCATACTCAAAAAGCGCGATGACGTGAAATTCGTGATCGCAGGAACGGGCCCTGCGCTTGATTATTACAAGAATATGGCAACGCAGCTCAAGCTAGGGAGCCATGTTAAGTTCATAGGGTTCGTAGAGCAGCAGATGCTCCCTAAGGTTTACGCGGCGTGCGACGTGTTCTGCATACCGTCCACATTTGAGACCCAGGGGATAGTGGCCCTTGAGGCCATGGCAAGCGGCAAGCCGGTCGTAGGCGCGGACTACCTTGCGCTCAAGGAGCTGATAGTGAACGGCAAGAACGGCGAGAAGTTCGCTCCTGGCGATTACCAGGCGTGCGCCAAAAAGATAGAAAAGGCTTTAAATAATTCGAGCACATATAAACAACGTACTGTAGAGACGGCAAGATCTTTTGCAATAGACAGGGCGACAGACAAGCTGCTTGATGTTTATAATCTTCTCTTGAATAACAATTAGGGTAAGGCGATTTGCTGGAAAGTAACGTAACAGAACAGGTAAAGGAAGTGAAGGTAGAGGACAAGGGAACAGAACAGCCAAAGCCGCCGCTCTCGCCAAAGGAGCAGAAGATTGCAGAGCTCAATTCCAAGATAGAGGAGGAGAGGAAGAAGAGGCTATCGCTAATCGACACCGCGCGAAGGCTCAAGTACAAGCTTGCATACAAGCAGGCGGAGCTCGCGGCGCTATCAAAGCTCACGGAGATCAAGCCAACCGAGAGGACTAAGAGCATCGGGTACCTAAAGAGGCAGAAGGAGAGGCTTGAGTTCAAGATATCCACAGAGGCCTCCTCGCTGAGCGCTGAGAAGGACCTGATAAGGAGGATAAACGAGATAGACGAGGAGCTTGACAAGGCGATAAAGAGCTACAAGCAGAAGAAGAAGGTCGAACTGATAAAGGGAGACATAGAGGAGGCGATAAAGCTAATTGGGGAACAGGACAAGAAGATACTCGATTCAAACAAGGTGCTCGACCTGCTCTACGACGAGCTCAGGTCGATCACCGGATATCGCGGCGAGAGGAGGGAGTACAAGCCTGGAGAGAGGAGAGAACACAAGCCGCAGAAGCCTCAGGAGATAAGCCTCGCGGACATAGCAATAATAAAGGATAAGAAGAACGGAAATGGAAACGACACTGAAGACGACATAGATTTCAGTAGCAACTAAATGAAATAACAGATAAAGGAAATAACAGATGAATAACATGAAAATAAAGTTTTACGGAGCAGCAGGAGAAGTTGGACGAAGCTGCATACAGATAGAAGGAGCCAACACAAAGGTTCTGCTTGACGCAGGAGTTAAGCTCGGAAAACCCGAGCAGTATCCGGTCATAGAGGACAGCGAGCTCAAGAACGTTGATGCGATAATACTCTCGCACGCACACCTTGACCACTGCGGATACCTTCCGCACATATTCAGCACAGGATGGAACGGCTACGTCTACACGACAAAGCCCACATTCGAACTGGTGAACATACTTCTGAGCGACTACATGAAGATCTCAAACCCTAAGAACGTGACGAAGGAGGGTTTGAACAAGGTGAACAAGCACTTCAAGATAGTGGACTACGAGAAGGAGTTCCGCATCAAGGGGCTCAAGTTCAAGCTCTATCAGGCAGGGCACATGCTGGGAAGCTCGCTTGTCGAGGCAAGCGACGGGAAGCACACGGTGCTCTACACAGGAGACATGAGCCTCAAGAAGACAAGGGTGCTCGAGCCTGCGCACATAGAGAACCTGCACGCGGACACGCTGATAATCGAGAGCACTAACGCAGGCGAGAAGGACCTGCCGAAGAGCGAGACCGAGACAATAAACAACATGGTCAAGAGCATCACCGACACGATAAAGCAGGGAGGCAAGGTTATCATACCCAGCTTTGCAACAGGAAGGGCGCAGGAGGTGCTGTTCATACTTGACGATTACATGAGATCTGGCGTGATACCCAAGGTGCCGATATTCATCGACGGGATGATCGGCAAGGTCACAAGGGTGCACAGGCACAACGTCATCTTCTGCAGAAAAGAGCTGCAGCAGAGGATACTCATGAGCGAGGACGACCCGTTCAAGAGCCCGAACTTCCACAACATAACGACAAAGCAGATGCGAAACAAGGTAATAGGCGAGCACGACTCGTGCATAATAGTCACAACCAGCGGGATGCTTACGGGAGGGCCGATAGTCAAGTACCTTGAGAAGATGGCAGGAGACCACAAGAACAAGCTGATGTTCGTCGGGTACCAGGTCGAGGGGACGCCGGGAAGGCAGATACTGGACGGTGCAAAGGAGGTGGAGCTTGACGGCAGGAAGGTGCAGATAAAGCTCGCGGTCGAGATGTCAAGGATATCCGGACACGCGGACCGCCAGCAGCTGATGCGCTTCATATCCGCGATAAAGGGGCTAAAGGAGGTCTTCTTGATCCACGGAGAGGAGGGCAAGAGGGCGGAGATGAAGGAGGCGCTGCCAAAGCACTTCAAGGTCATGCTCCCTGTGCTCGGGGAGGAGTTTGACCTCAAGTAAGATGGAAACGAAAGAGTGAAAGCCATTTATAAATCCCCCAGCGCCAGCCCTAACAAAGATGGTTGAATGGCTGTTAAGAAAAAGCTACCTGAGAACATATCCGAGATGACATACGCGCACTATGTTGTGCTTGAGGCGCTTGGAACGCCAAGGGAGATCAAGGAGTTTGACGGGAGGGGAGAGAAGCAGGCCTTCAAGGACCTCAAGAAAATGGGGCTGATCGCAAGATTTGAGACATTCACATGGCCCGCGTACATCAGAACCGAGCGCGGCAACTCGCTTTTCGATACAATAGAGGAAACTCCAAAAATAAAGGATAGGTTTGAGGCCATGGAAAAGGCAGAGGAGCTAAGGGGAGTGAAGAGGATAACGCTGGCGCCGATGGAGACTTTTGGCAAGGCTACGGTCAGGTACTGAGCCAGCAAGGCTTAAATAGCTGAATATTGAAGCAATATCGGTGTAATAATGAAGAAAGGATTGCTTGTAATCGGCGTGATAGTGCTAATAGTAGGAATCGTGATTTTCGCTATGAGCTACGGAACTGTTGCAAAGTGCAACACGTTCTTCGGAGGGCTCTTCGCAACAATCTCCACCCTTTTCGGAGGGAACGGCGCGCAGACGTGCTCGAACGCGAGGGCGTACGAGGTGATCGGCCCTGCGATTGCGATAATCGGGCTTGCCGGAATAATAATCGCATTCAGGCACAAGTAAGCGCGGAGAGCTAATCTTTTTATATATTGCCGGCGCAATATATTCAGCTAAAGATAGCTACTTTTCCCGCTATCACTGCAATTTGCAGGAGGGTTCAACATGGAACAGGTAAAGCTAGACGAAATAACCAAGTTCATCGGCGAGAACAAAGGCAAGCGAAAGTTCAAGCAGTCAGTCGAGCTCGCGATAAACTTCAAGGGCGTAGACTTCAACAAGCAGGACAACAAGCTCAATTTGGAGGTCAGCCTGCCCCACGGCAAGGGCAAGGTGAAGAAGCTTGCGGTTTTCGCAACAGACAAGAACATACTCGAATCGGCGCAGAAGCTCGGGATAGAGGTTTTTGACGGGAACCGACTCGGAGAGATTGCAGCTGACCAGGTGAGGCTCAGCACGCTTCTGAACTACGACCTTGTGGCGCAGCAGAGCCTGATGCCGCAGATCGCAAAGTTCCTGGGTCAGTTCCTAGGGCCTAGGAACAAGATGCCAAAGCCGCTTCTCGGAAATGCAACCCTTGCAACGATCGCAAACGACATGAGCAAGAGGATCACGATCAGGACAAAAGGCAAGAACCTCCCCACTGTGCACTGCATAGTGGGCAGCGAGGACCTCGAGCCGCAGAAGATATTCGAGAATGTCAACGAAGTGATAAGCAGCGTGACAAAGAAGGTCGGACAGAACAGGATAAGGTCGGTCTACCTAAAGCTCAGCATGAGCAAGCCGATCAAGGTGATGTAATGGTAATGCTCAAAGCGCAAAAGGTCGCATACGCAAAGAAGCTCAAAGAGGAGATAAAGCGCTACCACACCGTGGGAGTGCTCCCCCTAGGCGCACTGCCTGACCGATTGCTCCAGAAGGTGCGAAACCAGATAAAGCCGGACACGAAGCTCATAATCGCAAGGAAGAGCCTTGTGCTCAAGGCGATGGAAGGGGACGCAAGGCTGGACAAGCTCAAGCCTTACATAGAGAAGAACGTCGCAGTAGTGCTAACTAACAAGAATCCATTCGAGCTTCATAGGATGATAGCATCCAACAGGCTGAAGCTTGCCGCAAAGCCGAACCAGATCTCGCCCGATGACATACCTATAGAGTCAGGGGAGACCGCAATTGCGCCAGGGCAGGCCGTAACAGACCTTAAGGCTGCAGGAATCGACGTGCAGATACAGAAGGGCAAGGTAGTGATAGCAAAGAGCAAGGTTCTGGTGGCGAAGGGGGCTAAGATAACGCTTCAGGTCGCGAAGGCGCTAAAGATGCTAGACATAAAGCCGTTCGAGACTGGCGCGTCGCTTGAGGCGCTCATATCAAACGATCTGTTCATAACAAGGGAAGTGCTCAACATAACCCCTGAACTTGTGACAATGCAGGTTTCAGAGGGCTTCAGCGTTGCAAACGCGCTCACGACCAACATTGGATATGTGACGCCTTACAACGTATCGACGCTGGTGAAGCGCGCATACATGAGCGCTCTTGGGGTCGGGCTTGCGGCGAAGTGCTACGAGCCAGGGATAGTTGAGAAGCTGCTTGCCGAGGCTGTGCTTCAGGCGGTATCGGTATCAGGCGCTGCGCCGACGGCACAATGACACTTAAGGTGAAATAGATGGAATACATATACGCTGCACTCTTGCTTGATGCAGCTGGAAAGGAGATAAGCGAGCAGAATCTGGAAAGCATCGTTAAGGCGGCGGGGATGTCCCCTGACCAGGCTAGGGCTAAGGCAATAGTCGAGTCCCTAAAGGGAGTCAACATAAAGGACATCATAAAGAACGCGCAGAACGTCCAGGCAGCCGCACCAGCAGCACACGGCGGAGCAGCCCCTGAGGCAAAGAAGGAGAAGCCAAAGGAAGAGGAGAAGAAGAGCGAGGAGGAAGCGGCAAGCGGACTTGCAAGCCTCTTCGGCTGATCTTCCATGGCTGATGGCCAGGCTCTAGCAGAATATGCTGTCGCCCTAGCTGAGAGGAGGGGATTCGGTTATGGCGAGGCATATTTTGAGCAGAGCTCTGGCACAGGCTACGCGATTGAGCAGGGCAGGCTGAACAGCTCATCCTATTTTGAGAAGAGCGGCCTGCGAATCCGCCTCCTAAAAGAAGGGAGGATGTACGTCTTCTCAACAAACATCCTAGAGAAGGATGCGATAAGGAATGCGATCGAGGGTTTCAGGAGATTCGAGAGCTCAAGGACGCAGCTCTCTAGGGAAAGCCCGCAGAAGGCCAAGGTTGCAGTAAAAGAAAGGAAGAAATTCGACAAAGAGAGACTACTAAAGGACCTGCTCTCTCTAGATAAGACGCTCGCATCTAAGAGATATATCAAATTCAGGAGCCTCTATGCTGGCTTCGGCAAAGATTCTAGCTTCATGACAAACAGCGATGGCAGCTCGATACTTCAGGAGACCCCTAGGGTGGATTCCACCTTCAGCATAATAGTAGGGAAGGGGAAGGAAACAAGGCAGAGGATGTCCCAGTTCGGCGGAGTCGGCGGATACGAGATGCTGAATATACAGAGGATAGAGGAGCAGCTGCTTGGAGATTCGAAGGCCATGCTCGATGTGATTGAGAAGGGGGTTAGGCTCAGCGATCCGGAGCTCAGGAAGATAGAGAATGTTTTGATCTCCCCGGAGATTGCGGGGATTGCGGTTCACGAGAGCGTAGGCCATCCGAACGAGGCGGACAGGGTGTTTATGAGGGAGGCGGCGCAGGCTGGCACCAGCTATGTGAACCCAGATAACCTGGGGCTGAGCATAGGCAGCGAGCATGTCACGATAATTGATGATCCCACAATCCCGAACAGCTTCGGGTTCTACAGATATGATGACGAGGGAGTCAAGGCAAGGGCGAAGCAGATTGTTAGCAGGGGCAAGCAGAACGAGCTGCTGAACAACAGGGAATACGCCAAAATACTCAAAACGAAGAGCAACGGCTCTGCAAGGAGCGACTCTTACAGCAATGAACCGATAGTAAGAATGTCGAATACGTACCTCAAAAAGGGCAGTGCGAGCTTCGAAGAGCTGGTAGGGGAAGCAGGGAATGGGGTGTACATAAAGAACTTCATGGAGTGGAATATCGACGACACCAGGACGTTTTCGCGCTACCAGGGCAACGAGGCGTACATGATAAAGAACGGCTCTGTTGAAAAGCCGATAAAGAATTATAGGCTCGAGACGAAGACACTGGATTTCTGGCACGCAGTAGCACTTCTTGGGAAGGACTTTGAGCTCTCATTAGGAAACTGCGGCAAGGGAGAGCCGATGCAGGGCGTCCCAGTTACGATGGGCGGGCCGCATGCGCTGCTCTGTTTTGGGAGGTAGTTGAATGGCAAGGAGCGCTGAGGAGATAGTGAAGATCGCAATGGGTCGCGGGTTCGATGAGGCAGTCGCAAACGTGTTTACCTATAGGGTAAGCTACCTCAAGATAGCAAATTCTGCGGTCGACTCGATAGTTACAAAACTGGAGAACACCGCAAACCTGTTCGTTTCGGGCAAGAAGAGGGTATTTTTCACGAACATAGACAGGGTTGAAGACGGCAATATCGCAAGCGCAATCAAGGTAGCAAAGGAGACCATTCCGATGCTAAAGCCAAAGGAGGACTATAATGGGATAGTCGAGGGGCCTTTCAGTTACGAGTGCAAGTGCATATACCAGAAGAAGATGGCCAACTTCGACAACAAGATGATGTCCGATATCGCTTATGCTGCCATAAACTCCGCGCTTGAGAGCGGGGCAGATAGCATAGCAGGCACTCTTGAGATGACGGACTTCACAAAGGAGATGGCAACCAGCAAGGATGCGGCAGGAACAGAGAAGTGCGCATTCGCAAGGCTCTCTCTCAGGGTGTTCAGGAAAGGGCTGTCAGCGCAAAAAGTCGTGGCAACAAAGAAGATAGGGGAGATAAAGCCAGAGGCGTTGGGGAGGACAACCACCGAACTTGCCAGCCTTACGAATGAGAAGGGCAAGGTGTCTAACGGGAATTACGACATAATCTACATGCAGCAACCTGCAGGGCTGCTTCTAGCGGATGTCAACGACATGGCATGCATAGGCAGCGTGGAGACGGGAGGATTCCTTACAGGCAAGCTCCACAAGGAGGTAGCGAACAAAAACATCAAGATTTACGATGACGGCAAGAGCCCCGAGCTTATCGCAACCTCCGACTTCGACGACGAAGGTTACCCCACGCAGAAGACCACACTTATAGAGGGTGGAAAGTTGAGGGGATACCTTCACAACCATTCGACGGCAGTCAAGTACAAAACGAAAAGCACAGGAAATGCGGGATTGGTACTTCCGGAGTCAAATGCGTTTGTGATGGAGCACAAGAAGAAGGCAAGGGACATAGATGCGCTTATAAGGAAGATTGACAGGGGGATACTAGTTACAAATACGTGGTACACCAGGTACAGCGATTACCTTGTGGGGAATTTCTCCACTGTGCCAAGGGACGCCGCAATATACATAGAGAATGGGGAGCCGAAGTTCGCAATCAAGCAGCTGGGCCACACCTCAGGCACAGGGATAAGGATAAGCGACAACATCATAAGGATGCTAAAGAACACAGAATGCGCAGCAGACGACTCGATGCAGACGGCATCGTGGGACTCCGGATCGAATTACTACGTGACACCCAGCGTGCTCGTTAGGGGGGTCGATGTCACAGTCGCGCACTGATACTTCGATAAACGTGTCGGGGCGTGCCTTTTTAAGAATTGCCGCGGCATAATGGATTATTCAAAGAGTGAGAGAATGGACGTATACGTTGACAAGCCGAAGTGCACAGGTTGCCAGCACTGCAAGGATGTCTGCCCAGTGGCAGTGTTCGAGATGATTCCGCTAAACCAGGAGATTAACAAGGACAACGCCCCTGAGGAGATGAAGTGGAAGGGCACGCACGACCCTGAGATACACGCGAAGTTCGCGACCGTGCAGGACGGCCACACCCACTACACTGAGAAGTCTGTCGCAGTAAACGGCAGCGCATGCATTCTCTGCCAGGCGTGCCTGATAGAGTGCGAAGGGGAATGCATCCACATAATTGACGACAACGGCGTCAAGTACCAGTCGATCTACAAATAGGGATAACAGCTCACTTCAATCCTTGGATTGCCACGGCATATGCGCTCCAGGCATCACTCCCACCAGTGGTGGGTTCTACGGATGATGCGCTATATTTGCAGGTGCCGGTAAGCCCGGGACAGTACCATATTACGGTCTTTGGTATGTTTGCGCTAACTTGCTTTGCTGAAACGATATTATACGAAACATAAAGTATGTTTCCCGTAGTAACTGTTCCTGTTATCTTTGAATACCCTGAGGGGAAGGTCATCTTATCGGTGTAGTGGGATGGGGATGTCACTGCTATCAGGATGTCGTTTGCATGGTTTGTGTTGTAATATGCGTAGGCGTTGAAGGAGTGTGCGCTTGCGGACATCGAGAGGGTATTTGGGATTAGGGAATTAAGATCAAAGGGGGTCACGGTGTTTTCCCCAGACCAGGTCGATACTGATACCTGGTAGTAGATGAGCCCGCTCAGCGGCCCGTATGTGACAATAATGTTGTCGCTTGTAAGCTTGTTCGGCACTATCGCGTAATAGACTCCAGGGGGATATACGCTACTGCTGTACTGTGTAAATGATAGAAGACCCTGAGAGTCGGTAACTGATTCCAATGGCTCCCCTGTATATTGCATCATGACAAGGACAAGTTCCTGCGAATATGCAGTAGTAATGCCGGTGAATTTCACGACGTTTGTTGAGGGGTTTGTCGGAGGAATGCAGCATGCGAGGCCAGAGTCCGCATACTGGTCCAGTGCAAGTGGCGCTGTTGTTGAGGTTGTGGAGGTTGAGGTGCTTGTTGTAGATGAAGTGGTGGAGGTTGAGGTGGAAGTAGTTGATGTTGTGGTTGTTGAGGTTGAAGTGGAAGTGGTAGTTGAAGTTGTTGTTGTAGAATAGAATGTCGCAATGAGATTACCCGGGGATATGGTGTTCATTACGGTGTTTTGTGATGTTGTAGATATGACGCTAACACCACCCTGGGTGCTCCAGCTGGAGAAGAAGTACGAGCTCGGTGGAAGTGCATAGATCGTGTAAGGGCTCTGGTAGAGAAGGATTATCTGCGTATTCGAGGGGTATGCCACCCCATCCACAACAATCTGACCAGGAACAGGGTTTGTCTGCAGATTTACCTTAAGTATCGGGTTTGCAACTTGAGGAGAGATGCCCATTGAAGCAAACCCTGTTGTATTTATTGTGTTTGCGGAGGATATTGGAAATACGCAACTGGGTTTCTGGCATACCTGATAGTTGAGAAGGAATTTTGGGCTTATCTGCGTCCCTGGAGAAGCTATTGATTTTGAGATTGTAACATTGCAAGTTACGACGGCGCCCTTGACCGCATTGTAGGGAAGGCAGATGCCATTGTAAGTCTGCCCGGAGAAGGTCGGATTCACCACTATCCCGTTTATATTAGGGAAGCTTATCTGGGTGCCAAGGTTGTTTATGAATATAACGATGAACCTTGAAGATGCGGAGTTTGACATGAATACGGACGTTACGCATGGGAAACTAGGCGAGATGTAGCAGCTTGAAGGGGTAAACCCTGATGGATTGCGGACGGTGACAACAGCGAGTATGAAGGCCAAAAAGACTGCGATTGCAAGGAAGGCCCAGGAGTAGGTGAGCAGGAACTCTATAGACGACTGGAGTTTACCCATCCAAACACTTGTTTTTGCTATAGTCTAACTATAAACCTTTTTATGCCTTACAACTGCAACTGGGGGGCAAATATAGTGGGAACCGTAGGCGGCCATGAACAGAGACTATGGAAAACCTTGGATTGCAACTGCAAAATCAACCCACCCGTCGCTACCCCCTGCTGTTGGCTCTTGTGATGTTGGTACGTATTTGCAGGTCTTGTCCTTGTAGCTAGGGCAGTAGAACACAAGGGTCTTTGGGGTGTTTGCGCTTGCTTGGATTGCACTGACAACATTATATGAGACATATAGTATGTTGCCTGTTGAGACGCTGCCTGTTATCTTGGTGTATCCGCTTGGAAACTTGAAGTTGTCCCATAGGTGGCTGGGAGTTATAGCGGATATGAGAATGTCATTGGCATTGCTAGTTGTGTAGTATGCAAACGCATTAAAGGAACGTGATGTTGCGGCCATACTCATTGTGTTTGGTATCTTTGAGTTTGTGTCGAATGGAGTCACGGTATTCTCGCCAGACCAGAGCGAGAGCGATACCTGGTCATCTATGAGCCCTGAGAGCGGACCGTATGTTACAGATACC
Organism: Microcaldota archaeon; assembly: GCA_028867115.1. Classification (GTDB taxonomy): domain Archaea; phylum Micrarchaeota; class Micrarchaeia; order Micrarchaeales; family CABMGC01; genus JAGWGI01. The sequence goes on from JAGWGY010000001.1 coordinate 37,105, forward strand.
TGGTCGTTTGTAAGAGTTCCTGGGACTATGGCGTAATATACTGTCGGATCAACAGATGTGCCATACTGTGAGAACGTGAGCTGGCCCTGAGAGTCTGTGACGGACTCTATGGGCTCCCCTGCCTGGTCTGACATGACCAGCACCAGCTCGTCGCTGTAAGTGGTTGTAATCCCTGTGAAAGTGACCACGTTTGTTGACGGGTTGGTTGGCGGGCTGCAGCACGCAAGCCCTGAATCCCCATACTTGTCAAGCCCAAGTGGCGCTGTGGTTGTGGAGGTTGAGGAAGTCGTGGAGGAGGTTGTTGACGTGCTTGTAGTGGAAGTTGTCGAAGTTGAAGTTAAGGAGGTTGTGGTGGAGGAGGTTGATGTGGAAGTAATGGTGGATGTCGTAGTCGTGGAGTAGAATACTGCAATGATGTTCCCAGGGGATATTGCGTTCACAATCGCGTTCTGGGTTGTTGCAGGTGATACGCTGACGCCGCCTGTCGTCGCCCAGCTGGAGAAGAAGTATGAGCTTGGAGGGAGAGCATACACTGTGTAGGGATACCCGTACAGGAGGTGGACCAACACGTTTGAGGGGTATACTACGCTGTTAAGCACTATCTCCCCTCCGACCGGCAGGGTCTGCAGTCCCGCTAGTACGATCGCGTTGGGCACCATCGGGGATACTTCCATCGTGGAAAAGCCCGACGTGTAGAGAAGGTTTTGAGGTACAATCGGGAAGTCGCACCCGTCGCTATGGCACAACTCGTAGTTTAGCGTGAATTTCGGACTTATCTGCGCCCCCACAGATGCGAGTTGCTTTGGCGCAGTGACGTTGCAGGTTACAACAGAGCCTATAGGCGCATTGTAGGGCAGGCAGACCCCGTTATAAATCAGGCCCGAGAACGTGGGGTTCATCGTTATGCCGTTCGATTCGGGGAAGCTTATCGCCCTTCCCAGATTGTTTTTGAAGATTAGGATGAAAGCGGATGCTGCAGTGTTTGTCATGAATACCGAAGTTCTGCACAAAAGCCTTGTGTTTATGTAGCAGCTTCCTGGAGTCAGGCTTGCAGGATTTCTCACCGTTACCACGGCGAGTAGGAATGCGAGAAATACGGCAATCGCTAGAAAGGCCCAGGAGTAGGTGAGCAGGAACTCTATAGACGACTGGAGCTTACGCATTGATAGCCCTACATATTTAATCCTTTTATTACTTTATCAACACCAGACAAATTAGTAATTGCCCCTATCTGCATATGGCCAGGTATGGGCGTGGTTTACCTGAGTGAATTCATGATAGGGATTATTTATTCCGCAGATGACCCAGCCTCTGCAAACGCCGCAGGGCAATTGAAGGAGACTCACGATTTTAGTGAGTCAAGAATTTCTGGAAGAACGTGCTGGAAAAACGGGGATATTGTCCTCTGGGAAGCGGACTCAAGACTTATCGATGCCAAATCCGTTGACACGATGGGGTTTGAGGTAGCATACTTTCTTAGCAAGCACAAGAGTGCAAACGGGGTCGGCGCATTTACTACGCACCCTCTTGGGAACTGGACAGCAGAGGCTGCGATAGGAGGGACACCAAGAGAGCTCTCTATAGCCGCGCCTGCAGAGATGCTCTGCGTTCTCGCTGCAATCGCGCGCATAGATGCGGTTGGGATTGAGAGGACATATGAGGCAACCCATCACGGTCCGCTTCTCAATACCCCCTCACTCTTTGTTGAGCTTGGAGGAAATGACGCTGCAATCGGCAACGTCCAACTAGCACACAAGCTTGCGGATGCGGTTTTTTCGGCGCTTTCTGGAAAACAGGATCTTCAGGATAAAGTTGTGATTGGAATCGGGGGAACGCACTACCCTGTAAAGTTTACCAAGCTCGCGCTTGAGAAGGGTTATGCGTTTGCGCATATAATGCCAAAACACGCCATACTCAATCATGATGGGAGCGACAATCTAGGGATGCTTTCGCAGGCAGTTGAGCGATCAAAAGCGCCACCTGAAGCTGCGGTGATAGATTGGAAAAGTATAAATGCGGAGACAAGGAATAAGGTGCTAAAGGAGCTATCCGCAATTGGTATTGACTATGAGAGGGTTTGAGCGCGGTATTTATACGGTGTGCATTCTCTCCCTTCTGCTTATGGGATCGGCCAACGCACAGTACTGGTACCAGTTCGGAGCAAGGGGAGGAATAACCTCAACAGGCAACTCTGGGGCGTCTGTATCAATACAGACGATAACCCCCCAGACAAGCGACTTCGGATCCATAGGGTACTGGGTGGGCGAGGACCTGAGCAACGGCGCATTCCTCCAGGCAGGATACGTCATTGAGAACCAGTCCGGCTCGTACCCAAGCTTCTGCGACATGTCAGGGTGCTCCAACTACCAGCAGCTTAATGCAGGGGATGCGCAATGGTTCTACGAATATTTCCCTGCGGGCTTTTCCGGAGGATTCCTTGGGAGGATAGGGCCTGCAGATTCGGCAGGCAGGAACGGCACTTTCCATTCATACTCATTCTACTTTACAAACGGCCAGTGGGACTTTGCAGTTGATGGCAACGTGGTTGGAAATACGACATTGGGCACTTCTACTTCAGGCTCAAACGCGCCAGTGGCGTTCGGTGAGATAGCAAACACAACAGGGGTTGCAGCGACACTGCCGCATGTGATTTTTAATAATCTGTCTGCATACAAGAACGGCGCCTGGTTCCCTGCGCAATCTGGCACAGCGTACATAGGCTACGGCGTGGGCAGCCTCACTAACCTGAAAAATCCGTACGGGGTTGAGGAGATAACAAATAGGGTAAATTATTTTGCGGTAGGCTCAGGCCTCCCGCAGCCAAGGAACAACTCCCAGCTATGGAGCCTTGGTTACGGCCTTAGTGTTGTCTCGGCATACGGCAATCTCTCCTCAAGCGGCGCTTACGTCGCATACTCGAACGTGAAGATATCTGCGCCGCAGAGCGTACAGCTATCTGGCAACACGAGGGTGGTATTCGCGGGATGGAAGGGGACTGGTATAGGCTCTTATAGCGGTCCGCTAGACAGCGTCACGCTCGCTATGGACAGCAACATAACAGAGACAGCGCAGTGGCAGACCCAGTATCTGCTGAACGTCTCCTCGCCATATGGACAAACGTACGGAAGCGGGTGGTATGCCTTGGGCAGCTCGGCAGGATACGGGATAAGAAATGGCACCGTGCCCACTAGCGCTACCTCCCGAGAGGTTTTCGAGGATTGGAGCAACGGGAATGCTGCTCTTGGCGGGACGGCCACAATGAACGGCCCCACAAACATCAACGCGACATGGACGCAGCAGTTCCTAGTAACCCTGCAGTCGCAGTACGGCAACGCGACAGGAGGGGGATGGTACAATTATGGAGGGGAGGCAAAGATAGGGATAAACATAGGCAACATAACAGTCTCGCCAAGCGAGAGGATAGCCTTCTATCAGTGGAGCAACGGGAATTTGAACCGCAGTTTCTTCCTTAACGTAACAGGGCCGCAGTTCTTAACAGCGCAGTTCAGGAAAATAGGGCTTGCGACCTTCAACCCCCAGAACGCGAATGGGGAAAGCCTGGGCAACGTGACTCTTTATATGGGCAATTCAACTGTAGGGCAGAGCGAGTTCCTCTTCGAGAACCAATCCTACACGATAAGCTACGCATATTATAAGGGGGTCAGGATGATTGTCAGCGACACGTTCACTTTCTCATCTTCCGGCCCTGTTGATGTGAAGCTGCCGGTGTATAACGTGCAGATAGCGACAAGGGACCTGTTCGGCCAGCCTATACAGTCTGCCGTAAGCGTCAGGTTCTCAAACGACAGTGTGCTCAGGGCAACAACTGGATCAAGCGGGATGATAAACTTCACCAACGTACCGTACGGCTACGTTAACGTGACTGCAAGCAACCTGGGCATAACACAGCAGGCGGTCGCAAGAAACGGAGGCACCACAAGCCTGCTCTTTGTCTCGAATTTGGACATGGCGATCTTTGCAGGGGTGATAGCTGCGATTGCGGGGGCGTTCTTCGTTGCAAGGCACTTTGCGCGCAGGCCAGGCCAAAGCAGCGCGCAGCAGGCATAAGACGGCGTCGCAGGATAAATTTATAGCTTGTTGTTCAGAAGCTATACCGATTGGATGAGGGCGCTGATTGTCATAACCCCAAGGAACTTCCGCGACGAGACGGTATCGCTTGCGCGGCTGCTTTTCGGAAAGTGGGGAGTTACCCCAGTCATAGCAAGCTACACAAAGGGGGAGAAGGAGTGCGTTGGGACCCATGGCGCAATCTACAAGCCAGAGCTCAACGCCACAAAGCTCACCTCTGAGGGGTTCGATGCGCTCCTTGTTGTTGACGGGCCGGGAGTTGACGAGTACAAGCTGCATGATTTCAGGCCGCTGCTCGATCTGATAAAGGATTTTGTTTCGAACAAGAAGGTCGTAGGCGCCATAGGGAACTCAGTAAAGGTTGTCGCCAGGGCGAATGTAATCACAGACAGGACGATATCCGCACCGAAGGATGAAGAGATCTCAAGGCTAGTCCGCATATACAGGGGGAGGGAGTCGGAGAAGCCGATAGAGTACGACAAGTTCCTGCTTACAGCAAGGAACCCGCAGAGCGCAGAGCAGTTCCTAAATGCAATGCTAGAGCAGATGGGCGTAAAGTGACTATTTGTAAAAGACGTGGGTCTCTGCTCCGCATTCGCACTTATAGGCCACGTAACCTTTTGAGCTTGCAAGCCGGACTGTGCAGTTGAGGCCGGTGACAAAAACGTTGCCGCACTTTTTACATATCCTTTCCCTGATATCATTAGGCATCCTGACCTTGTAGTGGGTGCTTATCTTATTGGCTATTTTGACATACCTTTTTGCAAGCCTCCTAGAATCGCTATCTCCCTTTTTCGTTCTCTGCTGCGCTAGCTCAAAGAGCCTGTGTATCCTGTCCAGCGCAACCTCATTGACAAAAGAGTCCTTTTGCATAATACGTATCTGCGCGTTTGTCTTATATCCTTTGTCGTTGCACTAGATGCATGAAAAGCGAAAAGGGGATGAAGCAGACTAAGAACTTTGGGCGGTAGGTCATCGGAGCAGGGATTAAATAAAACGGATTAGCATGAAAATATATTTCAGAAACGAACTGCGTCTAAGAAAACTTCTCTTTATCTATGATTTGGGCGCTCCTGGGGCCCTTACGAGTGCAATGAAAGAGGTGCCGTGGATCTTTGGGGACAGATTAGCATATTCGGTTAAAATTTACGATGAATATATAAGTGATGCGAGGTATCACAACAGGGTCTGGTACGCCCTCGCAACAAATAACCGCCCCAGGATTCTCACAAATAAAGAATATTCAAATTTGATAACGCTTCTAGATAAGATCGATGTTCCAATTTTAAGTGAAGGGGATCAATTCTTCGAGAAGCTTATTGGTGGCCTACAGAAAGTATACAATACGAATGAGGAGAGGATTGCAAAACACATTAAGGATGTTTTCGGATTTAAAATGCCAAAAGAGGCAACAGTCATACTTTCAGAGAGCGGGAGTAGGAGATTAAGTTTTGGCGGTGGGCTTGCTTTTGACAAGAAAAGAAATTCTGTGATTTTTGGTCTGGGCGTTGGAAGAAATACGAAGAGCTGGAATAAGACGACAATGGCCGTTTTCATCCACGAGTTGCTGCACAAACTAATAGCAATGAACGGCACCTTAAAAAAGAAGGTAGATGGGGATGAAAACCCTCAATACTTTGAAGAGGCAGTTCTTGATTACTTTGTCCCAAACGGCATTCTTGGTGAAAAGCTAGGACTTATGGAGAAAAAGGACATATCCAGCCATAAAAAGAAGAATGACGCACAGAGGGAAGTGGCAAAAGGGATATCAGACAGGCTGCTCATCCCAATCAAGGAGTACTCTAAATCCTATGGGAAAGTTACCATTTGGAACTTCCTTGCAAAGCGCGGGTTTGCAAAATATATAAACAACAAATAGGTGTTGTGGATCGTTTTGCTCCCCCTTTGGAGTGCAGTTAAGGCTTCGGAAACTAGATTAAACCCTTTGCGATAGCGTACTCTGCAGATGCAACGAGCCCGAGGCCTGCGCCTATCCCAGTATTATCTGTTGTCGCCCTGAACATAAGGGTGTTTTCATCGGCTTTCTTGATCTCACCTATCGCTGTGGCCATCGGTCCGAAGTTCTTTGTGTGCAGTTCTGGCACCACCTTCCCGTTCCACAGGACTATCGTGTTTGTAGGGAGCGTATAGAGTGAATAACCGTGTGTTGGGGTCAGTATTGCATTTAGTATCTCCCCGAGGTCGAATGAATTTTTCATCCTGACAAGTATGCGCTCGTCATGGACGTTCTCCCTGTAGACCCTTGTGCAGAACGCACTTATCTCAAAGTCAGCATCCTTTCGCATTGTATTTATTGCATCGAAAGATCCAAGGACCTGTTTTGACTCGCTCATCACTTTCTCGTTCTCCCCCTCTATGTACGGGTACTTCCCGACCTTCCTTACCATAGACCTGTAGGCATTCCCCTCCTCAAGCCCCTTCTTTCCTGCTCCGGATAATGCTTGCTCTGTTGATACGGACACGTTCCTTATCCCATAATGCGCGACCTTCTTGAGCACGCTGACTATAGGGGAGGTCGTGCAGTTTGACTTCGAAACTATGAACCCTCGCCTGCCGAATTTTGCCTTCTGTGCCCCGACCATCTCCATATGCTCGTCGTTCACGGTGACGTTGTGTATCGGCACAAGGGATGCGTACCTGTTTGCGCTAGCCGCAGTGAAAACGGGGGTGTCTTCCGCGAATCTAGCTTCGTATTTTGCGGCAACATCCGAATCCAATGTTGAAAAGATAATCTCGCACTCTTTTGGGTCGAAGTTTTTTATGCCCTGGACAACCATGTCCATCACCCTTGTGCTAGGGACATTTGAATCAAGCTTTTGAAAGAAAGGAGTTATCGCATCTGCCAAGCGCTTGCCTGCCGAACTCTCTGATGCAACAACTCTTGCTACTTCGAGAAATGGATGGCGCTCCAGGTAGGCAACCAATTTTTGGCCCGCAGGGCCTGTTGCCCCCACAACGGCGCATTTGAGCTTCTCCATAACAGGGATGGGGATTCAAGCGCTAAAAGGGTTCTCTACAGGGAGGCTTTTACTGTCTTATGCTGTCCCTGAACAGTATGTCACCGCTTATCGCGCTCTGCATGCCCTGTAGCACGCTGACAGCATGGAAATTCCTCTGATTGAGCCCGCTGTCAGGAGCGTGTTTTGAGGTCGCCTCATCAATCAGGACCAGCAGGGCGGCGCTCAGTGCCTTTGCAGGCTCTGTTTTGCTGAATGCGAATATCTCCGCGCAGCTCACTTTATGTTTCTGTTTTTCATTTCTATGAAGCGCCTCGAATGCGCGTTTTGTCATCTTAATATCGCTGGATTTCCAGGCGTCTTTGGAGTATGTTGGTTCGTATAATATGAAGTAGCTGCTCCCCGCCCAGCTCTCGCCCCTTTTTTTCTCCCTGAAGTGTATATTCCTGAGATCGCGAAGGTTGTGCACCCTGATATGGTAGACCTCGCTTGAGAAATTTGGCCTTATCTCAAATGAGACTATCCCAAATTCCTTCATGCCGTCTTCTGGCGTGATTGCGGCCCTTACTGAATAGCTCTTGTCCTTGGATTTGCCAACATGAAATGTGCCTATGCCGCTATACCTTTCAAAATCGTAGCCATTGAAAACGGACTTCTGCCTCATTCAATCGGGACTAATCGTCTTGCCCCGTTTTTATACATATACTTGAGGAACGTTTAGAACAGAATGGGCCCAAGGGGATTTGAACCCCTGACATCTGGCTTTCTTACGGATTGATATAAGACCAGCGCTCTAACCAGGCTGAGCTATGAGCCCCCAAAGTACACTATTATATTCGTTAACATTTTAATATTAATACTACTTTTGCGCGTTGGTTGCGATGGATCTAGGAGAGGGTTTGAGGAAGGCGATCGCAAGGCTGAGCGGCGCCACAATCATAGATTCGAAGAGCATCAGGGAGTTCAACAAGGAGCTGCAGAAAGCGCTGCTCGGCAGCGATGTTGAGGTCAAGCTCGTCCTTGCCCTAACTAAAAAGATAGAGGAGGCTGCGCTAAAGTCCGACCTGCCCGAGGGAGTAACGCCAAGGGACTACATCACGAACCTCGTGTATGAGGAGCTCGTGAAGCTGATGGGCAAGAAGTATGAGCCTGTTCTCGAACCGAAGAGGATACTGCTCCTCGGGCTTTACGGCTCCGGTAAGACGACCACGTCAGCAAAGCTCGCGAAGTTCTACCAGGACAGGGGCCTCAGCAGCGCTCTTGTGTGCTGCGACGTATCAAGGCCGGCCGCCTACGAGCAGCTGGAGACTCTCGCAAAGCAGGCCGGAGTAGGGTTCTTCGGCATAAAAAACGAGAACAGTGTGCGCAGGATCGTGAAGGGCGCGGTTAGCGCGCTAAAGGACAAGAAAGTGGTGATATTCGACTCAAGCGGCAGGAACGCGCTTGACGCCCAGCTGATAGAGGAGCTCAAGGAGATAAACTCCGAGGCGGATCCGAAGGAGAAGATACTCGTCATAAGCGCAGACATAGGGCAGGTCGCTGGCAAGCAGGCAAAGGAGTTCGATGAGGCAGTGAGGCTCACCGGGGTAATTGTCACAAAGCTGGACGGCTCGGGTAAGGGCGGAGGGGCGCTCAGCGCAGTGAACGCTGCAAATGTCAATATAACATTCATAGGCACCGGGGAGAAACTTGGGAACATAGAGCTGTACGACTCGAAGAAGTTTGTCGGGAGGCTGCTTGGGATTCCTGACATAGAGTCGCTGATATCACACGTGCAGCAGGCGGTCAAGGAAGCGAACATCAATCCGGAGGAGATGGCGATGACAGAGCTCAACTTCGAGAGCTTCTATGCGCAGCTAAAGGCGATGTCGAAGATGGGGCCAATAAAGAACATGCTCGGCATGTTCGGGGTTGTGGACGCGCCAAAGGAGATGCTTGAGCAGAGCGAGGTCAAGATGAAGCGGTACAAGTCGATAATAGGCTCTATGACCGCCGAGGAGCGAAAGGACGAGAGGCTGATGCACAATTCCGATAGGATAAAGCGGGTTGCTGTTGGCAGCGGCACGAGCGAGAAGGACGTTAGGGAGCTGCTCAAGGATTTTGGCAAGATGAAGAAGATGGTCGGCGCGCTTCAGAACGACCGCGACATGAAGAGGAAATTGGCAAAATTCATGCCAAAGATGTGACTACTTCCTCTGCGGCATGCGCAACACTATCTCGGTATTAGTGTCGTTAACTCCATCCGCCTTTCTTATCAGTTCTATGCGATCGTTGAGCTCCTTCTTATTGGGCGCATATATTATTGCCACTACATCATGCTCCCCGCTTGTCTCGTAGATGTTTGATATCCACCCGTAATGGCGCAGATCATCTGAAACTTTTGAGGTCGTTACGCCCGGCAGTATTTTGATGTTGACTATCGCCTGATGATACTCCTCGCCTATGTCTGTCGTTGATCCGCCGAGTTTCTTTGCGCCCCTGAGACTTTTTATCCATGCCGTGACTTCTGCATCTTTCATCTTGAGAGACTTTGCCATCTCGGAAACTGAGGCGTTCGCATCGCGAACCAGCATTGAGATTATCTGCTGCTCTATGTATTCAGGGGATTTCGCCACTCCGCCCTTTTCCTTTGCAGCGCCTGCGTCAACTGACCTTTTCATATTCCCACTTACTTATCATTATTTGGTTGGGTTAATTAAAACTCTCTACAGTTTTGTACGATAAAGAATCAGATGGAGAGAAAAAGAAGAAAAGGAGAAAAGAAAAGAAAAAACAAAAGGTTTTACCTAGTTAAAGGTTTTACCTCCTTGACTTCTTTCTCCTTGTCGTCTTCTTTGCACTCTTTCTCTTAGTCGCTTTTTTTCTCATTGCCATTTTATCCCTTTTGGTAACGTTTAAAAATATTATTTAGAAAGGTATTTAGAGTGTCGTAATCTAAGCGTGCATTCATATAAACGAATTGCGCATTCTAATTGCGCATTTTACTGGGGAATTATTTGGTAGACGAGTCACTCAAGAGGAAACTAGATGAGCTTCAGCAGGAATACTCCAAGACCAGCTACAACAAGGCAACCAACAAGCACCTTGGGATACTGCGCGCGAAAATATCTAACATCAAGAAAAAGATGACCGAGAGGAAGACAAAGAAGGGGAAGGGATTCTCGGTAAAGAAGACTGGAGATGCGACAGTCGCTCTCGTCGGCTTTCCGAACGCAGGAAAATCATCGCTGCTCAAGCTGCTGACAAACGTGGACTCAAAAGTTGCAGACTACGCCTTCACAACCCTTGATGCGATACCAGGGATACTGCATTACAATGGCGCAAAGATCCAGGTGTTTGACCTTCCCGGACTGATCGAGGGAGCGCATCTCGGCAAGGGGGGAGGAGCGCAGATCGCAAGCGCAATACGCGTCTCTGACCTCCTTCTATTCGTGATAGACTCTCGCAGCCAGCAGAACCTATACACGCTTGTGAAGGAGCTTTCTGATCTTGGAATACATGCAGGAAAGGAGAAACCGGAGATAAAGGTTGAGCGCACGAACTCCGGAGGGATAAAGGTGGAGAACAAGGGGTACAAGATACCGGACAAGGGCACAACAGCAAAGATACTAAACGAATTCGGGATATACAACTGCAACATAAAGTTCTACAACGACTCCGGCGAGGACGACATAATAGACTACCTTGCAGGGAATGACGCTTACGTAAAGGCGATGGTCGCTCTGAACAAGATAGACCTGAACAGCGATTACCAAAAAGTTGCCACCGAGATATCAGGCAAAACAAAGATGAAGGTCGTTCCGATCAGCGTCCTCAAGGGAACAAACATAGACCAGCTCAAGGCGGACCTGTTTTCATCGCTGCACCTCTCACGCATATACCTCAAGCCAAAAGACGGCGAACCTGACTACAAAAAGCCGATGATAGTCAGGGAGGACAGCACAGTATTTGAAGTTGCAAAGAAGATCCACACAGACCTTGCAAAAAGCCTGAGGTATGCATATGTCACAGGCAAGAGCGTGAAGTTCCGGGGGCAGAAAGTGGGCAAGGAGCACGTGCTTGCAGACGAGGACATTGTCACGATGGTCTATCAAAACGCTTAATAACTTGCGATATTCCATAATAGTGGCGATTTCGGTGTCTATAAAGTACTGGGAGTGGGAGGATGCACCGCTTCGTGAGAAGCTAAAGAACCCTAACGTTAGGGAGATTGCAAGGTTCTATTTTGAGAACGAGACAAAGGCCAGCAGGCTCGCAAAGGCGCTGACCGAGGTCAAGAAGCGCGGAAACCTGAGGCTGAAGGACTGCGGGAAGGAGCTGCCGCTTGCCACGTGGAAGAGGTACCTCGACTTTGCAGTCAACGTCGGGATCCTAAAGCACGAGAGCAATTCCTACTCGTTCACTGACAGGTACTCAAAGCCCCTCAAGAACTTCGGCGAGTACATCAAGAAGTGGATGGAGAGGGAGGAGGCTGAGGACCTTGCGGTGCTCTTTGCAAATGCAAGGAACGAGAGGCAGGTGAAGAGGGGAGGGAGAAGGATGATAAAGGAGAGCGAGGCAATAGAGGCCGAGCTGGAAGGGGAGGAGAAGAAGGAGGAGAACGTAGCAGCCTGATTTCAGCTTATGCTCTGGTTGACTATTATCTGGCCGTAGTTCGGATACGGCGAGCGGCCCTGCACAAAGTCGCCGATCGCTATGTACTGCTTGCTTGTTGTGTAGCTCCCCACCACGTCAGCCACCACCCTTATCGAGACATTCTGGCATAGTACCGTAGACATTGGCATGCTGCCGTTTAGGAACTGGCTGAAAGGATAGAGGTTGGACTGCGTGTATGTATTGAAGTGCGTCACGACCTTGGGCACGCCGTTGGCAAGGATCTCGACGTACAGCGCGCCGTTCTGCGGCGATATTATCTTGAAGTTTAGGAAAGGCTCTGTCACAAGGAACGTATTTGATGTGAGGTTGCCTGGCTGGACGCCCAGGCCGCCGTGGAAGGTGCTTGCGAAGAATGTTCCGTTATATCCGATCCAGGTGTGGTTGAAGTACCCGCCGTTCTGGTTTGCCTGAGTTGAGTTGAGGGGCGCAAGGCCGAATCCCCCGCCGGTCTGGTTCCATCCTTCGTATGTCCCCGTAGAAAAGTTGCCATTGAATATTTTTACTGTTGGTGAAGAGGAGAGGCAGCTTGAGAAAGGCACCGTCGTGGTCGAGAGCACAATCGTTGTGCTGGCTGAGGATACGGGGGTTGTGGTTGTGGGAACGCTCGTCGTGGCTTTCGAAGGTATCGATGTAGTCGTCACTATCCCTTTCGCGGGATTGTATGTGAAATAGGCGAATATTCCTATGACTACTAGTATCCCTACATAAACGAGGACCGACTTCTTCATGGGTTCACTACACCTATTCTTGGATGTATATTATTTAAACATTATTAAAAGCGCCCTGAAGGCGCCTTGGGATTTTGGTGGCTTGTAGTGGCAGTGCGCTCTGGTTTAAAAACATATATAAAGGTTTTTATACTAATACATTTTTATCTAACCATCTTGTTAGAGCTAGTGCTGTGGCCTAGGTGAATTGTTGGCGGGAGAGAGAGAGCAATCCATCGTATCTTACGAAAACGTTTTGGTACCAAAACACGAGATCCTTAGCGACGCAGAGGCAAAGAAGGCCCTCGAAGAGCTCGGAGCAACTGGAGAGAAGCTCCCGAGGATTTTGTCCACCGACCCTGCGCTTGCCGGAAAGGCAAAGCCTGGACAGGTGATAAGGATACACAGGGAGGACCTGAAGGGCAGGAAGTACCTCTACTACAGGATAGTGATAGAAGGCTAGGCCTTGGTGAAATCTATGGGAAATGAACTTATTGACGCTTACGTAACATCAACCTCTCTTATGCAGCACCAGATAGAGAGCTACAACAGGTTCCTCGATTTCGGACTGCAGAAGATAATAGACAAGCAGGCATCGATAGAGCCGAATGTCGAGGGATTCTCGCTCAAGCTGGGCAAGATCAGGCTTGACAAGCCATCGATAATCGAGGCTGACAGCTCGAGGAGGAATATCTTCCCGAACGAGGCGAGGCTGCGAAACCTGACATATGCTGCGCCAATGTTCCTTGAGTTCGTACCGGTAGTCAGGGGGATAGAGAAGCCCGCGTCATACGGAGAGGTATTCGTTGGCGAGCTTCCGGTGATGCTCAGGAGCAGCATCTGCCACATGAAGGTGATGACAAAGTCGCAGCTGCAGGAGAACGGGGAGGACCCGGAGGATCCTGGCGGATATTTCATAATCAAGGGGACCGAGAGGGTCCTTATCGGGCTCGAGGACCTTGCGCCAAACAGGATAATGACAACCCGAGAGAAGGGAGGAGCAGAGGTCGTGAGCAAGGTGTTCTCTACCGCCGCAGGCTTCAGGGCAAGGTGCGTCGTGACTAGGGACCAGCACGGAAACCTTAATGTCAACTTCCCGACTGCGCCTAAGGCGATAAACTTCACGATGATGCTGCGCGCTCTGGGCGTGCAGGCAAAGGAGATACTGGAGATGGCAGACGACATACAGGCGGTCAAGAACGACCTGCTGCTCAACATAGAGATAAGCGACGCAAAGGACATGGGCCCTACCGACGCAATACTCGAAATCGGGAAGCTCGCTGCGCCAGGGCAGGCAAAGGAGTACCAGCAAAAGAGGGCTGAGACGCAGATAGACACATACCTGCTGCCGCACCTCGGGACCGACCCTGCCGCAAGGAAGGAGAAGGCAAGGTACATAGTTGAGATGGCAAAGAAGGCATCGCTCGTTTCAAACAGGTACGTCAAGCAGGACGACAAGGACCACTACGCAAACAAGAGGGTGAAGTTCGCAGGCGAGCTGATGGAGGAGCTCTTCGCATACGCGTTCAGGTTCTTCGTGAAGGACGTGAAGTACCAGATAGAGAGGACGAGCGCAAGGGGTAGGAAGATGACGATTCAGACGATCATCAGCCCAGACACGCTAACAGAGAAGATCAACTACGCAATGGGCACAGGGACATGGGTCGCAGGACAGACCGGAGTGTCGCAGGTTCTTGACAGGACGAACCTGATCAGCACGTACACCCACCTGCGAAGGATCAAGTCGCCGCTTGCAAAGAAGCACCCGCACTTCCGCGCAAGGGACGTTCACGGAACGCAGTGGGGCAAGATCTGCCCGTCTGAAACGCCTGAAGGTCAGGAGGTAGGGCTCACCAAGTACCTTGCGGTAATGGCAAAGGTTACAGTGGGGGCAGATGAGAAGCTTACTACACAGAAGCTCAAGGACGTTGGCGGGCTAGAAGAGGATTGATTATTTGGCAAAGAGAGCAATAAATGATAAATGCTATGTTTACATAAACGGCAAGATACTCGGCTACGTAAAGGACGGGAGGGCGTACGCAAACGAGATCAGGACCGCGAGGAGGGGAGGAGTACTCTCCGGAGAGGTGAACGTCTCATACGTCAAGAAGCTCAATGCAGTCCACATAAACACAGACAGCGGAAGGATCAGGAAGCCGTACATAATCGTCGAGGGCGGCAAGTCGAAGCTCACCCCAGAGCTGATCGAGAAGCTTCAGAAGAAGGAGGTTGACTTCAACTACCTGCTGAGGCACGGAGTCCTCGAGTACCTAGACGCTGAGGAGGAGGAGAACGCCCTTGTTGTCTTCAAGGAGGCTGATGCCACACCTGATACGACGCACCTTGAGGTCGACACAACTTCCATATTCGGATTCACGCTAAACACATCCCCATTCCCGGAGCACAACAACGCTGCAAGGCACGCGATGCTCTCGAACTTCATCAAGCAGAGCCAGGGACTCTACGCGACGAACTTCAACCTGAGGTTCGACTCGAGGGCGTACTTGCTTTTCTATCCGCAGGCCCCGATCGTGAGCACGGCGGTTTATGACGCCGCAAGGATGCAGCAGCACCCTAGCGGGCAGAACTTCGTTGTCGCGCTAACCACGTACTACGGATACAACATGGCAGACGCCATAGTGATAAACAAGGGCGCAGTTGACAGGGGGCTTGGAAGGAGCATGTTCTATAAGACATACACTGACGAGGAGAGAAGGTACCCTGGAGGCCAAAAGGACGTGTTCAGGGTTCCGCCTCCGACTGCAGAGGGGTATCTTGGAGAGCACGCCTACTCAAAGCTCAGCGAAGACGGGATAATCGAGCCCGAGACCACGGTCGAGGAGGGGGACGTACTCATCGGAAAGGTGGCGCCGCCTAGGTTCCTTGAGGAGAGCATCAGCGCAAGCGGGCTTGAGGAGAAGATCAGGGACGACTCGTCCACACTGAAGGCAGGAGAGCGCGGAGTCGTCGACAGCGTAGTGTTCACAGAATCAACAGGGGCGACGAAGGTCGTAAAGGTCAGGATAAAGAGCCTGCGAATCCCAGAGAAGGGGGACAAGTTTGCAAGCAGGCAGGGTCAGAAGGGAGTAGCAGCGTACATAGTGCCGCAGGAGGACATGCCTTTCAACGACCACGGAATAGTTCCGGACCTTTTGCTAAACCCGCACTCTGTACCTAACAGACTTACATTCGGGCACCTGCTTGAGGAGATCGCAGGAAAGGCTGGCGCGCTTTCGGGAAAGAAGATTGACGGGACAGCATTTGCAGAGAAGGGATCCTCCAGAATTGAGGAATATGGAAAGACGCTGGAGGAGAACGGATTCGACAAGTTCGGGGACGAGACACTCTATGACGGGATAACAGGCAGGAGGTTCAAGGCGAAGATATTCAACGGGATCGTATACTACAACAGGCTCTACCACATGGTCAGCAACAAGCTGCAGGTGAGAAGCCGCGGACCGGTACAGATACTCACCCACCAGCCTACGGAAGGAAAGGCAAGGCAGGGAGGTCTGCGATTCGGAGAGATGGAACGTGACGTTCTTGTAGGATACGGAGCAAGCCTGCTGCTCAAGGAGAGGCTGCTCGACCAGAGCGACAAGGCGACGGTGCTCATCTGCAAGGAGTGCGGGAACATCGGATATTATGATTACATAAAGAGGACGGTTGTCTGCCCTATAGATGGCGGAACGGCGATGTCAGAGGTCGAGATAAGCTACGCTTTCAAGCTGCTGCTCGACGAGATAAAGTCGATGCACATCTTCCCTGGGCTGAAACTGAAGGAGTGATTGTATGCAGGCAGAGATAATAGACCATGTAAAATTCGGGATTCTTTCAGTGGACCAGATACGAAGGCTCAGCGTCGCAAAGCTCACCGTGCCTGACACGTACAACGAGGACGGCTACCCTATCGACGGAGGGCTGCTCGACCAGAGGCTTGGAGTTATAGACCCGGGACTCATCTGCAAGACGTGCGGCGCTCGCGCAAAGGTCTGCCCAGGCCACTTCGGCCACATAGACCTTGTGAGGCCTGTCATCCACTCGGAATTCTCGAAGATCCTCTACCTGTTTTTGCAGTCAACATGCCAGCAGTGCCACAGGATACTGCTCAACGAGGAACAGGTCGAGCAGGTCAAGGGCAAGATAAAGAACATAGTGGAGGCGGAGATAACGGACATCAACATAGGCACCGAGAGCGAGAGGATGGACGAGAGGGACACGATGTTCAAGAAGCTAAAGAGCATCAAGAAGTGCCCGCACTGCGGATCGGTGCAGCAAAAGGTCAAGTTCGAATCGCCCACATACTTCTATTTCGGAGACATCAGGCTCAAGCCTGACGAGATAAGGGACATGCTCTCAAAGGTCACAAACGATGACCTGCAGGTTCTGGGCATAGACCCGAGGACTAGCAGGCCGGAGTGGCTGATAATATCGGCGCTCCTTGTTCCGCCTGTAAATGTCAGGCCATCGATCACCCTCGAATCCGGTGAGAGGAGCGAGGACGACCTGACGCACAAGCTTGTCGACATAATGAGGATAAACCAGAGGCTAGAGCAGAACATAAACGCCGGCGCCCCTCAGATAATAATCGACGACCTATGGGAGCTGCTCCAGTACAACGTAACAACATACTTCAACAACGAGACGCCAGGCATTCCTCCCGCAAGGCACAGGAGCGGAAGGGCGCTAAAGACCCTTGCGCAGAGGCTCAAGGGAAAGGAAGGCAGGTTCAGGTACAACCTGTCGGGAAAGAGAGTCAACTACTCGGCGAGAACGGTCATATCCGTTGACCCGTACCTTGACATCGACCAGGTCGGTGTACCGTTTGAAATAGCATCAAGGCTCACAGTCCCATTCTTCGTAACGGCATGGAATCTCGATGCGGCAAAGGCGCTAGCGGAGAGGAAGGAATACCCAATGGTAATGGGGGTGACAAGCAAGGACGGCAAGAGGAAGAGGATCTCGGACATCAACAGGGAGGAGGTCGTGAAGGCGATAGGCATAGGGGACATACTTGAGAGGCAGGTCACGAACGGGGACATCGCGCTCTTCAACAGGCAGCCTTCGCTGCACAGGCCGTCAATCATGATGCACAGGATAAAGGTGTTGCCAGGCAAGACATTTAGGCTAAACTACTGCACAACCCACCCGTACAATGCCGACTTCGACGGAGACGAAATGAACCTGCACATCCCTCAGACACTTGAGGCACAGGCAGAGGCCGAGTACCTCATGTCGGTCAAGGACCAGATCTTCTCGCCGAGGAACGGAGAGGCGATCATCTCGAACAACGAGGACGGCATAACGGGAGTGTACCTGCTTACAAACGATCAGACGAAGCTCACAAAGGAGGAGGCTTCCCACCTGCTCAGCCTGGCGGAGATATACGAGCTGCCCGAGGCGGAGAAGAACGGCACATACGACGGCAAGGCGGTATTTTCTATGCTGCTCCCTAAGGGACTCAACTTCGAGCAGAAGACGAAGAGGGGGATGTTCAGGGTCAAGAACGGAAAGCTTGTGGAGGGAGTGCTTGCAAAGTCCACATTCGGACTAGGCAGCAAGCTTCTTGCAAAGATATCCGCAGACTACGGCAACGACGTGCTAAAGGACTTCATCTCAAAGGCGAGCAGGGTAAGCTATGCATATTCAACAACCCACGGAATCACCGTCGGCATAAAGGAGTACCTCATCACCCCGAAGATTGCGGAGAGCAGGGAGAGGATACTCAAGGAGACGTTCGGAAAGGTGAGCGCGCTTATCGAGCAGTACAGGAACAAGAAGCTCGAGTCGCTCATCGGCTACACGCTAAAGCAGTCCCTTGAGCAGCTGATAATGGCAGAGCTCGATAGGGCAAGGGAAAAGGCAGGGGAGGAGATAGTGGCATACACCACTGTCGACAACCACGCAATAACCATGGTCAACGCAGGATCGAGGGGAAGCATTCTCAACCTTGTCCAGATGAGCATGCTTCTAGGCCAGCAGGCGACATCATCGGGAGGCAGGATCAAGCGCGGATACGGCACTAATAGGGTGCTCCCGCACATCAAGCCAGGGGACATCAGCCCGATCGCAAAGGGATTCGTGACTACTAGCTACTTCATGGGATTCGAGCCGATCGACATGTACATGCACGCGATAGGTTCAAGGACATCTGTGGTCTACAAGGCGATGCTCACCGCAAAGTCGGGTTACCTGCAGAGAAGGCTGATAAACGCGCTGCAGGACTACCAGATAGAGAAGGACCTGACAGTCAGGGACGTCCACGGCAACATCGTCCAGACAAGCTACGGCGGCGACTCGATAGACCCGACAAAGATCGACATAGCCAAGGTGGCAGAAGAGTGATATCATGGCAGATAAAAAAGACAGATTTATTGTGACTACAGGAGAACCGGTGGGAGTCATCGCTGCGCAGTCGATAGGGGAGCCTGGAACCCAGATGGTCCTCAGATCGTTCCACTACGCAGGAGTCGCATCATCCATAGCAACGTCTGGTCTGCCAAGACTCGTGGAGATCGTGGACACAAGGAAGAAGCCTGCGACCCCATTCTCATACGTATACCTGAAGGGCAAGGCTGCAAAGAACTTCGAGGACGCTGAGAAGGTCGTCAAGAAGATAAGCGAAGTGAGGGTAAATGACATCGCAAGGAGGATACTTGAGAACTTCTCAAAGGGCACGATACTCATCAAGCTCGACGACCAGAGGATGGAGGCGAACGAGCTGACCGCAAAGGGGGTCGCGTCCAAGATAGAGAAGCTGACAAAAATTGAGTGCAGCGCATCAGAGAACGCAATACTTGTAAAGACCCACACTAAGAACACCAAGCAGATAAGGAGCATGGCCGTCCAGATAGGAAAGCTCACCGTTAACGGCATAGAGAATGCGGGCAGGGCGGTGATAAAGCAGGACAAGGAGACTGGGGAGTTCTACATTGTAACAAACAACAGCAACCTGGTCGGGATACTCGGCATCGAGGATGTGGATTCTTCAAAGATTTACACCAACGACATCTTCGAGATATACAGAGTATTCGGAGTCGAAGCCGCAAGGAATGCAATCGCAAGGGAACTCGACACAGTGCTGAGGGAACAGGGCATAAACGTGGACAAGAGGCACCTATTCATACTAGCTGACGCAATGACACTCTCCGGAGGCATAAAGAACGTCGGAAGGCGCGGTCTGAGCGGCGAGAAGGAGTCAATATTCGCAAGGGCAGCATACGAGGAAACCGTAAAGCACCTGATCAACGCAGCGGCTTTCGGGGAAAGGGACGACATGCGCGGCGTAACTGAGAACGTGCTAATAGGCAAGCAGATAATGCTCGGGACCGGGTCAGTCACGCTTGCAATAAAGAAGGAGGACCTTGCTAAGATCAGCGAGAAGAAGGGAAAGAAATAATAAGATGCTTCTTTTAAGGATATGAGTTTGTTTTATTTTTGGTGAACTGATGAACGAGAGACCATTCGATCTTCTGAACAAGTCAATTGGACAGCAGGTCCTAATTAGGCTGAAGAACGGCACAGACATAAGGGGCAAGATGTCCGCATTCGACATCCACATGAACCTGGTGTTAGACAACGCGGAGGAGCTTGAGGACGGGAACCTCAAGACAAAGGTGGGCACGATACTTCTGCGCGGCGGGAACATCCTCTGGGTCTCCCCTGCCTGATTGCATTTGATAATCCAAAGCGCTTAGCAGCGCCCTTGTTAAAATGCTTAAATAATTGCCCTACGTATCTCTTATGTTCGCTTGGGCTCCTGGCGCAACGGTAGCGCGCCTGCATGGCATGCAGGAGGTTGCGGGTTCGAATCCCGCGGAGTCCAGACCTTTTTATTTGGTGAAATTTATTGATAGCGTTGCAACTCTAGTAAGGTATGCCTCCCAGGAATCTAAAATTGACGAATTGTAAGCTAAAGTCCCATCTAAATTATTTACAATTATATTAGATACTTTACTAGATCCGTCAATCTCTACAACGCCCCTACCAGCTATTGAAAAAACCGACATTGGCACGTAGGGACCTAAGGCGTTCAGTTTTGGCAGCGGAGGTGCGGGTGAGAATGTGGTATTTATTGGTTGCTTGACAACCCAAGGATAACCGGACTGTGATTCTAAATTTGATAGTTGTACAAATTGTTGAAAATATGACCTTGCATCATTATCGTCTGTAAATGCCCTATAGTATACACTTATGTCATCAGGTATTGAATCATTAGAATTTATTCTCATAAGCTGCTGGGTGCAATAAAAGATTTGCCCGGCGTTTGTTGATGTATTAGTGCAATAGGGATTTATCGAAGCCGAATAATTACCATTAATTATCCCGATTTTTGATAAATCAGGCAAAGGTCGAGGATGATAACTTAAAAAATTAAAGTAGAAAAGTACTGAAATAATTATTATTGCAATAAGCAAAAATACGATAAGTTTTGGATTCACATCATCAACTAAATTTTGCGTTTGAATATATAAACCTATAAACTATTATATAAAACACCATGTCAACAAAAACATTCAGATACATCGTTTCCATTTTTAGTATATTCATTGGATTATTCTTCGTGCAATCTTCGCCAAATTACAATGTTCTGATTTTTATTTTGGGTATTTTGCTAATAATTGGCGGCGTGATAGTCTCTTTGGGAACGAGCAATAAACTTGGTGGCTGGCTAGTTATCATTGGGGGGATAATATATTTGTTGGGAAAAGGGCCTGGCATCTTTAGCTCGTTTCCATATTGGCTCTCAGTCTACGGGCAACCAAATTTATTGTACATGTTTTATAATTTTGGTCAATTAATAGCACCATTCGTCATTGGTGTATTGGTACTCTGGAAAAAATCCGCAGCGTTTAGGATACTTGGGGGCAGTCTATCTATATTGCTCTTTATCTGGTTAAATATATTCTATAATGGGTTTAGTCCTGGTTGTAAAGCGCCAGATGTTATGGTGTGGCTGCTAAATTGCTTCTCCGTATATTATGCGTGGGTTTTATTTTTACTCGGGGGTATTGTGATTATTTTGGCAGCTTGTAAACCCATTTTTAAGCTATTTACTACTAAATACTATCAAAAATAACCCCAACCCGACGTGGGAAGTTCGCGGAGTCCAGACTTTCTATTTAACTGTTGACATTTCAGCCAACCTACTAAGCAATTGCTGCACATCCTTCGTGCCGTGGAGGTTGAACCGCGCATACGACTGTGCCATCCCTACCCTTATAGAATATGCGCTTTTCGGCAGTGACTTGAACGTATCCTCGTCAGTATAATCATCGCCTATCGCAAGAATGAAATCGGGGCTGTGCAAATTTATGAAATGCGCCGCTGCTACGCCCTTGTTGACGCCTGAGTTCTTAACCTCGATTATCTTGTTCCCCTTACACACCTGTACATCCGCGTTTGCGGTAATCTTACTGAGATTGTCAAAAAGTTCTGAGACTCTGAGTGATGCAAATTCCGATTCAGACTTTCTATAGTGCCATACAATAGAGAATTCCTTCTCTTCTACAAACGACCCTGGCAGCCTACCTGCGTAGTCGTTTATTATGGGCATTATCATCGGCTTCCATTCTGCCGTCAGCGGTCTAATGAGGCGCCAGTCTGCGCCGCGTTCTTTTATAAAAACTCCGTGCTCGGCAACCAATGAAACGCCGATTCCCGAAAACCATTTGTCTAGCGTAGCCTTGTCCCTCCCGCTGGTCACAACGACCTCGTTTTTAGGGTCGCTGCACAGTGACCTTAGCATGTCAAGGGTCTGCTTTGTGGGCGACGCTTTCCTAGGTTCCTCTGTGAATGGGACCATCGTTCCATCGTAATCCAGCAGCAGGAGTGCCTTCCCGGCCTTCCCATGGTCGGACAGCAAGGCGGCTTCATTGCCGCCAAGAAGCTTTGCATTGAAGACTTCCTGCATCTCCTTAAGCTTTGCAAGCTCCTTCATGAAATCATTCCCCCATCTTACTATGTCATATGACCTCACCCTCTCCTGCATCGCAATCATTCGGCGCATCTGCTCCTCTATGGGCATGGTGAGCGCCGTTTCCAGCGCATTGCATATCTCGCCGGGGTGGTTTGGGTTGACCATCACCGCTTCCCCGAGTTCTTTGGATGCTCCGGCCATCTCGCTGAGCACGAGAACGCCGGGGGATTCTAGCTTGCTTGCAACATATTCTTTTGCGATAAGGTTCATGCCGTCACGCAAAGGCGTCACCAATGCCACATCTGCCATATTAAATAGAGCGGAAAGGGTGCTCGAATCGAGGAACCTATACTGATATGTGATAGGTGCCCAGTCGATTGCACCGAACCTGCCGTTTATTCTCCCTACCTTCTCATCGATCGCCATCTTCAGCTTCTTGTATTCCCTGACTCCCTCCCTTGATGGCACGACCACTAGTACAAGGCGGACCCTTCCCCGCATCTGCGGGTGCCTCTCCAAGAAAAGATCATAGCCGTTTAGCCTGTTCAGGATTCCCTTTGTGTAATCCAGCCTGTCTATCGAGAAGATTATCTTCGCATCACCTATGCTCTTTTTGAGTTTGTCCTTCTCCTTTGCGACAGAATCGCTCCTGGAGAGCGCCTGCAAATTGCCGAAATCTATGCCCATTGGGAATGCATCAACCCTCTTTAGCTCGGAGTCCGGCCCCTCTATGTATCCAAGATTGCTGTCATATCCTAGCAACCTTGAGACGCTAGTCACAAAATCCTGCATGTAATCGTACGTGTGGAACCCTATCAGGTCTGCGCCCAAAAGCCTCGACAGCAGAGCCCTGCCCCATCCGCCCGGCAGGAGCCTGAAGACTTCATAAGACGGGAACGGTATATGCAGGAAGAATCCTATCCTTGCTTGCGGCCTGCGCCCCTTTAGCATGGCGGGCAGCAGCATCAGGTGGTAGTCGTGGATCCAGACAATGTCGCCAGGCTGCACGATGCCGGCCACTTCCTCGCAAAACCGCTCGTTAACCTTGCGGTAGGCTTCCCATTCGTCATCGTCGTAATTGGCGTACTCTGTAAAGTAATGGAAGAGTGGCTGCAGGGTGCTGTTGCAAAAGCCGTTGTAGAAGCCCTCATAGTCCTTTTCGGCAAGGAAGACCGGGGAACATTTGGACTTGCCTGCCATCCTCCTTATGTCCTTCCTGTCGCTATCGTCATCAAATACCCCGCCCGGCCACCCCACCCAGAGGTAATCATCGATTTTTGCAGCCTTGAGATAGGATTTTATTCCACTTGCAAGCCCTCCAGCCGCTTCGGAAACGGCGATCTTCCCATCAGGGCCCTTTGTGAAAGATAGCGGCAGCCTGTTGGACACTATTATGTACCTCATCCATGCCACCGTCGCACTTTTCCTGAGCCAGAACTATCTGGCTCAGGCGTCCTTTATTGCAGCGCTGACTTTTGCCTTAGTGGCATCATCAAGCTGCGCCATGTTGTGGGCGACCCTGGCATGGTCTGCGATCTTCGGCATCAGCTCCTCCACAGTTGCCCCCTCTGCCGTAAAATCACATGCAAAACCTATGTCCCTGCACACAAACTTCTTCATGACAATCGTAAGGCTTGGCGAATCGGACGTATATATCGCTTTTCGATCTGGGACAGAATTGCGCGCTCAGCCGAGCAGCATGTCTCGCATCTTGAGCAGCGCCAGGTACACCTGGCCGTCGTTGCGGAGCCTCTCTATGCTCTTGTAACCGAGGTGGATCCCGCTGATGGAGGAGAAAAGCGTGAGCATATATGACATCCCCCTGTTGCTCATGCCCATAAGCTGCTGCACCAGGAGTATTATCAGCTTCTGCTCAAGGTCCAGGCTCGGCTTCCTGCCCCTTCCCAAACTTGGCCTAACCGATATCGATGCGTCACGTATTGTTGGCATGAGTATCCTAATGGTCTTCTTTATCTGGCTTGACCTTTTCTGCCTATAAGTCCTCCAGTCGCTTATTGCATACCTCGGAAGCACCCGCTCCCTGACTATGGACTCTATCTCGCATAGCAGCGCGTTGATGCCTATCAGAGCTTCTTCCATGGTTCCTATGCGCTAGGAAAAATTAAATTAGTTATGTCCAAATGCGCGGCAAGCAATGCATAAACTTTTATGATTTTGGCTGGATAATAGAATCGATGCAGATGCCTGCTCAAAAGCCAAACCCCCACATCGGGTACTTCGTTCTATTCCTAGTCGCGCTCGCACTGGGCATATCCCTAGCGCTGCTCTCCGGCAAGGTGCTTGCGGGGGTGGGCATAACCTCGCCTCAGTATCTGGAGTATGCTGATATCCTCATAACCGTGGCGTTCGGCTATGCCGCGCTCAAGCTGCTCTCAGATTCGATAATCGAGTATGGGAAGAGGAGGCCGCGGATAGACGAGAGGCTGCTAGCAAAAGTCGTGCGCATCATAGGGTATGTGATAATAGTGCTGTTGGTGATGTCGATCTTTAGGATAGACCTGACCGGGGTGCTGATAAGCGCGGGCTTTTTGGGCATAGTGATAGGTCTTGCTGCTCAGTCCACATTGGGCAACCTCTTTGCAGGCATCTCGATGATGGCCGCAAAGCCGTTTGCCAACGGGGACAGGGTAACTTTCTCCTCATGGCAGTACGGCGCGCTGCCCCCATCCTACGCACACAGGTTCCTCAGGCTTGGCTTTTCAGGCATCATAGAGGAGATAGACCTTATGTATACGAGGCTGAGGCAGGATGACGGCACAGTGCTGTATGTGCCAAACGGCGTGATGAATGGCGCGGCAATAATAAACTACTCGGTATCTGATGTCATAGACGTGAATTTCAGGCTTGAGCTCCCTCTGGAGGCCGACTTTGCGTCTTTTAGGTCAAAAGTGCTCAAGGAGATTGACAGGCACAGCAGGCTTCACAAGGCCATAAAGGGAAAGCCCGAAGTCATAATAACCGACATAGCCTCACAGATGTACGGGGTGGATGTGATAGCTAGAAGCGAGATACGCAGCGAAGCGTACGTAAAATCCGAAATAGCTGCTATCGTGCTGCGCATAGCCTCAAAAACCATGGAGGGGGGAAAATAGGGAATACGAACAGCATTTACTATCAAATGATATCAAAAATAACCCCAACCTGACGTGAGAGGTCCGCGGAGTCCAGACCTTTTTAACCCAAAAGCTTAAAATATCATAACTGACGTAATATTAGTGACTAAATGGGCAGAAAATACACGATAATCATAACCAAGGGAGAAGTCGCATATGTCGCTTATTGTGAGGAGCTCGGAATAGCGAGCCAGGGAAAGAGCGTAAAGGAGGCAAGGAAGAACATAAAGGAGGCAATAGAACTATACACTGAAGAGGCAAAAGACTCGAAGCTCGCTAAGTCAGCTTTGCCCATAGTGACAACGATAAGCGTGGGATGATGAGATGGGCAAACTTCCCATCGTTTCGGCGCTAGATGTTGTAAAGGTGCTCAGAAAGAACGGCTTTAGCATATCAAGGCAGAGGGGAAGCCACATAATACTTATAAAATTTGTTGATGACAAGAAACGGATAGTTGTCGTCCCTAACCACAGGCAGATTGACCCTGGTACACTGCTTTCCATAATAGCCCAATCTGGCATGCTAAAAGACGAATTCCTTGATTCTTTGTGAGGATGATAACATTCACTACCAAAAATAACCCAAACCTGACGTGGGAGGTTCGCGGAGTCCAGACCTTTTTATGATTTTGAGTTCTAGGGGGGAAATAATCAGACTTTAATTACAGTTTGAGCGAGTTGGTGAGGAGAATTTTGGATAGCTATAATTGAACAGTACAACATTGTGAAAATTACATTCTAGTTCTTGTGTTGTCAAAAACACCGCGTAAGCATATGCCGTTTGAATACCATAAATGTATTTGGTCATAATATAATTTGAGTAGATTCCAGATATTACGAGCACCAATGATACTGCCAAAAATATCCCGTAAGCAGACATTCAATCACCAACTTCAATGCAGAGCGTGCTATTCCTTTTGCCATAATAAATACATGTTTGTACCAAAGGTGAGTTGACATAGCCTAAGCTAATATTAGGTGCCTTTGCTGCAATATTTACTTTGTATAATTTGTTATATATCAGAAATAAGTTGCTTAAACATGTAGAATTACTTGATGATAGGTTCTCAACACATAACTTCGTAGAGCCATTAAAATCTAGCTGATTGATAAGATCATATATGGCAAAGTTGCTTATCAATGCACTCTTCTGTGTAAAGAGGGTTAAAGTTGCAGAGTTCATGGCATTGGTAGTATAAGTAATAGCAAAAATTGCCAGCAAGATAGAGGTAACTGATTCGGCCACTGCAAATTGCGCCTTCATTTAAGCACCTTTTACGTTAATATAGGATCCAAGGTATTGAAGAGTCATATTTTCTATGCTAAGCCCATTAAAAGATGCATTTATGATGTATGAGAAAGGATATTGTGAGTAGCAAGTATAATTCTCTATGTTGAAGGTACAGCCTTTGCCTAGAATTCCTGAGCTATTGAGCAGCTTATTTACTGTATTAATGTAGCTAAATCCCATGGATTCCAAAGCAGATGCGATATCTGGCGAGACTTCTGATCCATTGTACGCACTAAGTTGGGAATATAGGGAGTTCTTATCGGATAGGTATGCCTGATAATTTGAGGAATTTACGGGTGAGATCCCTTTGGGACCATCGAGGAAGTTTTGGTTTATTTGTTGTGCAATACCGCTCGCATTCTCTACTGACGCATTTCCTACATCCAGATTGTTTAATGTAAGCCTGCTGGATTTATTGTTCGAGATATTAGAGCGGATAGTAAAATTTTCTGAGGCTAATTTCAAAGTGAAGTTATAATGCAACGAGGCGCCTGCTTGCCCAGCGGACATATCCTGGTAGCCACTATCTACAGGGATAAAGCAGTAGGTTTCGGTATAGTAGCTACTTGTTTGGTAACAAACGTCTGAGAATACTGATACCGACCACTCTCCACCAGAACCGCACTGTTGTCGTGTAGGCCCCCACCCATTTGCATAGGTACAGTGGGAGAATACCTGCATTTGAATTATGTTGCCGGCATCTAATAGTGGATATACGTATGACTCGTTTCTATTTAGTATAGTCGCTGTTAGCTGATTAGTCTGCAGTTGTATACCTTGTTTAGTTCCATAGGTGGAATATGTAGTGTTTATTGTTCTTCTAATGTTATTGCACGTGGTCGTCGAATTTACGCTTATTTGGTTATACCCCATATTAAGAGGAGTAAAATAGATATCAAAAACCTCAATGCCGCTTAAGGTGGAATTTAGCGAATCTTGTGAAAAAAGTACAGATTTAGAGATAAAATTTAGTCTTATTGACCCATTACACCCATATGCAACGAGCCGCATTATGTTTGGGTTATCAAGAACTGCGCTCTGTGGTACAAAAACCCTTACCTCCATATTCTGCGGGTAAATAATTTGTGGACCGTATGTAGATGCGTTAAAAGAACTAAAATTATTGAACTTAGATTGGTTAGAATGGATCGTTTGGCTGTAAGATGAGACCATTATAACAATCAGTACACTTATCGTGCTTGCAGCAAGTAGGAACTCTACACTAGCCTGCATTTTCATGACTTAACACCAGGATTATGCTCTTTCCATTTAGAGTGACTATTCGGCAAACCCCCATAGTTTCACAGCCAGCTGGAGAAGAGTTGGAAAGCTGTAGGATTTGCGATTGTATCAGGTTTTCTGAGGAGTAATTACTAATGAAAGAAATTAATCCAGAATTATTTTCTGGATAACTATCGATAACAGAAGCGATTATCTGCGAGATAGTGTAGAGCTTGAGCTGCATCACACTGTTTGTGGAAAGAGAGGATAACGAGAGCGTTTGCATATGCCAGGTGTAAAGTAATAGAAGCACTGCTGTCGAGACTATTGGCAAAGAGATAGTAAGATCTAGTGAAATGAGTGCACCAATAATTTTTGACATGAAATCAACCTTAAATCAACTACACAACTGGCACACGAGGCGGCCAATTCTTCGGTATATGTAGCAGCGCTACAGGACGCATTCTTTTCAATCCCAATAACTTTAGTTGCTCCAAAGTGGAGTTTTGAGAGCAGCAACAGCGAGGATAATGCAAATAACATAACTATTGACATACCTACAATAACCTCTAAACTAATCTGAGCTCGCATTACGACACCCTGTTTAGTATGTAATATTCTCCCTTGTAGGAAATGCTTAGGACCGATCCCCCTCCATCAGGACAAAATACCCCCTTAGGGATAGAAATGCCATCTGCAATGCTTAGATTTCCATAAATTGTGGAAAGGACGCCAGATTTCACGTATGCACTGCACATCCCGCTTGGGAGATATGCCGAGAACTCCTGGTAGGCTACTCCTGTGAGTGCTGCAGAGTTTAATTTAGAGACCATGGATGAGACCTGGTATTCACTGAGCAGGTAGGTGACGTGCACCATCCCAACACGTAGCGTGTTTGCAATGAACAGCAGTGATACGCCCGAGAGGGAGATGTAAGCAAGTACCTCAAGTGAGAGCTGCGCCCTCATCATCACTACACCACATTAGATGAAAGCGAGGATAGCTCATGGGATATTGCACCGGATATGCTCATGTTGCTCCCATTTACCATTATATTTGAAGTCGCGGCACCTTTCAGCTTCACCACCATGGCCAAGGCTATCGCTATTACAAGACTAGCCGCTGCAAGCATCATTATGTACTCCAATGATCCTTGCCCCTTCTTTGACCTCGCCACTGCGAGCAACGCTTTTGCTTCCAAAAGGAATCTTATTCTATTTTCCATTTTCCCACCTATATTACATAAGAAGAAAAGCCAAAGGATGCAGATTGCAATGCATATGCTATGCCCGCTAAGGGGGCAACATATTGCAGAATCTCGGAAATTCGTAGCCAAGGCTTGATTAGGATTCTGTTTATGCAAAGGACAATTATGATGTAGAGCATGCTTATCGATCTTATACCCCATGTCGTCACGGCTTTGCCAGTTCCAATCAATGAGCTGGAAGCTATACTTGATGCAATTCCGCTGAATAATGGGAAGAAAAGGATTACACCTATCACTGACAGTGTCTGCATCCCACTTACTTTGGCGTTCATCATGTTCCTAAGTTCGCTCTTCTGCAATTGTAAGGAGTGGAAATCTTCCAGATTTTTCTCTATTTCAACCCCATTAGATGCACCTAAATGAAGTATTTTCAGAAGATTGTACATTTCCGCCCCGAATTTTTGTGGTATTTCTGCGCCAAAGTCGGACATCCTCCAACGTTTTGCGAGAACACATAGTGTTTCGTATTTAACATCATTAGAGACTGCCGCCTCGAGCGCCTTTATTGCAGAATGCGAGGCCCTATAGTTATAGAGTACGCTTGAGCTGAGGGAGATTATTTCGGACAGGCTATCGCTATTTGCATTGATTAATACGGATGATCTAGACCACATTTTCAATTAATCTCCTCGATAACGCAGTAACGCTTGTAGCATAGACAAAAGGCAGTACAATTAACAGCCCAATTGACAACCCGATAAGGCTAATGCTCGTTTGGCTGATAACAGTCGAACCAATATACCCAAAAATGAGAAATGAGGGCAATATTGCCGATAAAAACATGCTAATTGTAGAATAGCGCTGAATGGAATCTGATGCTGTTGATAGCCGCGCCTTTCGTTTTTGTAAAGAGGAGACAACAAATCTGCTTACTTTATCATATAAATCTCCAGAAGTGGGGATTGTGTTTTCACCCCCAATAACCTCTATGAATTCTGCGTTTATTGCATTAAGGAGCGTATCCCCCAGGCGGATCCTGTTCTTTATCCTAATTAGGTTTGGTGGGCTGCTTGCCCCGAAAGACCTTTCTACCATCTCTTTTGAGGTTGCATTGCGATATTTGTAATAGATGATAGAGGATAGGAACTGCAGGACTTGGCCTTTAAGTATTGCTTTTTGGTAGAGGTCTGCAAGCAATCCCATGGCCCTTAACAGGAATAGCAGGAGAAATGCGCAGATTAGGAGGATATCGGTTTCAAGAAAGAGGCTTGTTATCCCATTAATTACGACTATCAAAAAACAGACTAGGAGCGAAAGTGCAAGTGCGCTAATTAATTGATGATATTTCATTTTTGTAACCCATATTGGTGTATATATTCTACCAGTTCGATGGTAGCTGTAGTACCGCCAGACAGCTTCTTTAGGAAATCTGCGCGCTTTCGGAGCTCCTTGAGCGCCTGTGATTTAGAAACTGACTTTTTCTTTGAATAGACTTCAATAATTTTTGATTCTGAGAGTGCTTTTTGATCGACTGCGGCATTTAAGGCCACCTCATTTGTGCTTAGCATATCATCACCGATTTTTATGCCCCCTCCGAGAATTTCTGCCCTGCTTAGCCATTTGTACTCTGTAATCCCTGTTACCAATCGTGATCCGAACCCATTATGGGTCATCTGTACGGATATATCTAGAGAACTTAATGACTCCTGCTGCACGCTCATCGGATTAACCATGAGTCGCTTTATTACAGATATTCCCGCCTCGCTGCTGTGGATAGTTGCTAGGAAAGGAACGCCAAAGTTTGCGCCAGTGAAGAGTTCCCGCGTCTCTTCGCCACGCAGCTCCCCGACCACCAGAAGGTCTGGGCGCATCCGAAGCGAGTTTATTACCTGGGACCTAACGTCCACACCTTTCCCGTGCCTGAACCCATTCAAAGCGACTACGCTCTGCACATTGGGATAGAACTTGAGCTCGTTTACGTCCTCCTCTATGGTTATAACCCTGCTGTGTGCTGGCGCTAATGCAATAAGAGAGCTGAGTAATGTCGTTTTGCCGCTTGCTGGCGCGCCGGAAATAAGAATGCTTGCGCCACTCTCTATTGCAATCCACAAGTAAGCTGCAGAATCATAATTGATAGTAGAGGTTTGCAGCAAACGAACGATGTTGGACTCTTTCCTCCCTCCCATCCTTATTGTGGCACATGCCCCGTTTACAGCATAAGGCCTAAGCTGTGCGTGGATCCTAGCATCTGCTACCTGGACATCTATTACAGGAGTTGACTCGTTTATTTCAGCATCGCAATCGTAGATTAGCCTATTAATGGCACTGCGGAATTCTGTCTCTCCGCAAAATTGCAGATTTGTGACGCACCTGCCATATTTTGAGTGGTAGATTGAGATCGCAGAAGTTGGGGAGTTGATTTCTATTTCCTCTATATTGACCTTATCCTCCATCAGTATCCCGATAGGCCCATAGCCGATGGTGTCGTGTGCAACAATCTCTGCGAGTTTTCTGGCATTTTGAAAAGGCATGGCAGAGGAGAGTTCTGCGACTGCAATCTGCTTTGCACGCTCAAAATCTTCAGGAGTTATAGTACTTTTTGAAGAGAGTTCGTCCACTACTCTCCCTTTTGCAAAACCGGCTGCTTTAATCTCTGATTGTGCAAACTGCGCCTGGTCATATCCCACGAGATACTGTGGAATTTTTCCAGTGCGGCAAATACAGCGTTTAATCGGAAGGTCTACTACCTCTTCTATAGGGCCATGTTCTGTGGAATAAATCGAGAATCCAAGTTTAGAATAAGGTTTGGGCTTCTGCGGTTCTTTTCTGAACGAAAACATTTACTATAACACCATTTTGATTATTTAAGTAAATAATATTTATTATAATATACATAATAAGATTTATATAGCTTGCGAAAAAAGTTTCCTGAAAGTAAAAGTATTTTCCACGGCGGGCCCCGAATATATCTTTATAAAACTTCACGGAGATGTATTATCATGGCAGGCAGAGAGAAGGAGAAAGACGAGATATGGAAGGTGCGCAAACTCCTCAGCAGACCCAATTATGCCGTGCTAAAGCTGCTCATGGAAAAGTCCCCAAGGACAACCCGCGAGCTCTACCAGAAGCTCGGGACCCATTTCACAAGAAAGACGCTAATCATAACGCTGCGCGACCTCTCGATGCAGCTAAACGTGCTCCAGCCGACGCACATACGCACGGACAGGGGATACGGCCTGGGCTACAGCATAAACCCAAAGCTGAAGGAGGTCATAAAGTCGGTTGAGAAGTTCGAGAAGGTCGTCGAGTCGCTAGGAGACAACTAAATAGTGGTTCTTTGCACAGGCTGCAGATCACCCCGGGCCTAAGGAAGGTGCTAGAGGAGGTGCACGAGAAGAAGCTCTCGCTTAAGCAGTCCGCAGACCTCCTTGCGGGATACAACATAGGCCCAGACACCCTGCGTGAGCTCTGGGGCATGATAGGGCTGAAGCCAAACTACGACTATTACGCAAAGAGCATGACGGATGAGGTTAGGGTGGATGTTGAAATCCTCTACGGGCAGAGGTACAGCCCGAAGGAGATCTCGATGGAGCTCAAGATCACCAAGAGGAACGCAGAGGAGGAGATTTGGCGGATAGACATAAGGAAGGCAAAGGAGAGGAATGATGCCCAGAAGACGCAGACACCACCAGCCAAGGACAATTGGGCTGGGATTTCGGATGCCTTCCCGACCTTTAACAAAAAGACAAAGTAATTTAAGTTTTGAAATGAAAATGGGTATGGTTTTATGATAACAAAAAAGCCTTACGTCATAACTGAGATAATAAAGGAGACGCCCGATGTGAGCCTTTTCAAGTTCAAGGCACAGGACGGCAGCACTCTTAGCTACGATCCTGGCATGTTCGTCATGATCCACTACCGCAACCCGCAGACGGGAGAAGAGATAGGCAGGGCTTTTTCCCTCGCATCAAAGCCAGATGATGCTGAGCTCGAGTTTGCGATCAGCATGATCCATGGCAGGTTCACATCGCATCTTGACACGGCAAATGTCGGGGACGTGTACTACTTCAGCGGGCCTTACGGCCAGTTCAAGTACAACCCTACGGAGAACAAGAAGGTTCTCTTCGTTGCAGGTGGCACAGGCGTTGCGCCGTTCCTGTCGATGCTCAGGCTTATCGACGAGAAGAAGTACGACACTGACGTGAAGCTCATCTACAGCATGAGGCACCCCGAGGAGATAATAAGGAAGGGGGAGCTCGATTCGTACAAAAGCACGATGAAGTTCGATTACGTTATCACTGTGACAAGGCAGGAGACAGATGCGGACAAGTCATGGCAGGGGGAGCACGGGCACGTTGATGCGGAGATGATCAAGAGGCACCTTAACGACACGCCTGAGAGGACCTGCTATGTGTGCGGTCCGCTCAAGTTCACTAAGGCGGTGCAGGATGCGCTCACCGCGATTGGGGTCGACAAGTCCAGGATAAAGGCGGACGTCTGGGGGGAATGATTTTGATGAGATGCCTCTCGGTATCTCAGCCGTATGCCGACCTTATAGTCTCGGGCAAGAAGACAATAGAACTTAGGGCATGGAACACCAAGTTCAGAGGCGAATTTTTAGTTCATGCGCCATTGAAGGTTGATGCCAATGCTTGCAGGGTACTTGGGATCAATGCCGCCAACCTTAGAAAAGGTGCGATAATCGGGAAGGCAGAGATTTGGGGCGTGAAAAAGTACAGGACCATAAAAGAGCTAAGAGAAGACCAGGACGGGCATCTTGCAGGAAAAGGGTATCTTGACCACAGGTACGGATTTTTACTTAGGAATCCGAAGAGCCTCGAGGTTCCGATACCATACAAGGGAGCTTTGGGCTTCTTTGAAGTAAAGCTAAAATCAAAAATGAGGTTTAGAAACAATGAGGCGACAAATCGCCATCCTTAGAGCTCCTTGCTCGCGATGTACAGTATTATCGCCTTCTCGATGAGCAGCTTGTTCTTCGCCTGCTCGAACACCACGCTCTGCTTTCCGTCCAATACCTCTGCCGTTATCTCCTCGCCCCTGTGCGCAGGCAGCGGGTGCATCACTATCGCCTTCTCGTCCGCCATCCTCAGGACCTTTGCGTTGAGCTGGTATGGCATGAAGAGCTTGCGCCTAAGGTCCGCTTCGCCCTCCTCACCCATGCTGACGAATGTGTCCGTGTAGAGCACGTCTGATCCGTCCACGCCCTCCTCGACGTCATCGGACATCTTCAGTATTCCGTACTCCTTAGCCTTTGCGACAAACTTTGGGTGGGGTATGTAGTTTGCAGGCCCTACAAGCGCAATCTCCATTCCCATCTTTGTGCCTGCGAGTATCAGGGAGTTGAACGTGTTGTTCGCAGTGTCCCCGAGCAGGGACATCTTCAGCCCGTGCAGCTTCCTCTTGTACTGCCTAATGGTGTAAAGGTCGCCAAGAGCCTGCGTCGGGTGCTCAAGGTCCGTTAGCGCATTGATCACAGGGACAGAAGAGTTCTTTGCGATCTCGAGCAGGTCGGAGTGATGGAACAGCCTAGGGATTATGAAATCCACGTAGCTGCTGATCACCTTCGCGGTGTCCCCCCAGCTCTCCCCACGCGAGAGCTGCGTGGTCCTCGGGTCCACATAGATGTAGTTCCCGCCCAGCTGCGCCATCGCAACCTCAAACGAGATCCTCGTCCTTGTGGACGGCTTCTCGAAAATAAGGACTGCTATGGCCCCCTTCTTTAGTGAGAGCCTCTCCTTGCCCTTCTTGAGGTCGTCAGCTATCTCGAATATCTCCTCTATCTGCGACTTTGAGAAGTCTTCAACGCTCAAGAAGTGCATCAAGGTATCAGCCAAACAGGTATCCGAATCCGCTCTCGGCCTTTGACTGTTCTTCAGCAATCGAAGCTATAATCTTTTTCTCCGTCTCCGGATCCGCCCTCTTGACCCCTTCCAGTTGGGCGGCGAGCTTCTTGTCCGCCTTTTCAAGGAACTCTTCCGTTGCGCTTATGTAGAGGTAGTTCTTCTCCCGGTCGAGGCCCAGGGCCGCGCCCTCCTTTATCATGCAGGTCTGCCTGGCGAATATCACGTTCGCCATCTCGTCCTCGCGTATCTTCTTGAGGTCCTCCTCCTTTAGGGAGTTGTCAAGGTAAGGGTCGTATTCTATCAGCTTCTTGAGCTGCTGCGCCTTTGAGGCGTCAACAACGTAGACTCGGGCCGGCATCATCTCACAGCAACTTTGCGTTCACGCTGCCTTCCCTTCCAGCCCTGTTCGTCACCACTGCCTTCCCCATCTCAGTGTCGATTACAGTTCCCTTAGTTATGATTGCAAGCCTTGCGAAGTTCCTGTTGTCCTTGGACTCGAGTACGGCGTTTATCTTAACCTTCTTGTAGCCGTTCTTGGTGAGCAGGTTTGCAAAGCCGGCGTACTGCAGCTTCGGCTTCTGCGAGCCTCCGCGCCCCCTTATCCCCTTGACCGCGCTCTTCTCGCTCATCTTTGTAGCTATGAAGTATCCTCCTACCTCGTACCTCTTCTTGTGCCTGCTCGACACCTTGCCCTTGCCGCTGCCCGAGAGCTTGCGTGAGGGCTTTGTGTGAAGCTGCGCTCCGAATTGACTCATCTAATCACTCAAAATATGCTTAAAATAAGCAATTATTATTATGGTCTGAAAGGAATTTAACCATTTGCATCAATAGGATTATACTGGATTATTTGGTTTTAAGATGAATAAAGGATTAAAAATCAGCAGTCGGTATTTACTATCTTCTCTTGCAGGAATTGTACTTGGATTCTTTTTGCTTATATTTTTAGGCGTTGAGGCTCTTTATCCCAATCTGATTGCTTTTAACCTCAGCCTTTTTTTAGTAGGGTGTGTGCAACCGCTTTTGAATATGGCTCCGTTTTTAATTGTCGTTCTGATAATTTTTCTATTAGGCGCCGTGATAGCCTATCGATTCATTGCGCGTGCTCCTGGGCCATTCATAGTTTTCCTAATTTTTGTATTGAGCACGCCTATATTATATGTGACACTTCTCTCTGCAAATGCCACATTTCTTGGGGCTACGTGTATAGCGTCTTCAGGATATTTATGTCGAGACTTGTACATTTCCTCCACAAACCAGCTTACTTTTACTTTTGGAGAGTATACGGGGTATAATTTGTATAATGCATCTATAACGGTAGCTCCCGAAGACACACGTAGCGGGACGGTTTTAGCATGCAAAGCGAATAATGCCGGATTTCCGGCATCAAATTTCAAAACTATTTCAATAGGAACATTAACTAATGGCAAGAACATAGCAATAAATGCTACGTTGCCGAATTACGTGCTTCCATCTAATTCAATTGGCTCAGTGTTCTTTGGAATTATGTGGCTTAATTATTCAGCAACTCAAGGAGGCATTGCAAACCAATCCATAAGAGTTGCGTATATAGGGACATGGGTTAGTTAAATTAGTTTTTGGTATTTGTTTTTATCAATCTTAAAAGGGATTAAGAATTTGCATAATATCGGAAGCGTCGGAGGGGTGTGTTTTTGGCCAAGGAGATAGGAATGCCTGTATGCTACCTGTGCAGCTCCGAGCTGAGCGTCGAGGAGCTCCTCTCAAGGGCCGCCCACCTATCTAAGGGAGGGGATTTCGTGCAGCTCATATGCTACAGCAAGGAGCTCCTGCCAAGGATACTGCCCTCGTACCTAAATGCGGTTGTGAGGCAGAGGGACAATATAATGAGAAGCGATAGCGTGGAGAAGGAGATGCTCATCCTTATGGCCGGTGAGATGAACGTCTCAAAGGCGATCCGCTCGTGCGGGATAAGGGATAATGGCAGCTTCATCCTTTTCAGCACAAGCGAAAAGCTGGCAGAGCAGATGATAAGCGCAGCCGACGTGAAGAGTGCAAAGAGGGTAAAACTAGAACTGGACTACGATGGGGCGCAGGACGTTGCGATAACACCGATAAGGAAAGACTGATCAGAGCTCTGTGCCGCTCTGGTATTCGGTGTTGAGTATCTCGAATATGCGCTCGGCCTTCTTCTTGCCTATCTTCTCGACCTCGGCAAGCTGGGCTATCTCCGCGTTTGCTATGCTCTTTATGCTCTTGAACTCCGAGAGCAGGTTCCTTGCCAGCTTCGTTCCCACCCCCGGTATAGAGCTGAGGATGAGGAGCTGCCACTGGCGTTCGGTGTATGCCCTCTTTATCCCGACAAGCTTCGGCTCGTGGCTCTTGTGCTCCTGCTCCCTCTTTGAGATTGCGGATAGGAGGTCTGCAGTCTCGACTGCGTCCCCTGACCAGAGCACCTGTATCCCGTAGTCAAGGTAGGCCTTGAGCGTAGTCCCCAGTATGACGTTTCCGTTCAGCCGGTAGCCTGTGCCGTTCCCCTCGACCAGAAGCATGGGCTTCTCAAAGCTCGCCCTGAGGCGCTCGAGCTGGTCGAAGAGCCTTGCGTTTATTATCGACCCCTCGAGGTCGGATGAGGTCTTCCTCTCGACGCAGATGCGGTCGGAGAGGATGTAGTCGCCAACAGGCAGCTGAGCAAACGAGAGGTCTATCCCGTTCTTCTCAAGCCCCTCTATGATGTTGAGGTTGCGCTCCCTGTTGTCTATTATTATCCTTGCCCCCTGCATATGAGTATATAACAGGTTAAAGGCTAAAATTGTATAACGTGTTCTGATGGCGCAGCGGGTGAGCAAGAAGAAGAGGCCGAGCAGGGAGGAGCACATGCTCCGCGAGCAGCTCAAGATAGAGGAGGGCGTGTTCGACCACAGGACGATGTCGAGGCTAGAGAAGCTATTCACGCACGGCATAATATCGAGGCTCGGCTTTCTGATATCCAAAGGGAAGGAGGCGGACGTTTACATAGCTGACGCAGGTGCGAATGTGAAGGCGGATTTTGTCGCAGTGAAGATATTCCGGATAGAGACCTCGAGCTTCTATTCAAGGACAGAATACATGATAGGCGATCCGAGGTTCCCGAAGATAAAGCGCGAGATATTCTGGATAGTCAACGAGTGGTGCAAGAAGGAGTACGGCAACCTCAAGATCGCAGTCTCAGCCAAGGCGCACGTCCCAAAGCCGTACTACTTCAACGGGAATGTGCTTGCGATTGAGTTCCTTGGCAGCGATGATCGGGTGGCGCCGCAGCTCAAGCACGCAGAGCTCCAGGACCCGAAGAAGGTGCTCGGGACGATCCTCTCTGACGTAAAGAAGCTTTATGAGAACGAGCTGGTGCATGCGGACCTGAGCGAATACAATATCCTGATGAAGGAGGGCGTTCCGTATATCATAGACCTTGGCCAGGGAGTCATTACAAAGCACCCGAATGCGATCTCATTCCTCAGGCGCGATGTGTACAACATCACCAAATACTTCGCGAGGAAGTATGGTATCGAGTCTGACCCCGACCGCATCTTTGACTACGTGACTGGAAAAATTGCGACAAACGGCTTATAAATCTTGCATTCGCTATCTGCTATGCGAACCCGCAACTCCCTTCTGGAGTTATACAAGGGGGACCCTCATTCTAAGGAATTCGCAGACAGGATAGCAAACAGCTCCGGCATAAAGGAGGTAGCCCGCAACGTGGTAAGGCACAACGAGATCAGG
Organism: Microcaldota archaeon; assembly: GCA_028867115.1. Classification (GTDB taxonomy): domain Archaea; phylum Micrarchaeota; class Micrarchaeia; order Micrarchaeales; family CABMGC01; genus JAGWGI01. The sequence goes on from JAGWGY010000001.1 coordinate 75,908, forward strand.
GTGGAAACCGAAGGGAGGCACACGAGCCAGTCGGAGAAAAACCTCAGCGGGGCGCTGCTCAACATAGGGGTCAAGGTGATGTTTGAGCCTGTGTGCTTCTTCGTCCCTGAGATAAACAGCCTACACAGGCCGGACTTCTTCACCAACATGTACATAGACAACAGGATAGTCGCAATAGAGGTCCATGGGATTGAATGGCTGCAGAGGAGAAGAGGGTACACGGCCGAGCAGGCGAACCGCTATGTCGGAAAAATAAGCAGGGTAAAGGCGCGCAACCCGGACATATACTTCATATTCGTCTCTGACATGAAACGCGGGAAGTTCGAGAGCCGCTTTGGCCTGAGCACAAGCGACTTCTGCAGCAAGTACGTGCACATGCCGAATGCTTTTGCGCATCCTGAGAGGGTCGTAAGGAAATTTGAGAGGATAAGGAACAGGGACAATGCGTACATAGAGCGGGACTACAAGGTGTGGCACTCGCACGTGATGCAGATAATACAAAGGGAATTAACCGGATTCGCTGCGCTCAAGAGGAACTAGGGAATCGTGACCCCTTTTGCCCTCAGCTTGTCCTTGTCCATTATGCTGTAGCGCCATGTGATGTCGCCGCGCTCGTTGCTCTGGACCACCCAGGGCTTGACCAGCACAAGGTCTCCCTCCTTCACCCAGAACCTCCTCCTGAGCCTTCCGGGTATCGAGCAGACGCGAAGGTTCTGGTCGGTGCACAGGACCTCGAACTTCGATGCGCCGAGCGCCCTCTTCACTGTCCCGATGACCTCCTCTCCCCTCGGCATCGGGGTCTCGTAGGTGATGTTCTGCTTTTGATATCTCATTCAAACCCTAGTAATGCTTTATTGTGTACCTTGCGCCGCACGCCTCGCACACTATCGTGAGGAACCCTCTTGTCGAGGACTCTATGTGCGTGTCGGGCTTGTGGCACTCCTTGCATATGACATACGTATCGAAATATTTCTTGACCTTGGTGTTGATCACATCCCCTGTGACCTTTGCGCTTATCACAAGGCGCTGCTCCTCTATGCTAACCGGGGCCGCAAGCTCCTTTGTTATGTACTTTGCTATGTCCGTCTTGTCCCTGCGGGCAACGTCGGCGATCTGACCGAAGTTCCTAACTATGGTCTTTGCTCCCTGGATGATCGAGTCTGCAGCAGGGATCTTGAAGTCTACGTTCTCTGCGCTAAGCGTCGGCAGCTTCGAAAACGCCCTGTCCAGTAACTTCTCGTAATTGGAATCCAGAAGGAACACCATAACTATAGGGCTTCTAACATTATTAAACCATTCGACAGCTGCGGAAGCTAGGGGATGCATAAGTGTTCCGCTAAAGACAACGTTTCTTAAACCCTCGATTGCTAATACTACTTGGCAGCTAAGGCGGGGAGCCAGGGGTTCCCCATCCGCAAACCCCCTTTAGGCGGGCCAATGCCTGCTAGTGCTTCAGGGCATTTCAGGACCTGGGCGGAAGCGTCGATGTTTCGCCTCTGGTGGTAGCTGCATATTCGAACCGGGCCAGGCCGGAAGGAGCAACCCTAAGTATATGTTCGCTATGCTCCAGAGATACGGAGCGGAGTGGAAGTCCAGACAATCCTGCCGTGTCCTGCTGTGCAACGCAGGCTGCTGCCACTTGTTATAAGTATCTTGCAGCTCGCATATCTTTGTATGGGAGGCAGGCTGATCATATTCGATGTGGGCGGGGTCCTGAGGGACTCATCTCAGGCTATGCTTGAGGGATACAGGAGGGGCTTTGCATCAGTAGGGATAGCGATCAACCTCAGTGCGGGGGAGATATGGCACCTGAGGGGCCTCGGGAAGTACAATGACGGGAGAGCCGGCACACGGGCGATTCTTGCGATCACACGGGCGGGAATAAACATCGAGGAGGTGCTCAAGAAGGAGAACGCCGAGCAGATCGTCGACTCGCTTGTTGATGCGCAGGTTTCCGAATACGATAAAAAGGACATCGATGCGGCGTATGCGATCTACAAGCACTTCTTCAGCTCCGATGAGGCGCGCAGCATGATAATGATCTATCCGGACGTGAAGGAGTCGATAAGGGTGCTGCGCGAGAAGGGATATCTCCTTGCGGTATTCTCAAACGCAAGCAGGGCGTCGCTTGAGAGGGACCTTGCTGACCTTGGGCTCGACAACTTCGCGCAGATCCTCTCAGAGGAGGACGTGCGGGAGAGGAAGCCTAGCGGGGAGGGAATACTGAAGATACTTGAGGCCCTGAAGGTAGAGGGGAAGGATGCGTATTACGTCGGGGATGCGCCCACGGACATAATCGCGGCAAAGAACGCAGGCGTCAAGTCCATAGCCATCACCATCGGGATGGGGCTGCAGCACAACCTTGAGCGGGAGATGCCAGACTACATTTTCGGCAGCCTAACTGAGATGTGCAAGTCGCTTGCGCACTAAAACTTTCTCGCAAGCTTTAAGTATTGGTTTTGCCATATTTCCATCATGCCTGAGATAATAGTGAAGGTGCTGTGCACCAAGGCAGATGCAAGGGACAGGGCCTTGGACCTTCTGGAAAAGTCGGGTTTCGATACGAACAGGAGGGTTAAGGGACCCGATTTCGGGAACGGCCTTGTATGGGATGTTGCCGGAGTGAAGGACTTCCCTTCATATCTTGATGTGCAGGCCGCAATAGACAAGATGGAGATCGCCGGTGCGGAATTTATAGTGGAGATCCGCAAGGCAGACGTCAAACATGAGATGGCGCTTGCTCAGGCGCTGCGTTCCAAATAATCCTCGGTCCTGAATGCGGTAACCTTTAAGTATTGAATTCGACAATAAATACTTCGTGCCCGGGTCGCCTAGTGGTAGGGCGGCAGCCCGCTAAGCTGTTTGGTCGAAAGACCTTCGCGAGTTCGACTCTCGCCCCGGGCGCGTTTCTGCTGATTTGATGATAAAGCTCCCTGACAAGGTGATCAGGCTTTTCGAAGGCAAGAACTTCGCAAACATAGCTACGCTTATGCCTGACGGCTCGCCGCAGGTGACCACTGTCTGGGTTGACTACAAGGAGGGATACATACTTGTCAACACTGCCGAAGGCAGGGTGAAGGACAGGAACGTTAGGAGGGATCCGCGCGTTGCGATAAGCATCGAGAGCGCAGAGAATCCCTACATCAGGGCTTCGGTTATGGGAAAGGTCGTGGAGGTCACGCACGATGGCGCCGAGGACCACATAGATGCGCTAGCAATGAAGTATATGGGCAAGGAAAGATATCCTTGGAGAGCACCCGGGGAGAGGCGCGTTATAATGAAGATCGCCCCAAACAGGGTTTACACTAACCCTGATTGAATTAAAAGAAATAGAAAATAAAAAAGAAAAATTGAAATGAAGGCTTACGCCTCCATCTCTTCGCTTTCGGATGACTCGTCAGAACTTTCGTCTGCTGGTTCTGATGGCGCTGCAGAAGCTCCCGCTGATCCGGTCCTTTCGCCTATTGCGAACCTGGCCTTCACATCGGTTATCTTGACCTGCACTGTCTCACCCTGCTTTGCGCCAGCTACAAAGATAACGAAACCGTCCTTCTTTGCGATGCCGTCGCCCTTGGATGCGACTGCCTCGATTGTTACGTCCACGACGTCGCCGACCTTAACAGGCTTTGGCAAGAAGTAGTTTGGCTTTATGCCCATTCCGCCTCTGCGTTCTCTGCCTGCTCCTCTGTCATATCCTCCTGACCTTCCTTCATATCCTTCTCTGTCCATATTTATTTTTCCTCTGTAGGATTAGCGCTTTTGACGCTTTACTACTTGTAGATAATAAGTGATTTGTCCTTTATAAGCCTATCGGTCTTGTTGTTTCCGACGTCATTTTGGGCCCGATGCTTTTGCAAGCGCAAGCATGCTCTCGAACAGGTAGTCCGGCTTTGTCGCTTTTAGTTTCTGTACCGGCTCCAGACCGTTCGCAACAGAGCAGACCTTGATACCGGCAAAGCGGGCGGTGAAGATGTCTATCGCCATGTCCCCTATGTAGAGGCAGCGGCTCTTATTGGCGCGCATTTCCTTGATGATCATGTTTATGCCAGTGGGGTTCGGCTTGTAGACGCGTATCGACTCCGCGCTGATTATGATGTCGAAATATTTCGCCATCCCGAGCCTCTTCAGCTCTGATTCAACCCTGTGCCTTGAACCGTCGGTGAAGAGGGCGACCTTCTTGTTCTTCTTTTTTAGGATTTCAAGCATCTCTATTGCACCCTCTCGAAGATGGGTCCTGACAAAGAAGGTGTAGAGGCCGTAGAAGAAATTTGCGAGCCTCATCCTGTTAGCACCGAACGGGCTGTTTACGCTCCTTGGCTGGCGGAACTCGCTCTCGTGGCTCCTGATGTACTCGGGATTGTAGCGCCTCTTGAAGTAGTGGCTCAGCCTCACAAGGACGCTTGATGTGCTTATCGTGCCGTCCCAGTCGAATATGAAGAGGTCAAAATCATCGATAAGCCCGCTCATAAAGGCTAATAACCTTATCAACAAATAAAAGAGTGAGTGATGACAGAGGTAATCGCTGAGCTTTTTGCTGTGACGATTGATAGGCGGTCTGACAAGGTTTTTTCGTGGATAATGCGAGG
>JAGWGY010000020.1 GCA_028867115.1 Microcaldota archaeon
ATTAAAAGGTGTTGAATTCACATATATGGTTTTAACAAAAGCATTAGTCGGGGCACTAGGAATTAGAGATTTTGATGTACGTTACACAGTGCAATACAAACTTCTTGAAAATGCAAAATTAGTGTCTAAATTTAACGCGGAAAAAGATGATGCCGAAGAAAGTAAGGATTTAACCGAGTAATTTACTAAGGAGTCTTTTATTAGTCTTTATTTTATCATGATAGTCGTCTCTAAAAGAAGCTTTTGATAGTGTAGTTACTAGTCGTGGACATTGTCCTTCTGCACCGCCTCCACCTACTGAAGCGACTATTATATTCCTATTTTTACTTTGAGTTACCTTCATTTAACTCTCCAAACTAACATCTTTTTCAGTTGTTTAAATATCTTATCCCAGACTTCGTCTAATTAGGCTTTCAGCCCTATCTCCCCTGCCTCCTTGATGTAGCCTGAGTCGATAATCTCGTTTAGGACCTCTATTAATGCGCTCGAGTGCCTCATCACGTCATTATCTGTGACTATGCCGATGAGCTTCCTCTGGTCATCCACAACGCACAGCCTCTTCACCTTCCTCTGGACCATCAGCTTAGCCACATCCTCAAGCTTCTTGCCGCGGTCCACGGTCAGAATCGGCGTTGACATGGCGTTCTTCGCCTTTGTGAACAGCATCATCCGCAGCATGTTCCTCTTCTTTGTAACTAGCCTGCGTACTATGTCCCCCTTTGTTATTATTCCGACAGGCTCTCCGGCAGGGCTTACTATAACCACGCTGCCCACGTGATGGCGGTCCATCTTAACGGCCACGTTCTTTATCCTATCCTTCTCAGTGGCAGTCACAACCGGCTGCGACATTATGTCATTGACAAGAATCGAACGTGTGTTTGAATACATCTCCACTCCCAAGTAGAAAATCGTATCATACCTCTTTAAAGCTTATCTGCAGGTTCGTTAAGTGCAACGCAGTAGCCTAGAGCCTGCTCGAGAGTATCCCTATCGCGAGATAGTATATTGGCATGAAAACGTACAGCGCGATGCTGATCCACGGATTAATGAAGGAGAATACTATGCCGAAAAAGTAGATGAACACCCCGACAGAGGACCGCCTAAAGGCGCCCCTCACGAAATCCCTGTCGATATCCCTGTGCACAAGCTTCTCGCGCAGCGCGTACATGTAGAAGATGCTGTATATGACCCCGACCGCCAGCAGGTTAATCCCGTACACCATGACAGCTATATGCTGCAGCGGATATTTGCCAAGAAGCGCAGTGGTGAACGGTATGAATCCGACGCTGAGCAGAAAGATCAGGTTTATCCATTGCACGTTCCTCTCTGCCCTCTCGAGATACCTAAAGATGTTGTTGTGGCCGATCCAGAGCGTCCCCAGCACAAGGAAGCTCATCACGTATACAAGGATGTCAGGAAGTGTGTTTTGAAGGTCTGATGAGAGCGCCTGCCCGATGTTCCCTGTCGTGATGACCGGGACGACCAAGGAGAGCACAAGTATTGTCATCACAGTCGCGAAGATGCCATCAGTGAGGTTCTCCGCCCTCTGCTTTGTGAATGAGGCAACAGTATGAATGTCCTTCTTCGGCATCGAATGCACTTGGAATAGTATTATTTAGCGATACCATTAAAATAGTTTAATCCCCCTTTATAGCGGTTCGATGTTTCCGCTGCTCATGCTGATGGTGCTGCTGCCCTTCTTTGCAGTAATCCCAATACTACTCCTTGGTGAGAGGGATGCGCACAAGGTCTCACTTGTGTTCTCCACGATTCTCCTCGCGTTCGCTTTCATGGTTCTATATCTGATATCAAAACACGGGCTCGCTTCGCTCACATACGCGCACGAATACCTTCCCAACATAGGCATAAGCCTCGGTTTCCAGATAACAAACCTTACGCTGATACTTGTGCTGATGACGGTCGTGGTCTTCTTCGCCGCATCGATGGTAAACAGCTACTTCATAACAAAGGACCGCAAGCTCTACTCTGTGATATTCATGCTCTCGCAAGGGGGTGCACTTGGATTGTTTCTCAGTTCAAACCTGTTCCTCTTCTACATTTTTTGGGAGATAGCAGAGTTCGCCATGTTCTTCATAATATACTCGTATGGGGGTTATGACAGGAGGTACGCCGCGATAAAGTTCATCATCTATTCGATAATAGCAAGCCTCCTGCTCCTGATTGCAATAATAATGCTGTTCTACTACTCCCCTACACAGACATTCGACATTAACTCACTTATCCAATATTCAAATGGCCTACCGCTTTCTGTCCAGCCGATAATACTGGTGCTGCTGCTTGCTGCTTTCATGATAAAGGCCCCCATCTTCCCATTCCACAACTGGCTGCCTGACGCGCACACCGAGGCGCCAACAACAGGCAGCATGATACTTGCAGGCGTGCTGCTCAAATTCGGGGGATACGGCCTGCTCCTGATGTTCCTGATGCTTCCCATGGCGGTGCACTATTCCCCTTACATTGCAGCGATATTCGCCTTCTCCGCGATCTACGGCGCATTCGTCGCGATGCGCCAGACCCACCTCAAGAGGATGATAGCGTACACGAGCATAGTCGACATGGGGATTATTGCCGTGGGCATCGCCGCGATAAACAGCTTCGGGACGGCAGGCGCGTTGTACGGGATGCTCGCGCACGGATTTGCAATCTCCCTTCTCTTTTTGCTCGCGGGAGTTATCGACAAGGTGTACGGCACGCTGATGATAGACAAGCTCAAAGGGATAATAGCAACAAACCCCGCAGTGGTCTACCTGTTCCTATTCGGGGTGCTCGCAGCAATAGGCCTGCCCCTCACATCCGGATTTATCGGCGACCTTTTGATATTTATCGGGGCGTTCAAGACATACGGGATAATAGGGCTCCTGCCAATTGCGGCAATACTGCTCGTAGGCGCGTACTTCTTCTGGGTAGTAGAGAAATCATTCTTCAGCATCAAGAACAAATCGGAGACATATGCGCTTATCAGCCGTTCCATCTTCGCATCTTCAGGCTTTCTAGCACTGTTTGCGATTCTGCTAGGAATCATCCCCTCCGTGCTCTTATCCCTCTCTACTCTATAAAATCCGATATAAGCCCTACCTTACAATTGCCCAGTTTCGCGGGTCAGACCACTCCGTCGCGTTTACGCCGCTGCTCCCATAAGAAGTCTCATTCGGGTAGTTGCAGGGATTTGCATCCCTGAACTCCTTCGATGCTATCGCGTTGTCCTGCGTGATTCCTACCGCTGCGTACTGCGCAAGCACGCCTGATGTCATGTGGTTAAATATCGAATCCCATACGTTCTCCATTGGCGTCTGGCACCTCCCACCGCAAGGGTAGGACGGGTTCAGAGGCCCGTACGCCACATCAAATCCGCTGTACTCGCTTGCATTCTTGTACCCTATCAGCTGCCCAGAGCCCACATGTGTCCCAACGGCAATACCTGCCAGCAGGTCAATGTGGAATAGCTCCACCCCCATTGCGGGGTCGCTGTCAGGCTTGAGCACAACCTGGTCTCCATTAGGGTAATCGAGGACTTTGCTGTCGTAGACTATGGTGCCGTTGAACGGAGCGAACATCTGCACTGCGTGCGATGCGCCCACAAGTGATGAGGGTATTGCAAAATAGTGTTTCATCGACCTTGCAGACTCCGTCACGCCGTTGAAATCATAACCGCTGAAATCATGTCCCGCGCAGCTCCTGAAGAGCGAGACCTGTGATATCTGAGAGAGGTTTGCAGGGTTTGATGTTATCGTTATCGCATCAAGCTCTGATTGGGAGAAGCTTATCCCACCAAAGTCAATGCTCTTGCCCCCTACATTTGCGCTTTGGGAGCTCTGCGCAGTCGTTGTAGGCACTATCGCTGTAGTATTGGAAGGAGTTGTGTTAGGTAACGCCGTTCCATACCCTCCTGTATTTTGGTTGAATGTTGTCGCCTGTGTCTGCGTCGATGGGTGGTAGCCGCCGAGGTATGCAAACGCAACAAGTGCAATCACAATCGCAACCCCAAGAAGGATAAAAACAGGTTTAACTCCCATCAGATTCACATTTTTATACAAACCATATCCTTAAAAATGTATGAATGGCTTAAGTAGGCATGAAGAAGAATGCGATAATCGGGGTTGCAGTTGTGGTGCTGGTGCTAATAGGCGGAATCGCATATACCGCAATGAACCACGTCCAGCCAGGAAAAAGCGCAACAAACGTAACTCCACCCATAAGGAACAGGGCAAACACTACTACTACAGTAACATCTTCGCTGCAGACCACCACTCAGTCAACAACCTCCATACAATCCACGACAACAATCTCTTCGCAACAGAATTCTACCCTCCAAACCCAGAACCCTACGGACTTCATTGTGGTTAACCCTGTCAACCTCGCCCAGATATCACAAATAAGCAAGTTCCGCAGCTGTTCGGGCCATGATTACAGCGGGTACGATGTGCAAGGATACCCTGAGACGCAGAGATCAATGAAGCACTACTTTTACCCTACTCAGCAGTTCCACGGTACCGTGGGGAAGATACAGGAATATGCGCCATTCAACGGGACTATAGAAAGCATGGCTGAAGAGCAGACCCCCGTAGGAAAGCAGGTCTGGATAGGCTACACCCAGAGCGGTCCAATGTTCGGGTTTGCGCCGATAGGCGTCTGGAACGCAGTCTTCTTCCATCTTGATCCAATCGCAGGGCTCTCAGTTGGGGCGCACGTAACTGCAGGCGAGCTGATAGGGTATGCGAATCAGACCGCCCCAGTGAACCAGACTTTTGACATTGCGCTTGAGGAATACAACGGCTCCAACGGCAACTACCATCAGGTTCTGGATTCAATCTTCAACCACATGGATTCGCAGGTGCTGTCAGAATACGCTGCGGTAGGAGTCACTCCGAACGGCATCATAATCCCAAAGGCTTACAGGGACGCCAACCCGTGCAACTTCAATATTTACAATCCTAACGACACTGTAACGCTAACATAAACTTGATAGCTTGCGCGCTATCGCCTGCATACTAAAAAGGTCAAACTAGCCTAATTCCCTACTGCTTGGTTTGGTAAATCGCGAGCACCTTTATGCTAAAGGTGAGGTTCTGGCCTGCAAGCGGAGGGTTAAAGTTCACCGTGGCAGTCGTTGCATTTACTGCCTCCACGATTCCCCTCATCTGCTGCCCGTTCTGCTCTGTGGTCCCGACCTGCATCCCCGGATGGACTGTCTGGTTGCCGAATGCATTCACCGGGACGCTTACAATCAAGGAAGCGTTGATGGGTCCGTAAGCCTGCATAAAAGGTATTGTGAACGTCTTGTTCTGGCCCTTGTGCATACCACGTATCGCGCTATCGAATCCAGGAATTACCTGGTTTGCGCCAACTGTGAAGTTGAAAGGGGCGCCGCCCACATTTGAGTCGAACACGGTCCCGTTTGAAAGGGATCCAGTGTATTCAACGCTGACAGTGTCCCCGTTTGCCACAACCTGGGCTCCCAGGACATTGGTGATCAGAAGTGCTGCAATAACAACTATTACGATCGCAAGGACGACCCCAAGCGCGACCTTCTTGGTGCTAAGTGCCATAAAATTCCCTTAATATTATATGGAAAAACGCAACTAAAAGCCTTTGGAACTCCCTTTGCCCCTGACTGCCAATCTCCTCCGGATGAAATAATAGGCGGTTATGACCGCAAGTATCGCTGCCAGTATGTAGAGGCTGAAGGGCGTGAGGAACGCGATAAGCGATGCGCACATGACGACCCCGAGGATTGGGGCAAAAAGGAAGCTCCTTGACCGGAAGAACAGCCTGCGCGAGCCCTTCTCGCGCAGCGTAAGCATCACAGCCGCGATGTTGGCAACCGAATACCCGAGCAGCGCAGTGGCGTTGCTGAGCGATGCAATCTGCTTAAAGTCAAGGGCGAGCGCGACAACCATCATAAGTATCGTAGGTATCACTATCGAAACCCCCGGCGCGCCGAACCTGTTGGTGCGCGAAAGCGCTACCGGAAGCGCACTATCCCTCGCCATCGCAAACGACACCCTGGAGACGCCAAGTATCATGGATAGCGCCACGTTCGCTGTAGCGAAGAGCGCGCCGATGGAGATTATGTAGCTAAGGAGCGCGTTGTGGGTTGCGATGTTAATCGCATATTCGAGCGGGGCTTGCGATGCCGAGACAGCGCTGTAAGGCGCCATGCCTATCAGAACGGTCATCACAAGCACATAGACGACGGACGAGATTATGATTGACCAGATGATCGCCATGGGTATCGTGCGCTTCGGGTTCTTGACCTCCTCCCCAAGAGTTGTCACTCTTGCAAAGCCGGTATATGCAAAGAAAATGAAAGCTGCGGCCTCAAAGAGGCTGCCGAGGCCATTGGGCGTGAAGGGAACGTAGTTTCCTGGTTTTATGTAAAACACCCCGACGAGTACGAATACTGCAAGAACGGCGAGCTTTATTATTGTGAGCACCATCGACACTCGCGCTGAGCTCTTGACCCCAACGTAATTGACTATCCCGAGCACAGCGATCAGCGTGACCGCTACCGCAGGCACGAACAAGCTTGCGCCAGTGATCTCCACAAGGTAGCTCCCGAAGCTCAGCGCTACCACCGCGCCACCAACAACCGATGCGGCAACGAACATCATCCCGAAAACGCTTGCAGCGTAGCTTCCCAGGACCCTCTTCGTGTAGGCGTAGTTCCCGCCCTCACCCGAATAGAAGTGGGAGAGCTGCACAAAACTGAGGCCAGTAAGTATGGAGATGGCTGCCCCTAGTAGTATCGCGACTATCGCTGCAGGCCCTGCAATCCCCGCGGCGAGTCCGCTGATGACGAAGATCCCGGCGCCTATTATCGCACCTATGTTTATCGAGAGAGCCTCTGCGAAACCCACAACCCTGCGCAATGGCATGGTATGGAATAGAAGAATACGCTTAAAATAAGTAACGCCCTGGCCTTTCTATTTCAGATTTTGAATGTAGCGTTGGTGCTGTTGACCGTGCTTAGGCACACGCTTCTGTAGTCAGCAAACGCGCCACTGCACAAACCCTTCGCGGTCTTGGAAGATCTATCTTCATGTGCTCAAATCCCCGGAATAGTACGCCTTGGATATGCTGCCTGGTTGACATGTTGCCTTTTGTCGTCATAAAAACTGCTTCCATGTCCTGCTTCCACGCATGCGCATGGCCATCGCGTATTCCTCGTCAGCCCATCTAATTCTCGTCTCTCTCATTTTGTCGCCTCAAAAAGAATTTTAGAAAATGTGTGTAGTCCAATGGACTAGTCCACTTTTCTAAATCTTTTTAGACAAAATAGACCTTCGTTTAATCGAAAGTTTAAGTAAGAGGAAGCAGAGACGCCTTGGCCGGGATTCGAACCCGGGTTACCAGCGTGACAGGCTAGCGTGCTAACCACTACACTACCAAGGCAGTAAACACTAATTTGCGTCTAAATGGTTAAAATGGTTTGTTTTTAGAGGAAGTGCGTCACCTAGCCCTTCGGGCGGTTGCCGCCATAATTCTAAATACGATGTAATCCCCAATCGCCTGCACGATCAGGAACACTAGCGCAGCGAAGAGCACAAAAGCAGCCAGGACCCCACCACCCACCGGAGGTTTTGATGGGGCAAGAGCAATCAAAATACCAAAAAGAACTGCGTTCACAGTGTAGAGCACTGCACCTTTTGCAACCCATCTTGAAGCTGTCCGCAGGCTTCCTGGCCTGACAACGTAGTAAAATACCGCCCTCTCTACATACAGCCCAAAAAGCGCCTGTATCGTTATGAGCGTTGTAGCCCCAAGCGCAGCCGCACTATAGGAACCTGCTGAAATCTGGGATGGGATCGAGAGGAATATCAGCTCAAAGAGGGCAAAAAATACAACTGCGTCCCCGATTACCCTTGGAATCTCCCTGTTCAGCCTATTCACCGATTATCTGCTTCTGGACTGTTTTCAGCTCATCATCACTGGCCTTCTCACCCATCAGCGTTGTGACGTAGCCGGGATAAGCGTCAAAATGCCGCTTCTCATTTGCGATTATCTCCTTGAATTCCCTGCTCCTTATTCCTATCGCAGGATAGAGCTTTGCGTGCAGATGGTTGACCCCTGTGCCCTCCAGAACCATGTGTACCCGCTGCACGTCAAGCCCCTTCTCAAGCACGCCGCTAACTCGCTTTGCGGCCTTGATGAGCTTTACAAGTACCTCATCATCAAGGTGGAAGGAATTGCTCTCGTAGTGCTCTTTTGGTATCACCAGTGTCTGCCCCCTTATATTGGGGAAGATGTCAAGGAAGGCAACAAACTCTTTGTCCTCCCAGATCCTGTATGATGGGATATCCCCCTTCGCTATCTTGCAAAAAAGGCATTCAGGCATAGGAATATATAACGGATAATGGCTTTATAAGTTGGCGTCAAGATGTCCACTGCAAGGAAAAGCAAGCCTCATGAAAAGTCGCAGAGTAGCTTCGAGTACATGTTCGTATATGCCGCACTCATACTTGTCGTGCTTGGGGTTGGCTACTTTCTTATGACTGTATTCTCGGGCTCTGGAAACATAACCCCAAGCCAGTGCGACTTCAGCGGCGGCACATTCTGCCAGGACCTTCTGGTGAGTTCCTCCCAGACAAACACTGTGGTCGTGGGGCTTCTTACAAACACAAATCCATATCCGATAATAAACCCGAAGCTTCAGGCAATATCATCATCAGCGAGCCAGCAAAACCCTGCCTCCAGCTGCATTACAACATATGTGCTGCCCGGCGGCGTCGCAATATGCAGCACGACCCTATCCAAATCGCCCATTTCAGTATCTTCATCCGTCTCAGGCCAGCTCACGTTTAGCTACGTGCCATGCCCAAGCGGCAGTGCGGCTGCATGCGCATCCCAGCAGGTGCAGAGCTATCCCGGGACTTTCAGCTCCACTGTGATAAACCCGGTGCCGTTTGCGGCAAAGATCTCCCTCATATCGCTCTCACCGTCCGCAGCATCGCAGTACGGTTGCGGGGTAGGCCAGAACCCGCTCATTGCAACAGCAACCCTGTTTGGCAGGGTGCTTCGCGGTGCAACGATAAACTTCTCTACCGGATCTGGAAACAACGTGGCATCGCCAGGATCGGCTGTGACCGACACCAACGGGAATGCAATTGCCTGCCTCTACAATAAGGCGAACCAGAGCGGAGTTGACCCGGTGACTGCAAGCTTTGCCAACGCATCCGCGGTAACAGTTGTGAGGCTCTTCGGTGCAACTCACTCGTGCCCGCAAGTCCCAACTAGCGGCGGCGCAAACCTTGCAGGGAAGAGCCTGCAGTACTGCAACCTCGGGAATTACAACCTCGCAGGCGACAACCTCAACGGAGCAAACCTCACCGGCGCAAGCCTCAACAGCACCGACCTCGCAGGCGCAAACCTGAACTCCGTCAACCTTAACTTCGTAATGATGGCAAACGAGACGCTCGCCCCCGGTGCTAACTTCGACAACGTAAATGCCATCGGGCTTTATGCGCCAGGGGGAGATTTTGCAGGAGTCAACTTCGAGAACGATAACCTACAATACGCCATATTCCAGAATGCGAACCTTGCAGGCTCGGACTTCCAGGGCGCAAACCTGTACTACGCGAACCTGCAGGGCGCGGTGACTACAGGCGCAAACTTCAACGGCGCGAACACCACCAACTGCTCGGGCTGCCCGTGAAAGGGCGCTATCTCCTGAACCCGAACTTTATCCTTGTCGAGCGCATCAGCTTTGTCTCCAGGCTCTTGTCGTACAGCGCTATTATCTCAAGAACGCTCGCAGGTATCTGCCCTACAGCATCCTCTATCCTCTCCCTCATCCTGTAAGGAACTATTGTTACGCCCTTGTATTCCAGGTTGGCGCTGTACGCATTGCCTATCTCCTCTGTGGTGTAGTGCTTCCTGTAGAAAGGCAGAGCAAAGTTGACAAAATAGTCCTGTATCTGCCCCCTGCGCAATCCGTACCAGTAGTGCATCACGTACCACATTGTCTTGAAAGGACGTACGTTGTCGCAGAAGATTGTTATCTGGTCCTTCCTCCCAAAACCAAGGAACTTTTTTGCGAACCTGATGTTCTGCGCCGTAGTGAACGACCTATCCTCTATTTCTATCACCTTCCCCTTTAGTTTTCCCTCTAGGTAAGACCTTGCAGTGCCAGACTCAGAATCGTATGGCCTTCCAGGGCTTGTCTTGCCCCCGCACAGAACCACGCGGTCAAAACGCTGCTTCTTTGCCAGCGCCGCAAAAGCGTCCAGATATCCCCTGTACTTTGCATTCTTTCCGTCAAACAGTCCGTACCCTAGCAATACTCCATATTTTGTCATGAAATCAATCTCTTGATCGTCCTCTTATCTCCCCTGCCAGCTCATCGAGGGTTTCAACCTGCTTTATCCCATATCTCCTGCACACTATGTCGATGTTGCCTTTCCTCCAGAATCCCTCGGGGCAGTGTATTATCAGCTTCTTTGGGTCTAATTTTGCGAATAGCCCTATCTCGAGCATAGTGATCGGGGATTTTGTGTCAGGCTCGAAGTGTACTGCGACAAGATCCGCCATCTCTATTGCATCCAGCTCCCACTCCACCTGTCCAACGAAGTTCCTGTCAGAGAGCTCCTGCTTCCAGCTGCTGTCCCAGTTCTCCCTCCGAGGGTTAAGTATCACGATGTTCGCGTCCTTTAACTTCCTTACGATTTCACTTTGCCACTCACGCGCCTGGTCCATCTCTATGCTGCCGCACAGGAATACCTTTAGCTGGCCGTACTTCCCTGCCTCCTCAAGGCTCTGCGGCGGCCTTATGTGTATCAAGCAACCCCCTCAAACAGACATTCCCTCCAAGGCAATTTAAAGATTCTGGATATGGAAAATATTCTTATCCAAAACGAACGCCTGCAAAATGTATATATAGGGTGCAAGAGGAGTCGAAGCGATTGCATGGGTTTCGGGACAAAAGAGGGCATAAAGGAATACGCAGGCAAGGTAACTGGACTAGAGTTCATTGTCCTTGACCTTCTAAAACGGGGTGGAAGCGAAGGCCACCCAAAGAGGTTTGAGATAGACGAGATATGCTATTGGGCAGGCGGAGAGAGGAGCCTAAAGACGCCGATTTTTGAAACGCTTATCGAACTTAAGAAGAATGGGTTCATAGATGAAGAGTTCCTGATAGGAAAGGGGTCAGCGGGATCTGGAGGTAGCGCTACAAGGTTCACTTGGATAAGCAGCAAAGGAAGGGAGCTACTGGATTCCATAAATGACGATAAGAAACACAGGGCAAGGGCCCTGTTGCTCGGGCTCGAAGTGTATATGCGTGACAGCCACACATACGAGCAGATAGCCACCCTTGAGAAGCTCTATCTGGACGCAAACACTATGAAGCTCGCATTCCTGATGAACAAGAGGGCGTAACTGGGATTCTGCCTAAGTGACCTTCACAAAGACCCTCCCATAAACCGTATGGGGAAACCCTGTCACTGCCGCAGTATAGTTGATCCCAACAGTCCCTTCAAACGCTGCCCCCAACG
>JAGWGY010000021.1 GCA_028867115.1 Microcaldota archaeon
GGTCTGGAAAACTCCAAGAGCATAGAAGACACCGATGACGGCAGCTGCGGCAAAGACCGCCCAGCTGTAGGTTGAAAGGTACTCTACTACTGATTGGGCCCTTGTACGCATAGGAGAATGGTGGATAGAAAAACTAAATTATAATAGGTTACAATAGGGGAAGCTATTTCTTTCCCTTCTTTAGCGCCTTCTCGATATCCGCCTTTAGCCTGTCTGCAATGAAGTTCTTCGAGAACGCATCCGCCTTTGCCGCTATGCTTATCTTGTTCGCATACAGCCTTGCGAGCCTGCCCTTCATCTTCTTCTGCGCGCTCACTATCTGCGGCAGCTTGAAGAGGATCCCGTACTTCGGAGGCTTTGTGCCGTACTTGAGGTGCTTGAAGAGCGCCTTCTCGGCTCCCAAAAGCTGTATCGTGGATGCAGGCATCATCGCCATCTTCTCCATAGATCCCGCCTTTGCAAGCAGCTCGGCTGCCACCTTGTAGTCAATTATGGTGGTGATGTTAGGCATGACCTTCTTTGCGCTCTTCGCAAGGTATGCGTCGATCTTGTTCTCCACGTCCAGAAGCGCAAGCTCGCTTTCCGCCAGCGTCTTGATCGTGTCGTACTCCTCCTTCTCCGGCTCCCTGCCTATGCTGTTTGAGATCTGCTGGTGCAGCCTCTCCGCCCCCTCGCCCAGGGTCTTTCGCAATTCATCGACGTTCGCCTTCCTCTTGTCCATGCCGAACGAGATTACGAACTTTGCAAGCGCTGTTGGTGATGACGGCCTATATTCAGGGAAGTAGATGGTGTACCACTCCTCGAGCCTCTCGAACACCTGGTTCCTGACCTTCTCGACCTCAAGATATGAATTGATTGCCTGCATGACAGCGTGCTCCTCTCCTGCGTACCTGTTGCTGAGGCTCTCCCTTGCGACCCCCATGAGCCTTGCTCGCTTCTCCTGCATCGTTTCCTTCTTCAAAACAGCACCGTCGCTATTAGTATGCTGGCAAAAGATATATTAGTTACCATTCATGCAAGCAGGCTTGCGGCCAGATATCCTGCGATTATGCTCACAATCGCAGCCGATGTCCAGCTGTAGATTATCGCAAAGAAGGGCTTCTTTAGTATCAGCCTGCTCCTGTAGCTGATCGCGGCGCCGTATATGCTCGATACGAAGGTCTGCGAGTTGGAGATGGGGACCCCGAATATCGTCGCAAACTCTACGAAGATCACCGATATCGCCTGGGAGCTGAACGCGTTGAGGTACCTTATCGCCATAATGTCGGTCCCGGTCCTGCGCAGTACGCTGCCGCTGAGCAGCGCTGCTCCGAGCGCGATTGAGAGGGTTATCACAGGCAGAGTGTACTGCGTGCTGGGGAGCAGGTTGTAGATGAACCCGAGCGTGTTTGCGCCAAGGGTGAATGAGACGAAGAATGACGAGAGGATCACAAGCATCTTGAGGAGCCTGAGCTTGCGCCATGAGAACTTGTTGCGCAGGGCGCGCGATGTTGCGCGCATCAGCAGGACCATCAGCACGAATGATGCGAGAGGCACGAATATCCAGAACATTATGATGAGCGCAACCACCTGCAGGTCGACAGCCTCGTGCGACGCCAGCCCGATACCTATCAGCGACATCGTGAATATTATCGAGAGGGACTGCGGGACCCTGCGCACATACGAGAGCACAAAGAGCGCGATAGGTATCGCAAGCGCTATCCCGACAAAGAGCGGGCCCGCCTTAGGAAGCAGGAATGAGAGGGTCTTGCTGAAGAAACCCTTTTCCAGCACCATCCCTGCGACGTACCCGATTATCGTGAGCGCAATCCCGTTCCTCCTGCTTATCAGCCTGCCGGAGATCGCATTTCCCATGCATACTGCAAGATTGTTTCCGGAGACTAGCGCGAGCAGCACTGCGCCGAGCAGGAGGAGGATGAGTTCGTACACGCGATTCACGTCATTATGGAGACCATTATGGAGAGGAACATGTCAGCCGTGTCCTCCGCAGCGTCCATTATGTTGTCCGCCTTGTGCGCAAGCTCCACTATGTGGTAGAAGGACTTGAAGTCCACCTTGTTGTCGTACACGTAGTCGAGCAGCGAGTCCTTGATGTTGTCCTCGCGCTCCTCGAGCTTCTCTATCTTCGCGCGCAGATTGCGCATCCTTGAAAGGTCCTCGCTGGACTCCATCTTGTATAGGGAATCGAGCGCCTCTCCGACCATCTCGATCGACTTAAGCATCTTTATCTGCACCATGGTGCGCATCTTGAGGCTCGGCAGCTTGTATCTTGAATACTCCCTAGCAAGGTTGTAGATCGAGTCTATTATGTTGTCCTCGAAGTCGACCAGCATGAACATGTCGTCGAGTATGTTAGGCGCGATGGCGCCTGATGAGATCATGTTGCGTATCTCCTGCACCTTCTCGTCAGCCTGCTGCTCCAGCCTGTGGATGTCGCCAAGGTCGTCGGACCCTGAGCTGACCATCTTGTAGAGCTCCTTGTTCGCCTTTATCGCGATCCCGATGAGGTCGACGTCGAACTTTATCACGTCCTCCTCATGGCTCTTGAACAGCTTGTCTATGATGCTCATGCTAACCCCGATGGGAACAGCAATTTAAAGATGGATAGTTATATTAATGAATTAGTTGGGGGAAGAGATGCAGCGGATCAGGACAGATGACTTCAGCATGAAGCACACGGTGGAGAGCGCCCAGCCTTTGACATTTTTTGGGGACATCTCTGCGGATGGCAGGCACCTGCGCTACGTTGCGGGAAACTCGCTGGTAGAGGTCAGGCAAAATGATGGCTTACTCTACTTTGGCTCGCAGCCAACGCTTTCTGGCACAAGGCTCCGCAAGGAGATAGCTAAGCGCTTTGGGCTGCAGGATGACATGGGTAGAATCTACGAGAAGATTGGAACCGACGAGTTCCTTGCAAACGCTATAGCGCGCTATCCCGGCATGAGGGTGACGCGCAACGACCCGTGGGAGACTACGGTCTGCTTCATAGTCTCGCAGTTCAACAACGTCAAGCGGATACGCCTGATCGTCAGGAAGCTTATTGAGAATTACGGGGAGCTGCACTCTGTCGATGTGGGCGGCAAGTGGGTGAGCTTCCGCTCGTTTCCTACGCCTGATGCACTTGCGGGGATAGGGGTGAAGGAGATGATGAAAAAGTGCGGGACAGGTTTTCGTGCAAAATACATAATCGGCAGCGCAAGGACGTGCTCAGAGTCGCTCGACTTAAATAGGTTGCACCACAAGGATTACCATAGGGCAAAGGAGCAGATCATGGAGCTGCCTGGAGTTGGAGACAAGGTCGCGGACTGCATCATGCTCATGGGATACGGAAAGCTCGAGGCTTTCCCCATAGACACGTGGATAAAGAGGATTGTTGAGAGGGTTTACTTTGATGGGAAGAAGCAGGGCATCAAAAAGATTCACGAGTTTGCAGATGAGAGGTGGGGGGATTACGCCGGATACGCCCAGCAGTACCTCTTCTGGGCCGGCAGGAGCTTGAAGATAAACTGATGATACGATGATACCTGAGATAAAGAAGATAACAAAGAGCCTCTCAAAGCTGCAGCAGAGGCAGGATAAGGTAATGCAGCTCTCAAGGGAGGTAGTGAGGCTCTCCGGGGAGTCGATCTCAAACATGCATGCAAAGAGGCACAGGGAGGTCGGAAGGCAGCTTGCGCGCCTGAAGAGGATGATAGCGCAGCTGCGCAGGATGGAGGTGGGCTTTGAGTACTACTCCATGCAGGCCCACCAGGAGTACGTGGAGGCCTATGTATTATACA
Organism: Microcaldota archaeon; assembly: GCA_028867115.1. Taxonomy (GTDB): domain Archaea; phylum Micrarchaeota; class Micrarchaeia; order Micrarchaeales; family CABMGC01; genus JAGWGI01. Next base: position 3,780 of record JAGWGY010000021.1, read on the forward strand.
ATATAATAAGTAAGGGAAGGCTCCCGAGCATGCGCGAGCTCGGGGAGGGTGAGGTCAGCTACATGCTTGGCATAATGGACTCGGTGGGAGAACTGAAGCGCGAGAGCTTCGAGGAGCTGCGATCTGGCAACCTTGATGCCGCAAGGGGGTACTATGAGGCGATGCAGGGGATCTACGATTCCGCCCTGCACATGCGCTTTGCGAACTCGGTCCTTCCGAACTTCCGCAAGAAGCAGGACGTGGCGCGAATACAGCTTGAGAGCACGGGAAGCGAGCTGCTGCGCCTTGGCGGGATGAAAAAGCAGGGCAGGAATAAGCTTTAAATACCTATCTTTGTATGATATAACCAAAGTGATAGAATGAAATCATTCAAGCTACAGAGCGCAATGGAATATCTGATGACCTACGGATGGGCCATCTTGATAATAGCGGTAGTGCTAGGTGCACTATTCAGCTTAGGAATATTCAGCAGCGGCTCGTTGCTTGGTACAGCTTGCGTAGCAGGACCTGGCTTCTTCTGCCAGTCACCTGTGCTTGCTGGTCCAGGCGCGACTGCAGGTAACCTCTCGATGACACTTGGTCAGAGCACTGGTTCGACATTCTACAATGTCGGTCTTGGATGCGCTGCAACCTCGACAACGAACGGTCTGCCTAACCCAACCGGGACAGGCGCTGCAGGTTCTCCTGCTGCGCTAGTTGACCTATCGGCTGCGGGAGCTGCAACTGCAACAGTGTCCAACGTCAACAACGCTGGTTCACTGACGCTTTCAAGCGGCAGCACCGTATCGGTTACGGGCCTCAAGTGCTTCGGAACAACGGGAGTAGTGTTTGCAAACACGGCAAACCCTGCATCGATTGGAACGGCATTCAGCGGTTCACTATGGATGAACTACACGCTGTCTAGCTCGGCGCCTTCGGCAGGCAACCCGCTTCTGACGCAGAAGGTAGCAACGATAACACTGAAGGTATCCTAAGCGCTTTGGCGTTTTAGGACCTTTCTTTTATTTTTTCTTTTTCTCTTTCTTTTTAATTTCAGAGGATTAGCGTAAGCGCTATTCAGGCCTTCTCCTTTATCGAGGATGAGCGCAGGCTGAGAAGCTCTATCAGGTTGTTCGCGCTGAGGAGCGGCTTTCTGAGTCTCTCGTTGTCGTCCGTGGTGAGCCTAGGACAAGCGGTATTTACGAACGCATCGAACTCCATGAGGTTGTTTAGGTAGTCGAAATCAAACGTGTTGGCGATCAGTATCGCAGCCTCGCACCCTGAGAGCTCCGTCTTCTTCTTGAGGACCTTTGCGAGATTCATGTTTGTCTGACCGTTCTTCGTGCTGACCAGTATCCCGAACCTCTTTGCCTCGATGCTGCGCATGATCTTGGCCCTCTCCCTCTTCTTGTGCTCCTGCCTGTAGGAATCGAGCCACATCTGCTTTCTGATGAAAGGGTCTATCGCAAGGAATGGTTTTGTGGTCGAGTATACCGCGCCAAGCGGGTGGAAGAGCCCTCCTCCGAAGTAGACAAAGCAGTCCACTTTGCGGTCCAGTGATGCCGCGCTCCCTATGTCGCAGCCCAGGATCTGGCCGTTGTGCTTTGCAAACCCATACGGCTTGCCGATAAGGACCGTCTTCCCGGCTTTCTCGAAGAACGCCTTCACCTCCTCGATCTGGTGGACGTGCTGTATCGTCGTAACCAGGCCTATCGTATTGTACTTTTCGAGCTCAGGAAGAGCCTCCGGAAGGGTGTCTAGGCTAGCATCCACGGTGTGGAAGATGTACTCCACAGGGAAGTCCACCCTTGCGAACTCCGCATGGCCGAAGTGGATCAGCTTCTCTGCGCCAATCGCCTTTGCCTCCTCTATCGCAAGGTCGCATGCGCCGAAATTGGGCGTTGCTGAGATGAATACCTCGTGCCCTTCAGATTCGTACTTCCTCGCGTGCTGCATAGCAAACTGCTTGAGCCCCTCGGGGAACTGCAGTAAAAGTTTCATAAGCCTAAACCTTAGGCTGCCGCCTGAGCCGGCTGCGCAGCCTGAGCCTCCTGCACCTTGATCTTGTAGGTGCCTGAGAGCTTGGCCGCAGCCCTCCTTAGGGCGGTCTGGCCGATCCTCCTGTTGGAGGCGTTTGTCTTGAGTTCGAAGATGGTGTTTCCCCTGAACACCCTTGCGGCAACGGCTGTAGGCCTTCCGAACGAGAGGGTCATTCCCTGCGAGATTCGGTCTGCTCCTGCCCCGGTTGCGAACTTCTTCTCCCTCAGAACCGAGTGAGGATATGGGACTATCCTCAGTGAATAAGCGTTAGGTATCTCTCGCTCGAGGTACTTGTTTGTTACCTGCCTTGCAGCCTCAAGCGCGTTCGATCGCAGCTGCACGTTCTGCTCGGAGACGAGATTCATCGTCATGTTATAGGTGCCCTTCTTGACGCCCATGTTGAACACAAGCAGGCTTGTGTGCGGGAGCGCCTTGACGAAGTTCTTCCTGGGCTTGGAGACGCTGTACCTGCTCCACGCCTGGCTGTTTATCTTCCTCACAGCTCGCCCTGGTCTAATCCTAGCCATAAAACACGACCTTAATACATTTAATTAGTCGCAAAAGGCTTATAATGCTTCACTTCTCGGCCGTAAGCCTTGCAACCTTTGAGAAATCTGAGCGATTCTTGAGCATTAGCTCGACCTTATCGAGCTCCCTGTTGCTCCCGATGACCCTCACCATCATGTCGTACTCCTCCCTCTTTACCTTAATCCCAGGCACTACTGATGTTTCGACTATGCTCTTGCGCTTCTCGAGCTTTGATGCGATCTCGTCCATCTCCTCAGCATCCTTCGTCTTCGTCGCAAGCAGGAAGATCGCACTCTCAAAACGTGTCATCTGATCACTTTGTAAGCAGTCCCTCGACATACTCCCAGTTGACCACGTGCCACCAGCCCGAAATGTAATCGGCGCGCCTGTTCTGGTAGTCGACATAATAAGCGTGTTCCCAGACGTCGATCCCAAGTATGGGCGTCTTGCCCTGCGTGAGCGGAGAATCCTGGTTAGGGGTGCTCATCAGCGAGAGCTTGCCGTTGTCCATTACCAGCCACTGCCATCCTGAACCGAACACCTTTGTCGCACCCTCGCCGAACTGCTTCTTGAAGGTGTCAATGTCGCCGAACTGCGCATCGATCATCTGCTTTGTCGTCTCTGAGGGGGACTGGTCCTTCTTCGGGGAGAGCATGTTCCAGAAGAGCGAGTGGTTGTAGTGCCCTCCGCCGTGGTTTTTTAGCATCGTCTTTATGTCATCAGGGGCCTTGTCATAAGTCTTAATTATCTCCTCTATGCCCTTCTCGCCCCACTCGGGGTGCATGTCTACCGCCTTGTTCAGGTTGTCGACGTATGCCTGGTGGTGCTTGTCATGGTGGAGCTTCATCGTCTGCTCTGAGATGTAGGGCGCAAGCGCGCCGTAATCGTACGGAAGTTTTGGTACTTCGAATTTCGCCATTTAATCAATATAGTATAGGGCAGGAATCAATTTATGTTTTTAGGAGATGTTGCACCCAAAGCTTCTCAGGAGCGCGTTTATTATCTCCCTCTTGAACTCATCCTGCTTGAGCTTTATGCTGGCGGCGGTGTTGTGCCCCCCTGCGGCGTCGACGTACGAGTACCCTGATTTTATCTCGTTTACCGTTACAAGGAGGTTCGCCTTCTCTGCGATAGGGTCGCTGACCCTCACCGAGACGAAATGCCCGAAGTGCAGGACCAGTATTGCGGGTTTCTCGTTCACCTTCTCGATCCGCTCCAGCAGCTTCGAGGCATACCTGCCGGGAAGAGGGTACTTTGTCATGGTGTCCTTCCTCACGTTCTCAAAGTCGAGAAGATACACCTGCGAGAGGGCGCCCTTGTACTGCCTTATCGACTCGAGACCAGAGTCTATCGCCTCCTCTATCCTTGTCTTTGCATACCTTATCAGCTCATCTCGCCTTGCCTCGTCACCCATTATCATCCCGATATCATATGGTGTGATGTCACCGCTAGCTGAAGGCCCTGCGATCCTGCGGTCGCTTGTGAGCATGTCGAGCAGCAGCGCGAAGTCCTTAGCCCGCTCGTCATCCTGCGCGTATGCGCTGTAATCCCCGATTAGCGATGCGGCCTCCGCAAGATAGAGGTCGACGTCTGCAAACGTCTTCCCGAATTCGCACGTCAGGACGCCTGCGGTGTAGTTGGAGTTCCCCCCGAACATCCAGGGGTTTATGTAGTTGTCTAGCATCCCGGCAAGCTGCTCAAGCACAGGATGGTGGTCAAGCCAGATTATGTCGAACTTATCCTTTGCAAGGACGGTGCCGTCGATGCTGGCATCTGTGGTCCCGAAGTCTGTTATCAGAAGCAGCGGCCGTGTTATCGAGTCGTAGTTTCCTATGGTAAGCATGTCCTCCTTGGCATCTGAGCTGGAGTAGGCGACTCCGCGGTGCATCTTCCACTGGATCTTGGAGAATCCTGTGACTGCGATTCTCCTTGAGAGCTGCTCAAGGCAAAGGTAGAGCCCGTACGCGCCTGTAGCCCCGTCAGCATCGTTGTGGAACCTGACCACTATCGGGGCCCCTAGCAGCAGCTTCTCGATGAGGAGCTTTGCCGCAGACTCGAGCTTGCCCTGCATGTTTGCAGTCGCGCTGCCTATCTCATCGTGTATGCTCTTCTTGCGCTGTGCAAGCAGCGATGGGATGTGCTTGCGTATTTTTATAAGATGATCAGGAAAGCTCGCATCACCGATTACCGCTGACTCTATCCGCTCGCCTAAGAGCTGCGCCTCTATTCTGTCCCCCAAGTTGAGCACGATTGCGCTCTTCAGCTCGTTTATCTTCGGTATCCCTTCCTCAATGCTCGAGATGTAGTATGTGTTCTCGCTCATGCTCGCCGCATGCTTAACGCAGGATACTATTCCTTTGAGCATCTGTTCCCCCTTAACCTATTTGTTGGAGGCAAGCATTATTAGCGCTTGAGTTGGTGATGTAGCCGCAGCCGGCAGGAGCCTTGTACTTCACCGCAAGCGCGGAGTAGCAGTTCCATGAGGAGGGGACGGAGAGCGTGCCGCACATCGTGGCATTGTCGGTTGCGACAGCCTCGCTTATCGTCACGTACACCCTGCAGGATGATGCGTACTGGCCCGACTTGTTGCAGCCGCCAATCAGCGCAGTGAAGTTCTGCTGTGATGTCGAATTGGTGGCAGGGCTTGCAGAATATGTGCACAGGCTGCGCGCGTCTGCGCCTACCATGGCGCACAGCGATGCATTCTGCTGCTCTGATGCGACAGTCGAGTAGCATGCGTCCCTTGCTGTTATGTTCAGCTCCGGGAGGAATGCGAGCTGGTTGAATATGGCGCTGCCGCCTGATGATGAGAGCTTTGCGCCAGTTATTATTGCGGAAGTGGTGGTGGAATTGGTCGAGTTTGTCACGTTTGCGCATGGCGCAGGATTCCTGCTTGCAGCTGCGTAGCCTATTGAGATTATTGAGTCGCACTCGAGCTGCTCTGTAGAGTTTAATATCTGGGTGCAAAATCCGATCCCACCTTTCCTGACCGCTATGGAGTATACGCATCTGTCCGAGAGCGGCTCGCTTGCCTGGGAGCAGATGCTTGTGTCATTTGTATCATTTGCGATCTGGACTACGCAGGATGCGGCAAGGTTTCCTGCCTTGCTGCAGATAGGCGCGGATAGTGTTGCGATTGCAACGCTTGAGTAGCACTGGCTGCTTGATTGGTCCTGTATGGTAGAGCAGATGCTCTGGTTGTGGGTCGATACTGCAAGTGATATCAGGCACGAGTCGCGGTTCTGCGAGAGAAGGATTGACTCGCACTGCTGGGCCTTTGTCCCTTTCGGAATTACACTGATCGCTATCGCCAACAGGACAAGGAATATCGCTATCAGGGCGGCAGCGCGTATGTTCGCATCAGGAACCGCAACAACGCTCTTGCTCTTCTGCATCCCAACAACTTGCTAGTAGAGGGTCGTGTCCTCTGCCGAGAACACCTTGAATCCGCCAGGGGTGATCTCGTATGGGGTGGTGACGAAGCTGTGCCTGGTGCCGCGCATCTTGATGACCTCCATGGCCCTGATCCTCTTCTCCTCCTCACCCGTCTGGTACATGCTTATGATGCCGTCGAATATGAAGAACTCCGGCTTGAACTCAAGCTTGCTCCTCTCGGGAGTGGATGCCTCCATCGTAAGAAGTGCGTTCACACCCATCCTGCGCATGTCGTTTATGAACTCAATCATCGACCTTCGGTATGCTACCTGGTCGCTTATCAGGATGTTAAGTATAGATGCGGAATCGACAACGACCCTTGTGGCGCCTATCGACTTGACAAGTCCCTCTATCTCGGAGACCACCTTGCCGAACTCGTATCCGCTAGGGTCTGCGCCTGCGAGCAGCTTCTCTGTTGGCGCCTTCCCGTCTATTATCAGCTTCTTCTTGCTGATCAGGTCATCGATGTCGGCTGCAAGTTCAGGGAAAGCTGCCTTTGCCTCCATAAGCACCCTCTCGGGGTCCTCCTCTAGTGCAAAATACACTCCGGGATTGCCCGCCTTTGCATTCCTGTAGAGGTATTCGAAGCTGATAAGCGTCTTTCCCGCACCCGGACCGCCTGCGATCACGACCTGGTTGCCGTCGGGTATCCCGCCGAATAACATTGCGTCCAGTCCAGGTATTCCGGTCTTGACAGTCATTGATTCACGAGGGCAGTTTAAATAAATAGTGCTTGCATATCTAGGTATAAAAAGCGTTTGGTGAATCTTTGGAGAGGAGAGTCCTGCTGATCGGAGTTGCGCTGTTTGTGATAGGCATAATCATACTTGTGGCCGATGGGGCCAAGGCGTTTTCGCTCGGTTATGGGAACGTTGCAATCCAGAATATCACTCTCGCCTCTGGCGCAGGGCAGGCGATAGGGATAACGCTAAACTCTACAGGCCTTGCTGCCGTGGGATATGTGACCTCGCCTCAGGAGCCGCTGGACTTCTACTTTGCAAACTACACTGCGTACGCGATGCTCGGAAACTATATCTCGAATTCATCGCAGATGAGATCGCATACTGCACAGCTGTACGGTACAGGGATATACGAGGCGACAAGAGGGCTTGGCAGCTCCTCGTTCCCTCCTCTGCAGCCTGCGAATGCTACATATTATGACGGCAACTTCACCCTGCTTGCGCCTGGGACATACTACGCGATCTTCCAGAACGTTGGACCGAACAGCACCGTTCTAAAGGTGCTCCAAAACAGGGTTTATGAGAGCAGCTACGCTTCGTCTGCGGTCTACCT
>JAGWGY010000022.1 GCA_028867115.1 Microcaldota archaeon
AAATGTCAGTGGCAGCAGGTAGAATACAGATACGTTTGAGTGTGATATTGCGGATATCCCCCCGCTCATCGCTACCGCAAATGCGAGGGAGAGCACGATGTCTGCGATAAGTAGGTCGCGCAGCTCTGCTGAATTTACAACGTTAGGCCCTGAAAAATACACCATGATCACTTTTCCCCCCGAATAATTATATTTGTTTGCAGTCTACCCAAAGAGTTAATAAAATCTATCCGCCAATTAACTGTGCTATAGCTCCATCGTCTAGTGGTCAAGGATGGCAGGCTCTGGACCTGCAGACTCCAGTTCGAATCTGGATGGAGCTATAAATTTCAGGAAATAGCATGTGGGCGCATGTTTAAGCTCCAAAATGTAACCGAATACCTCTCCACGTACAGCTGGGCAATACTTGCCGCTACTGCGGTGATCACGGTAATCTACGCCTTGGGAATATTCAATAATCCAATACCGATTCAATCCTGCATACTGGTTCCAGGATTTGTCTGCAGCCACCCAATACTCTCCAACACGGGCTTACTTACTTTCAACCTCAGTTACATAGGACAAACGATAACAGTTACAGGAATAGGGTGCAACAGCGGTTCACTGCCGCCACAGAACCTGCAGAGCCTGCAGCAATTTACACTCACGTCAAACAAGGGGAGGATGATCACGGTATCGTGCCCGATTTCCTCAAATTCTTTCGGAACTGCATTTCAGGGACATCTCTGGCTCCAATATAACACCCAGACACAAAACGGGGTCGTATCAGACATAGGGATTATACTTGGTGCAGTCAATACTAGGACAAGCACATCAACGACATCAACCTCTACAACTAGCTCTACTTCTACCTCCACTACCTCTTCAACTTCGACTTCAACTACCACCTCTACAAGTACGTCAACGTCTACATCCTCAACCTCCTCAACAAGTTCAACATCCAGCACCTCATCATCCACATCAACATCGACTTCAACATCATCTACGACAACCGTAATATTGATGAATCCTGGGAACGGAGGTTCAGGCAGTCAGATTAGCGGCACATGCCCATCTTCAGGGACGCTGTCCATAGGTGGCGATGCAGACTACTCGGGCACCGCCATTTTAGCATATAACATAATTACGAGCAACGCGATAATAGTCCAGAGCGGTGCAACACTCAACCTTAATGGGCAGTACCTCCAAGGAAATGTAGCAGTATACAACTTTGGCACTATAACAGACACCTGCAGTGGCGGCTCTGGAGGAGCAGGCGGCTGCGGCCCATACGGCTGCGGAGGAGAATCCATTGCAGGATATGGGCCTGCATATTCTGTAGGGCAGCCAGGGAATGTTGGAGGCGCTGGATTGTCGAGGACCAGCGCATATTTCAGCATTGGATTATATGGGGGCAATGGAGGCAATGGAGGAGGCGGGTCGGCAGGCACAGCAACCACAGGCAGCGGAAGGTGCTCCAGCTCCACCTATATTGGCCCTGGTGGCGGATCTGGCGGAAATGGAGGGGGGATTGTTGAGATATACGCGGGGACATTTAGCAACGCCGGCACTATAGACGTTTCAGGGGCACCAGGTGGCCCGCCATATAATGATGGTGTCAGGTTTGGGGGTGGAGGAACAGGCGGATCTGGAGGGAGCGTCATTTTAGGATACGGGGCACTTGCATCCACTGGCACGATCAATTATGCGGGAGGCACGAGTGCTACAGGAGGGGACACTTGCACATCAAACCCATCAGGATGTGGAACATTTGGCCCATATGTATGTGGCGGGAACGTTTGCTCTACCAGCTATTGTTTTTATGGGGGACAGGGAGGCGCCAATGGAGGGAGTTGCGGCAGCCTCACATATCAATCAACAGACAACAATGGATGCAATGCCTTTGGAGGTGGCAACTCCGGGGCTGTCTATTTAAGGTCTGGCTGGCACCCTTGAAAAGATTACCATTCCGAATAAGAATTATAAATTGAGCGCTCGTATGTTAAACTGATTCTGATGCCACGCGAGCAGTTCAAGGACCACGTGATAGTCTGCGGATTCGGCATAGTAGGCGAAAGGGTCGTAGAGATACTCCAGCAGAACAAGGTCAAGCTCGTAGTCGTGGAGAAGGACGCAAAGAAGATCGAATTCCTTGAGGACAGGGAGATCCCGGTAGTCGTTGGTGATGCGACATCCTCGAAGACGCTAAAGGATGCGGGGATTGCTGGCGCAAGGGCGATTGCGGTCGTGATGGATGACGATGCGAAGAACCTATTCACGGTGATAACCGCAAAAAGCCTCAACCCGAAGATCATAATCGCCACAAGGGCGAACAACGAGTTCATAAAGAGCAGGCTTGAGAGCGCGGGGGCCAGCTTCATTGCGACCCCAAACATCTCCGCGAGCACGGAGCTGTTCGACGAGATAGTCAAGGACATCGGTTGATGCGATGGCAGAGCGACCCGAAAGCGAGACAAGGAACGTACTCGTCTCCGCTGTGATAATAGGAGGGGTTGTGATGCTCTTCTCGATTTCTGTTCTCTGGATACTCACAAAGAACTTTTACCTTGACGCATACTACACTATCGAGACCTTCTTCGCCGCCCCGAACACTGCCGCATCCTTTGACCTTGCGAGCCTTGCGTTCAGCTATGCGCCGCTCAAATTTGTCGCGGTTGTCAGCGTGGTCATACTTGACAACATAAGCAACATGCTTGTGGTCAGCTTCGTTATCGCCGCGGTCCTTGACATAATAAGGTACGCAAACCTTGAGAACTTCATCAACAGGTTCAGGGCCTCGCGCATGAATGGGCACGTGATAGTGTGCGGGTACAACGAGGTCGCGGCAGGGCTGATTAACAGGCTTGTTGAGAAGAAGATCAGGGTCATTGTTGTCGATACCGAGAGGGAGACGGAGAGCGTGCTCAACAGGCGCAGGATCCTCAACATCACTGGGAAGTTCACGGACAGCGATGAGCTGAGGCTTGCCTCGATATCAAAGGCGAAGGAGATAGTGTTCGCATCGAGCAGCGATATAGACAACCTGCTCGGGGCGATTACCGCAAAGAAGCTCAACGAGAAGATAAAGATACTTGCGAGAGTGAGCAGCGACGAGATAAGGACGAAGATGTACAGGGTGGGCGTAGAGATGTGCGTGCTTCCGGAGTATCTTGCCGGCGTCGAGCTGGGGGAGAACCTGGTCGCGATAGCAAAGGGTGGCAAATGATGGAGTTTAGGGCGATACAAAAGCTGCTGTTCGTGATCCTGCTGGCGATATTCGCCTTCTCCGTGGGCGCAGCGCTGCTCTCTGGGCAGAGCCTCTTCGTCGCGCTCTTCTGGAGCTTCATGAACATAATCGGGGCTGACTTCCCCCCGAACAGCACCCTGGTCGACCCGACGAACCCTCTGCTGCTTGTAGCTTCAGGGCTTGACATACAGGGCAAGCTGATAATAACGATTATACTAACCACGATCTTCTACCAGCTCCTGGGCGGGATAAACTGGAGGGAGAAGGTGGTGCAGAACAAGATACGAAAGCTATCGAACCACATAGTGATTACCCCTTTCGACGGGATAGCCAACGAGATGGTGGGCAGCCTGCAGAAGAGGAAGATAGAGTTCATAGTGATTGAGCAGAACCCCAAGATCGCAAGGAAGATGATGGCAAGGGGCATCCTGACGATCAATGCAGACCCCACCCAGACCGAGGCGCTTGAGGGGGCGGGGATCAGGCGCGCGTCGCACCTGATGCTGCTAGACGAGGATGATGTCAAGAACACGCTGATCGCGATTGAGGCGAAGCGCCTCAACGACAAGATAAAGGTTGTTGCCAGGATCAAGAGGCAGGAGGACATAGCAAGGATGAAGCGCGCCGGGATAGCAAGCCTGATACTCCCGGAGGTCGCTGTAGGCACAGAGGTGGCAGGATTTGTGATTAAGCAGGCAGGTAAGAGTATTTAAAACTTAAATCATAGTAATGTTTTGATTGAATGGTTGACCAGCTCACCACCACAGGGATAGACGCCCTGGTGGAGTACCTCAGGATGCACGGGGAGACTGAGGAGAACATGCTGGCAGCAGAGCTTCGCGTGAGCACGAAGGTGGTCGAGGACTGGGCGAGCGTGCTCGAGCGCGCGAACATGGTACGCATAAACTACAAGGTGGGCAAGATGTACATCGGCCTGCTCAACGTCCCAAAGGGGGAGCAGGAGACGATACGCTCGACAGTCGCGGTCAAGAAGCAGAATGCGCAGTCTGAGATCAAGGCGCAGGCAAACGTGCTGCAGGCGATAGACGTAAGGATAAGGGACCTGACCAAGGTCGTCACTGATGCTGATGCGCTCTTCAAGAAGAATGCCGGTTCGATAAAGAGCGACCTGGACGAGCTGAACAGGATAGAGAGGGAGGCGGAGAAGCACTTCAGCGGTATAAAGGTTGAGAAGGACCGAATAGACAAGATATCCGACACTGTCGACACGGAGATGAAGGCGCTGGAGGAGATAGCCACAAGGGTCCAGGGATTCAGCAGCGGGGCGACGCAGGCGAGCACTCTTGCTGCCGACATACGCAACAAGATCAAGTCGTATCAGGACTCGATAAACGAGTCGCGGGTTGCATTCGAGAAGATGCTAAAGCAGCAGGAGGAGCAGTTCAAGAAGATGCAGGAGAGCCTGCACACCGAGATAAAGTCGCTCGAGGAGGCCGTCGAGAAGCAGAACAGGCAGATCGGCGACAGCGAGAGGCTTGAGAAGTACGCAAAGCTCGAGAGCGCAAAGCTAAAGCAGGAGGCTGAGCGCAACAGGGCGATGATACTGAGCAACCTCGAGAAGACAAAGGGCAACATCAACAGCGCGTACCCGCTTGCCGAGGGGAAGATGAAGGGGCTCATGGAGAAGGTTAATGCGCTCAAGCAGAAGTTCGGCGAACTAGGCGCTCTAAACGACCAGCTCGCATCAGCAAAGGAGGAGCTATCCTCAATGAAGAAGGAGCACGATGAGATGATTAAGGAGATCCACGCACTCGAGCTGCAGCTCAAGGCGCTTGACGCCATGAAGAAGAACGCAGAGGAGAAGGACACCAGGGTAGAGGAGGTGACAAAGAAGGTCAACGAGAGCAAGGGGAAGGTGAGCGCGCTCAGCTCGAAGGTTGACGACACCCACAAGAAGATCGAGGGGATTGGGAAGGGAAAAGGGGGGAAGTGATTGGCTGATCCTGCTAATGAGGTCCTGCTTGCAGAGTACGGCCTGGACGCCCATGGCCTGAAGGTTACGATAAGGGTGACTGAGAGCCCCGCGGACTTCGTCCCAATCTACAACGTCATAGTCAAGGGGCTTGGGGATGCGACAAAGATACTCCTGATATCGCTGAGGACCGAGCTCCTCTCCCTTGTGCCGATAGACCCTACCAGGATCGAGGACAAGGCGTACGTCGAGGAGCTCAACTCGAAGTACATCGATGCCGCTAACCTTGTGATAGACAAGTACCTGCCGAGCACCACCCCGGAAGTGAAGAAGATACTGATAGCGTACGTGATAAACATAATGCTTGGACTCGGTGACCTGGAGATTCCGCTATCCGATGACAACCTTGAGGAAATAACAGTCAACAGCTCGAAGGACCCGCTCTGGGTGTTCCACAAGAAGTTCGGCTGGTGCAAGAGCAACATCAAGCTCCACGACGAGACCCTGATATACGACGACGCAGAGCAGATAGGCAGGAGGGTTGGCAGGCAGATATCAAACCTCTCCCCGCTCATGGACGCAGAGCTCCCAGACGGATCAAGAGTCAACGCCACCCTCTACCCGATATCGCAGAGGGGCAACACGATAACCATCAGAAAGTTCGCAAAGAACCCATGGACCATGCCTTCGCTCATCGGCAACAAGAGCATATCGAGCGAGGTTGCGGCGATCATGTGGCTGTGCATACAAAACGAGATCAGCCTCCTGATATCAGGGGGTACCGCAAGCGGGAAGACCAGCTTCCTCAACGCGCTCTCCGTCTTCATGCCGGAGAACCACAGGATAATATCGGTAGAGGAAACAAGGGAGCTGACGCTTCCGAGCTTCTTGCACTGGGTGCCTATGATCACAAGGCAGCCGAACCCGGAAGGCAAGGGTGAGATCTCGCTATACAACCTGATGATAAACGCGCTCAGGCAGCGTCCTGACATCATGCTGATCGGGGAAATCCGAACCGAGAAGGACGCAGAGACGCTCTTCGAGGCCATACACACAGGTCACGCAGTGTACGGCACAGTGCACGCCGACAGCGCGCAGGACACCATAATCAGGATGACAAACCCGCCGATCAACATACCCAAGCTGCTGATCAACGCAATCGGAGGTATAGTCACGCTGTTCAGGCACCGCAGGCTCGGGATAAGAAGGGTGCTGGAGTTCGGAGAGATACTCAGGACAGGGGATGCGAACGTGCTCTATAGGTGGAACCTGAGGAGCGATACGTTCATGCAGGTCGCCGACCTCTCGAGGCTCGCGGAACTCATAATGCTGTACGGCGGTTACACCAGAAGCGAGATAGTGAACGACATAAAGGAGAAGAGCATGATACTCGACTGGATGGTGGCGAACAAGTACTTCGACGTGGACGTGGTCGGAACGATAGTTGCGCACTACTACAAGAACAAGGACGAGCTGGTGGAGACGGCGGCTGGAAGGAGGCCGTTTGACCCTGCGATAATATCAAGAGGTATATGAGTGTCACTTGAAGCAGCAGACTACAAGAGCGCCGCTGAGACGATCGAGTCGATGGGCGGGATAATACCTGTGCAGCAGGCCAGGGTTGACCCGAAGGAGGCGCTCTCGACGCAGGTGAACATAGGGGGATATGACTACTCCGACGCGTGCAGCATAATAGCCGACCTCGAGGCGCTAAAGCTGGCTGAGGACAAGGAGCTGTCTAGGCAGCAGAGGGGTGCCCAGCCCGGGATGGAAGCGGTTGGGGAGGGGGCCCAGCAGATAAAGCAGGGAGGGGCGGCGATAGCAGGGGCACTTAGCGGAGTCGGGAAGGGGATGGTGGGCACAGCAGGAGGGATCGGGAGCGAGATAGGGAAGATAGTTTCATCGCTTGAGCTCAAGAAAAAGGTTGCGGCAATAGACAAGGACACGATAAAGGCTGCGGGCGAGATACGCGGCATCACTGGATCGGCAGCAAAGGAGTTTGAGGGGAAGATGAAGACCGCCGAGGTGGCGATGAAGAAGGCGGCGGAGAGGAAGCCGCAGGCAAAGAAGCTGATACTTCCGGGCCTCTCGCTGCAGGACCAGATCCACGACCTTGAGGGGATAAGCGATGGGCTTGCCCAGAACGCGTTTGATGGCGAGCAGCTGGGAGTGATAAGGGATGAGGTGGAGGGGGTTGAGGAGGCGAGGAAGATAGAGAAGGAGTCCCCTGCAGATGCGCAACTGCTTGCGCTTCGCAACAAGCTGCTCGAAGAGGTCAAGAATAGGCTTTTAAGCGCTAGCAGCTAATAGTAGTCTGTGTTATGATGGCTGCCGGCGACCAAGGTGCGGATAACACTAACCATGGCACTACTAGCGCGCAGCCTGTAGGCTTCACAAAGCCCAAGAAATTCCTCTTCTTCAAGATAAGGTCAAAGCCGATTTACAACCAGCAGCAGGCGCCATCCCAGCCCAAGCTCCAGCCGCAATCTGTGCAGCAGGCGCAAGCGGCACCGCAGCAGCCTTTCCAAAAAGCGCCTAGCAGCACGCCGAAGAACTACACCCCGTTCCAGATATACATAGCGAGGACTGCAGCAAGGCACAAGGACCTCGAGCTCTCACTGCGGCAGGAGGGAATCAAGTCAAGCCCTTATGACTTCGTAAAGAGGATGTTCATATACGCGGCCTCGCTTGCGATAATAATCGCCCTTGTGGGGACCATAGCGATCTACCTGGTGGTGCCGAAGATAGCGATACTTATGCCGGTCCTTGGGATCGCCGTGTTCATGGGAGCGTTCAACAAGTTCATACAGTACCCGATAGACAAGAACAAGACCCAGGGCAAGGACGTAGAGAGGGACATCATGTTCGCGGTCAGGGATATCGTGATAGGCATGCGTTCCGGAATGCCTCTCTACAACGCAATGACTGCTGTGAGCACAGGGTACGGGGCTGCGAGCTCGGAGTTCGCAAAGATAGTCGAGCTTGTGCAGCTTGGCACCCCGATAGAGCAATCGATAGAGGAGGTGAGCGCGAGGAGCTCGTCTAGGACTTTCAAGAGGATGATGCTCCAGGCAAGCGTCAGCATAAGGTCAGGGGCAGATATCGTCAGCTCGATGCAGAGCGTACTTGACGAGGTTAGCCAGGAGAGGGTGATAGAGCTGCGAAGGTACGGGCAGAGGCTGAACGCGCTTGCGATGTTCTACATGCTCTTTGGGGTGATCTTCCCGAGCATGGGGATTGCGGTTGCGGCAATTCTCACCACTTTCATCAACATATTCACTGTAAACCTCTCAACGCTGATTGCGGGTCTGATATTTATCTTCTTCCTTCAAATCGTATTCCTGAACATAATGAGGAGTTCGAGGCCGACGTTCGCGGTGTAGGCAATGGTATCGTTTGAAAAACTAGTATCAAGGAACCTGGCGGTGTTCATATCAGAGGAGCTGGACCTGGCAGGGATAAAGACGACAGTCGATACCCTTATCGAGATAGGCGCCTTCGGGGCGGCAGCGCTCTTCGTGCTCATAACGGTGCTGCTCACATTCGAGTACGGCCAGAACCCTGGTGTTGCCGTTCTTGCCGGGGCGGCTACAGCTGCCGTGTACGCTATACTTCTCTACCTATACCTGGAATTCAACATAGAGCAGAGGAAGAACTTCGTGGAGTCGATACTCCCAGACTACCTGCAGATAACCGCGGCCAACATAAGGAGCGGGATCTCGCTGGACAAGGCGCTGGTGTTTGCCGCAAGGCCAGAGTTCAAGTTCTTCAGCGACGATGTCAAGCTGGTAGCAAAGAACCTCTATGCGGGAGAGACCCTGCAAAACGCGCTTGTTCTGCTCTCAAAGAGGTACAGGTCCCTTCAGCTAAAGCACACGGTGAGGATGGTTAACGAGGCCCTGCAGTACGGAGGGGGGATGACTGACCTGCTCAACCAGGTAGCAAAGGACCTGCGAAACCAGCAGATAGTGCAGAAGGAGATATCGGGGCAGCTGTTCATGTACACGATATTCATCGCATTCGCAGCGCTGATCGGCGCGCCTGTGCTCTACGCCCTGACCACGCAGATGATCACGGTGACAAACACAGTGTGGGCAGGGATTTTGAGGCAGAACCCTGCAGGGCTTCCTACCGCGGGAATATCCTTCCTCAAGCCAAGGCCGCCTTGCATCACTATAGGGCAGTACCATGACTTTGCTCTTGCTGCGATAATACTCATAACAGGCTTCGGCGCGTTCATAGTATCTGCAATATCCACAGGGTCGGTGCTAAGGGGAATACGTTACCTCCCCGCGTTCCTGATAATAGGGCTGATAATCTTCTTCGTGATATCGGGAGCAATTAGCGGTATCTTCGGATCGATCAGCGGAGTCGGAACGATATCAACCAGCGCCCCTGCCACTCTGCCCCAGGGATGCTAGCCAAAGCCGAGGGCCTGCCACTCGTTTTGCGTTGATGAGATGTATCCGAGCCCTGGCGAGTTGTATGAGTTAGCGGCAACGTACGGGTATATCGCATTTGACGCAAGCCCATTGTTGCCATACCCGCTGTAGTCGTTTGGGTTGCCGTTCAGCGGCCACCATCCGATCATGTTTGGCGCAAATGCGACGCTGTTGGGCGCAAGCAGGGGCAGTCCGGCTATCCCTTCGGTGTAGAGCTGGGAGATCTGGTTCTGCGTTAGGGAGTTTGAGTATATCTGTATGTTTGCGATTGTACCGTTGTAGAACCTGCCGTTGTTGTCCGCGCCTATAGTGAGGCTGTTTGTTATAGTGGCGAATGAGCCGCTGGCGGAGCTGCACCCCTGGGAGAGGCCGTTCACATATAGGCAGACGAAAAGGCCGTTGTACGTGCCTGCCACGAAATACCACTTCCCTGTGTTGCTCGTATATATCGGGGAGTTAGCGGCAGTTCCAGGGTTTATCGAGAACATGAACTGGTTCTTTAACGCATTTCCGCCGAGCAGCGCATAGCTCTCCCCTTCCCTGCCGTTTGAGAGTATGTCATGGTCTGCGCTGCCTGAAGGGTTTGTTGAGAGCTGGTTCGAAGGGTACACCCATGCAGATACGCTCAGCGAGCTTACAGGGGATGGCAGCCCTAGGCTGTTCACGGTTATGTTCGCCCACTGGTTGTTGTTGAACTTGGCTGCCTGGAGCGACCCCTGGCCTACCTCAAGTGGCATGGTGCCGA
>JAGWGY010000023.1 GCA_028867115.1 Microcaldota archaeon
AAGTTGCGCCACACGCCCCCGATTTCCAATATGTTAGTTATCGCGTTAAGCCTATAGAAACGTTACTATGGCGCTTGTTTATAAATTCCTCAAGCAAACACAAATTAGATGGACGGCAGCAAAACCCTCCCAAGAAAGGACAAGGACGCTTGGAAAGTCCTGGGCAGGATATGGAAGGTCATCGGGAGCCATGACGGGGCGGTGATAGTAAGCTCCATACTAAGGGAGGACGGCATTCGCACAGGGGAGCTTATCCAGAAATCTGGGATACCCCAGAGCAAGGTCTTCCCGAAGCTCAAGATGCTCGTCGAGCTTAAAATACTAGAGAGGGAAGTGGACCAGAACCGCAACGTAAGCTACAGGGTAAGCGGCTTCGGAAAGGAGGTTCTTAGCACAGGTGCGAAAGTAATAGAAGAGTTTCTTAAGATAAAGCGTCCGGAATAGGTGCGCCACAGCTTTTTATATGTTTTCGCCCATATTAATCATACGCTTCTTATTCTATAAGTTGCGGTTTTGATGATGGTGAATGTATGGCAGTAACGCCAGGAAAGGTATGCGTCTCGTGTGGAAGGCTGACTGACAAGTATGTGGAGTTCAAGTGCCCAAGCTGCGGCAGCTCCACAATAATCCGCTGCTACCACTGCAGGGAGACGTTCACCAAGTACAAGTGCAAGGAGTGCGAATTCGAGGGTCCGTGATCTGATGGGAAAGGTAGCAGTTCTTTTCAAGGTTTACGCAGAGGAGGGCAAGGCCGACGAGGTCGCAGCCAAGATACGCGCCGAGCTGATGCCCCACGGCCTGCAGCTGGAGGAGATCGGGTTCGGAATAAAGATAATCAAGGTCCAGTTCATCTACGAGGACGAGCAGGGAAGCTCGAAGATCGAGGACTCTATACGCAAGGTTCAGGGAGTGACCGAAGTCGAGGTCATGGAAGAGACCCTGATATGACTATCCCTGCCTTGCGGGAGCGTATTTTTCAGGAAAGGGCTAAATAATAAATAATCCATAGTACTTTTGGGGGTACTTGTGATAACGTCAATAGAGCTGCACAACTGGAAGACCCACAAGGATACAAAGCTCGATTTTGCAAAAGGCACAAACGTCCTGGTCGGCATGATGGGCGCAGGGAAGAGCTCGATAATGGACGCCATATCCTACGGCCTATTCGGCACGTTCCCCGCAGTGCAGAACAGGCGCGTTGCGATCAAGGACCTAATCACCAGCAGGCCTGTGCAGGAGAGCGAGGCGAGCGTCAGGATAAATTTCACCCTGGACGGAAACCAATACTCTGTGCTAAGGAGCATTTCGGGCAGGGAGGGCGCAAGGGCGACTCTCGAGAAGAACGGCGCATATCTGCAGTCGCAGCCCCAGAGGGTGAGCGAGGAGATAGAGAGGGTGCTGAAGGTCGACTATGACCTGTTCTCTAGGGCAATCTACTCTGAGCAGAACCGCCTCGACTACTTCCTAGAGCTGAGGGCGACTGATCGGAAGAAGCAGATCGACGAGCTTTTGGGGCTGGATAAGTTCGCAAGGGCGCAGGAGAATGCAACAAGCCTGATTAACAAGATCAAGGACACGATAAAGGAGCACGAGAAGCTTGTGGTCGCTTTCGACTCAGCGAAGGCGTCGCGCGAAATAAATGAACTCAGCGGGGAGCTTGACGCCATAAGGGCGAAGAGGAAGCAGCTTGAATCAGATTACGTTTCAATCAAAAAGGAGACCTCATCTGTAGATGCAGAACTCAAAACAGCAAAAGAGAGCCTTACAAGGAAGATGGGCCTGGCAAAGGAGGCAGCAGAGATCAGGAGCAAGCTAGAGCTGATCGGCACAGAGATGAAAAAGCTCGGCGCGCTAAAGCTTCCCACCAAGGAGGAACTGGAGCGTGAGGTATCCGAGACAAACAAGAAGCTCTCGGAGATAAAGGAGAGCGAGCAGCATTCAATCGAGAACGAGCGCAGGTCCTCGCGAAGCCTCTCTGAGGTTGAAGCAGCCATCAAGTTGATACGCCAGCGCGTCGTAGAGAGGGACAGGATACAATCGGAGCAGAAGGACATGAAGATAGAGGCAGTGGAGAAGGAACTCGATGGCTTAAATGCGTCTATGCATGATGCGGAGAAGCGCCTTGCAACAAACCAGGCGCAGAGGGAGGAAACTGCAAAATGGATCAAGGAGCTCGACAGGCACCTGAGCAAATGCCCCGTGTGCGAGCGCGAGCTTGACGAGCAGATGAAGGGCAGGCTCATGGAGGCAAAGAAGTCCGCCCTATCCGGCGCAGAGTTGGCGATAAAGGAAGCCGAGTCGGAAGCAAGGGCAAAGAGGTCAGAAGTCGAGAAGCTCATCAAGATCATAGACAAGCTCAGGCTGGGCAATGCAAGGCTCAAGGAATACGTGGGGCTCGATGAGCAGCTGCGCGAGAGCGAGGCAAAGATCTCAACTACGAAAGAGTCCTACGAGAAGGCAAAGGCACAAAGCGAATCCGTAAGAAAGGAGCGCGACGCGCTTAGCGCATCACTCTCAGAGATCAGTTCGAGAAAGGAAAAGCGCGAACGCCTCGACTCCTATTCAAGGCAGTCTGTGGAGCTCGAGGGACGCCTGGTAGCAAAATCAAAGGAGGCCGATGCAATATCGATCGATGAGGGCAGGGTAGAGTTGATCCAAAAGAAGTTCACCGATCTGAGCGCAAAGTCAAGCGCGCTTTCATCAGAGATAGATGCGCATGCAAGGTACGCATCAGACAAGCAGAAGCTGATAGACGAGAAGAACGAGCAGCTTGCGCGCATAAACAAGATTGCAGGCGAGATAAACGAGAGGAAGGCCGCTGCAGACAACCTTGCAAAGTTCAAGAACGCGCTTGACGAGACCCAGCGCGTGCTGAGAAACAAGCTGGTGGGCTCGATAAATGATGTGATGCAGGGGATATGGCCCGAGATCTACCCGTATGGGGATTACACGGCGATAATGCTGGAAGCCACGGCCGACGATTACATCCTCAAGGTGAGGACCTCAAACGGCAGGCAGGAGAAGTGGGAGGAGCTCGAGGGGATAGCAAGCGGAGGCGAGAGGAGCATAGGCTGCCTTGCCATGAGGGTCGCATTCGCACTCGTACTGGTCCCGAACCTGCGGTGGATGATACTAGACGAGCCTACTCACAACATAGACGAGCAGGGACTGAGCAGGTTCGTGCGCGTGTTCAACGAAACGCTCCCGAGGATAATAGACCAGATATTCATCATAACCCACGACGAGGCGCTAAAGCACGCGTCAAGCTCAAGGACCTACGTACTTACAAGAAACAAGGCTGAGGGAGGGGCAACGGCGATACTGGAGCAGTGACTATTCGGTTGCGCTCAGCACGTGCTCCAAAAAATCCTCCTCATTGAGGGGCTCGTCGACCGACAGGAGCCCGTTCACTATTATCTTGGGCACCCTTGTGACCGTGTTGTGTATCGCAAGCTCGGTGAACTGCTCGGCATCGATCATGCTCGCCCATATCTTGTCGTTCTCCATTGCGAACTGATGGGCTATTCGCACCGCCCCTGCGCAGAGCTGCTCGGATATGCTAACGAAAACGCTTATCTCAACAGGCTTCTCTATCCTCTGGAGGCTTGCGATAGTTGCAGGACTTAGTCTCGTCCGGCCCGTTGATACGTCGACTATGTCATCTATCAGCGCAGCGAACTGATACCCCGCCGGGATCCCGAAATAGTAGATATGCTCTTTCATCTCCTTGCCTGCGACAAGGATGCCTGGGGACTTGTCGATGCCAAAAGATTGCGCCCTCTCCTTGTCCTTGGCAAGGTTCCCGACCTCCAAGTTGAGCTTAGGACTTATTGCGCAAAACTCCCTGAGCAGCTCTATGGTCTTCTTGTTGTACTCTCCTTCCTCAGAATCTACAAAGAGCTTGACATTCACTTCATCGCGAAGTCTTTCGAACGACTTGCTGACGTATGCTATGTCCCTATCGGAAAGAAGCGGCATCGAACCACAGAAAAGCAATCAGAGAGAGTCCAGGCCCATACCGTGGCGCGACCCTCCCATCTCTGGCGCCCCACCGAATATCGCCGGGCTTGAAACTCCTGTGAATATCGCAATCACGTCAATCCTGCCCTGCATATCGCTCTCCAGCCTTGCCCCCCATGTAACGCTTGCATTAGGCGCAACATGCTGGGTGAGCATCTCCCCTATCTTGTTGGCTTCTCCAAGCGTCATGTCAGGGCCGCCTGTTATGTGGAGCAGCACTCCGGTGGCGCCCTCGTACTCTACATCGAGCAGCTTGTTCTTGAGCGTGTTCTGGACCACTTCCTCGACCCTGTTCGGGCCCTGTCCGGAGCCGACGCTTATCATCGCGAGGCCTCCTGACTGCATGATCGTCCTAACATCGGCATAATCTATGTTAACAAGGCTCGGTTGCGTGATCGCCTCGGTTATGCCCCTCACCGCCTTTGAGGTTATCTCGTCTGCGACTTTGAACGCCTGCTCTATCTGCAGGTTAGGGTAGAGCGTGACCAGCCTCTGGTTGTCTATCACGATCAGGGTGTCGACGTGCTCCCTGAGCTTCTCGAGACCCTTCTTTGCGGTGTTGAGCCTGCTCCTCTCAAGGGAGAATGGGATGGTAACGATCCCTACGACTATCGCTCCGTTCTGTTTTGCGATCTCCGCAACAACAGGCGCTGCGCCAGTTCCTGTTCCTCCTCCCATTCCTGCTGTCAGGAAGAGTAGGTTAGTGTCCCTTAGAAGTATGTCTATCTCCGTCCTCGAGAGCTCGGCCGCCTTCTCCCCCATGTCTGGGAATCCTCCGGCACCTAGCCCGTGGGTGAGTGAGTATCCAAGCGCAACCTTCTTGATGCTTGGGTGAAGCGTCTGGAGCTGCTTGTTGTCTGTATTGAATGCAAAGAGCCCCGCGCCCTTTATGTCAAGAGAGCTGAGCCTCTGGACCGTGTTGTTCCCTCCGCCCCCGACTCCCGCAACGGCAATCCTGGGCTTGAATAGTTCAACAGTGTTTTCAAAACCGCTGCCTTCGTTGAGTATCTCCATGGGCGCACCGCTAGTATATCCATAAATAAGCATAAAATACTTTTCTATCGGTAAGACGTTGCGCTAGCTCCAATTTTTATTTGTTTTGAGCTCCATATTATCCATGTCAAACAAGAAGCTCGCCGAGATCTTTGAGGAGATCGCGAGCATGCTCGACCTCGAGGGTGAAAACAGGTTCTTCGAGGTCAGGGCGTACCGGAAGGCAGCGATGACCGTAGGTACGATGCAGCAGGAGGTTGAAGACATCTACAGGAAGGGGGGCGAGGATGCGCTCAGGGAACTCCCAGGTATAGGAAAGGCGATAGCATCCCACATCGCGGAATACTATGGGACCGGCAAGATAAAAAAGTACGAGGAGCTCAAGAGGAAGTATCCCGTCGACTTCACAGGACTCACAAGGATACAGGGGATGGGCGCAAGGAAGGCGTTCAAGCTCTACAAGGCCCTCGGAGTTAAGAACCTCGAGGACCTGAAGAAGGCGATAGAGAAGCACAAGGTGCGCGACCTCGAAGGTTTCGGGGAGAAGAGCGAGCAGGAGATAGCAAAGGGGATACAGTTCCTCTCACAGGGCGGAGGCAGGATGCTTCTTGGGGTCGCACTGCCTGTTGCAGAGGCCATAGTCTCCCAGCTCAAGGAATCCGGAAGCGTGGACGAGGCGATTGTCGCTGGCTCAACAAGGAGGATGCGGGAGACCGTAGGGGACCTTGACATACTGGTGATCTCAGAAAAGCAGGACGCGGTTGAGAAGATCATAACCGGGATGAAAGAGGTCCAGGGCATAATCGCACGCGGCCCGACAAAGATCTCCGTAATACTGAAAGTGGGGCTGAACTGCGACTTTCGTATAATCGAGAAGAAGAGCTTCGGCGCGGCGCTCCAGTACTTCACAGGCAGCAAGGACCACAGCGTGCAGCTGCGGCAGATCGCGGTCAAGAAGGGATACAGCCTTAACGAGTACCAGCTCTCCGGGAAGAATGGGGAGAACATTGCGAGCAGGACAGAGGCTGACGTTTACAACAGGCTGGGGCTTGATTACATCGAGCCCGAAATGCGAGAGGCAAGGGGCGAGATAGAGCTTGCGCTCGCCCATAATCTGCCGAAGCTGATCGAGCTCAAGGACATCAGGGGAGATCTGCATTCGCACGCAAACCCGCTCAGCGGCGTAACCGACAAACTAGAGGATGTTGTCGGCGCGGCGATGAAACTGGGGTACGAGTACATTGGGATAACAAACCATTCAAAGAGCCTTTATGTGGAGAAGGGCCTCAATGATCGGCAGATGCAGGAGTTCTTCAAGGCTGTGGACAAGATGAATGATAGGCTCGATGGGAAGATAAGGATCCTCAAGAGCGCGGAAACCGACATACTCAAGGACGGGACGCTAGACCTTGGGAAAAAGACGCTCGAGCAGATGGACTACGTGCTTGCTGCAGTCCATGCAAACACAAACATGGGCAAGGGCGAGATGACAAAAAGGGTGGTCATGGCGATAGAGGAGAACGACGTCCACATACTAGGCCATCCAACCGGCAGGCTGATAAACAAGCGCGAGCCGATACAGCTGGATCTAGACAAAGTCTTCGAGGCTGCAAAGGAGAACGGCGTTGCGATGGAGATAGACGCCCAGCCCGACCGGCTTGACTTAAACGATGAGAGTGTGCTGCGCGCAAGGAAGTACGGGCTGAAGTTCAGCATCGATTCCGATACCCACTGGGTGGACCAGATGCAGCTGATGCGCTACGGTGTGGGTACCGCAAGGCGCGGATGGCTCACGAAGGGCGATGTGATAAACTCGCTCCCGCTAGAGAAGCTCCTAAAGCAGTTCAGGAAGTGATCAGTACCATCCGCGTGTCTTCATCGCAGCCGCGACCCTGCTGACCGCGATTATGTAAGCGGCCATCCTAGGGTTGATCTTCCTTCCCTTGTCCGAATACTCCTTCTGCGTCGCCATCACGTCCCTGAAAGACTTTGTGATGATTGTATCCAGCTTCTGGTCGAACTCCTCGCGCGTCCAGTAGTATCCCTGCTGGTTCTGCACCCACTCGAAGTACGATCCTATGACCCCTCCCGAATTCACCAGGAAGTCTGGAAGGTCGAATATCCCGTTCTGGGCAAGTATCCTGTCCGCTTCCGGGGTGACCGGGCCGTTTGCAAGCTCGAGCAGTATCTTTGGCTTCACCTTGTCTGCGTTGCCCTTGTGGATCTGGTTCTCTATTGCAGCCGGTATCAGTATGTCCACGTCAAGCTCGAGAAGTTCGTCGTTTGAGACCTCCTGCGCGCCCTTGTACCCGTCCACGCTCCCCGTCCTCTTCTTCGCCTCGTCTAGCTTTGCAAGGTCTAGCCCCTTCTCGGAGTAAACCCCTCCCTGCGAGTCTGTTATCGCGACTATCTTCGAGCCGAAGAGCTGTGACGCGAGCGAGAACGCGAAGTGACCTGCGTTTCCGAACCCCTGGACCGCGATTGTCGCCTTCTTCAGGTTGATCTTCTTTAGCTTTGCAGCCTCCCTGAGCACGAACATTCCGCCGAGCGCGGTCGAGTCGTTCCTCCCCTCGGATCCCCACACCTCGAGCGGCTTTCCGGTTATGACCCCGTACACGTTGTGCTCCTTTATCCTGCTGTACTCGTCCATCATCCAGGACATTATCTGCGGCGTGGTGTACACGTCAGGGGCAGGTATGTCTGTCTCAGGGCCTATGAATTTGGATATGCACCGTATGTAAGACCTTGAGAGGTTCTCTAGCTCTGCCGGGCTGAACTTCTTCGGGTCGCATATTATGCCTCCCTTAGCCCCTCCGAACTGTATGTTGGCAAGCGAGCACTTCCATGTCATCCAGGCTGAAAGCGCCTTCACTGTCTCCAGGCTCTCCTGCGGGTGGAACCTGATCCCTCCCTTTCCGGGGCCCCTCGCGTTGTTGTAGAGCACCCTAAAGCCTGTGAACGTCTTTGTCTCGCCGTTGCGCATTTTCGCGGGAACGTTCACGACAACGGTCTGCTGCGGCTCGCGCAGTATCGCATGCGCCTGCTTGTCCAGCTTCATAATCTCCGCAGCCTCGTCCAACTGCTTCTGTGCTATCTTGAAAGGATCCAGTTCTTCAGCCATTATATCACTAACATGACACTAGTTGCGCGCCACAACCATGCGCATAGAGAAGTCCAGCAGCTCAGAGTCGTTGCATAGCCTATCTATCGCGTACTCCGTATCCTGAAGGCTTCTCCCGTTGATTATTCCCTCCACAATCCCCTTGCAGAGCCCCCTTGACTGTATGAACTCCTTTATCTCCCTGACCTCCACCGAGTACTTCTTGTTGAGGTACTTTCCGACCCCGACCTGGACTATGCCTATGCTGTCGGCGATCTGCGATTGCGTGTACCCCTTCTTGCTGAGCTCCTCGGAAACTGCAGCACGCACGGCTGGAAGCGTCAGCTTCGTAATTGTCCTGCAAAGAAGGTCCTCCATCAAATCAGTCCACTATCCCCAGCTCATCCTTTATCCTATCGAATATGCTGCCTCCGCTCTTTCTTGGAGGCTCCTGCTCCTCCTCTTCTGCGACTTCCTGCTTTTGCGCCTGTTTTGGCTTTTGTTGCTTCTGAGGCGCGCTTGCCGTCGCACTTTGGGCCCTTTGGATTGGCTGGCTCTTCTTTGCTATCCTTGTCTGGAAGAGCTTGCCTACCCCGCCTCCCTGCGCGATCGCCCTGGCAACATCCTCCTGGTCCGACGCCTTTGGGTTTAGAATTATCACGTTCGCATTGTTGGCTCGCGCAGCCTTTACCTCATCAGCATCGTTGCAGACAGCGGCGCGCACGCCATCAATCTTGTTTAGCTCGATGCTCGCTCCCTGGTGGTTGTCTGTCACGAAGATTATGATGTCTGCTCCCCCCTTCTCAGCTATCTTCTCCACCTGAGAAATCGCCTCATCGTCATCCTGCATCTCCTTTGCTATGACGCTCACATTCGCCGCGTCGAGCACGTTCACGATAGCATCGCTGTCGTGTGATGAGCTGCTTATGAGGTATGCCTTCATAAAATATCTGATAGTAATAAGGTTATAATCTATAAATATGTGATAGTATCGTGAAAAGAGGCCGGATTTACCGGAATATTATAGAGGGGCAGGGCGCGGTAGAATACCTTTCGACCTACAGTTGGGCGATACTCGCTGTAGCGGTTGTTGTTGGCGTCATGTTCGCCCTTGGAATTTTCAAAAGCCCCATACCCATACAGTCCTGCATTCTTGTGCCTGGGTATGTCTGTAGCCACCCAATACTTACCGATTTGGGGGTTCTAACATTCAATCTCAGTTACATAGGACAAACGATAACAGTAACCGGGATAGGCTGCAATAGCGGCAGCCTCCCTCCAGCAACATTGCAGAGCGCCAACTTTGTGCTCACCACGAACAAGGGAAGGAGCGTTGCGGTGCCATGCCCTATCACCTCAAACGCATTTGGCACGGCTTTTCAAGGGCACCTCTGGTTGCAGTACAATACCCAAACCCAAACAGGCCTTATTTCTGACATCGGCGTGATACTCGGTGCCGTCAACACAAGGACCAGCACATCAACAACCTCAACATCCACAACTTCCTCAACATCGACCTCCACAACTTCCTCGACCTCAACATCTTCGTCCACCTCGACTAGCACTTCCACTTCCACAACGACATCAACATCAACTTCCACATCCACCTCAACCTCGATAACAACCACGATATACTTTTACCCTGCTATGGGCTCCTATACGCAGCTAGTAGGTTCGCTCACTGCACTCGCATTTGCCATAACCCCTAATGGGTATTACGATTGCAATGTCGTGTCGGGATGCACCAGCTGGTCGCTGGTGTCATCACCGCCGCCAGGATATGTGCTTGGGGATCCTTTCTCCTGCCAGTACAAGTCCACCT
>JAGWGY010000024.1 GCA_028867115.1 Microcaldota archaeon
TTTACCTCCCCGAGATAGAAGTTCTTCAGGAATCCAAACCTTGAATCATAGCCCTCAACGATTCCAGACTGATGGGAAAGATAGTCGTGCGGCGCCTCACCATCTGCAATCGCCGCCTTGAGTCCCTTTTTCAGCAGAAACGAGGCAACCACGTATTCCGATGCCCTGCCTATTCCGCCATTGATGTGCTCTAGTACCCCTTTTGCGACCTTATCGCCGCCATCCATGTCACGCACGCTCCTTATGAGGCCAATTCCTATCGAATCGCTGACAAGCTTATCTATCCCCTTGCTAAACTTCTTCTGGTTCTGCAGGTATATCGGGATGCACCGCCTCATCGTGGAATCTATCTGGGATGAGATGTACTTCTCTGCCTCCTTGTCGGTTACGCCGTTTACCCTCCCGAAATCGCTCCTTTTGTGCGCCTCAAGCCTGCTATGTATCCTTGTCCAGTCGAGCACAATTGCGTTCCTGTCGTAGTCGTAGAAACCGGGATGGTTTACGTGATAGTACATTCGGTTGTCTATCCTCTGTACATAGTAATAGGGCAGAGGCCCTTCCCTGTAAAAATAATCTGAATAATCAAGTTTTTTGTCATTGATTATCATCTTTGGGTCGGTGAATTTTACTCCTGCACTGCCAAGCTCGCTCCTTATCTTTGCAAATACGTTGTCGTATATACCAACAAACGCCTTCTCCTCCACCTCAGAAATGGGTGTGTGCTGCTTCTCCCTTCCAACAAGGTTCATTCCTGCCTTCTTCACCATGCTAATCCCAGCCTATTCCAGATAAGTCCCTTATAAAGCTAATCCATGTGTTTGTTTTTGCATCCTGAGCGTACCGATTCAATAAGCTTTTATTTTGTTGCAGGCAAGTACCACAAATAAGGAATGATTCAACGTCAAGGCCATACATATTGCGAGTAAGCTCACCAAAAGGAGGCGTAGGGAAGAGCGTTATTGCGACAAATCTTGGCGTTGCCCTCCAGTCTATGGGCTACAACGTACTGATGATAGACCTTGACCTGATAAACCCATGCGTAGGGCTCTACCTTGGCATTCCGGAGACTAACCTGGGCTTTCTTGATGCCGTCAAGAACCCTGCGAACATAAAGCGCGCAATAGTCCCGCACTCGCAGACCGGCATGAGGGTGCTGCCGGGCAGAATGTCAAAGACCTATGACCTTGAGGACTACCTGCCTAGCGCAAAGCAGCTGAGGGTATTCTACCAAAACATACTGAAGCTGGATTTCGATTTCGTCGTAGTGGACACCCAGCCCGGGATAGCATACAAGGTGCCCCTCGACCTGTACAATGAGGCCATAATAGTCGCGCAGCCGCACAGGGCGAGCTGCATAAGCGCGGTCAAGCTGCTGGACAAGTACGGCAAGGCGAAGCTCAAGAGCTCCGTAGTCATAAACAGGCGCAGGAACAAGAACTTCGAGCTTGACATAAAGGAGATAGAGGACATGACAGAAGAGCAGATAATGGCGGAGCTGCCCGAGGACGAGAACGTCCCGGTCGGGGTTTCCGAGGGCGTTCCATGCTTCTTGTTCAACAGGCGCTCCCCCTTCGCAAGGAAGATAGGCGGGCTTGCTAATGTAATTTCAAAGAGGATAGGGACTGAGGCCTCTGGCCGGTTTCCTAACGAAGAAAAAGGAGGGCTGCTCGGATTCTTAAAGAAAAGGTAAGGACTAATGGGCGAATCAGCCGTACTTGTAGAGCATTACTGTGGAGAGCGAATATAGCACCCCGTACCACAATAGCCACACACCTCCCGAGATGTTAGACTGCAGGAGAGAGAATGCGCCCAGGCCGAACATCACCGCAGCAAAAGATATCTCCGTCCTTGTGTTCGCAACGGCGTAAGGGAAGTTGTTCTTCACCGTCTTCACCCCATTCCTGTTCCAGTGGATCCCCGGGTTTGCGCCCTTGAGGAATGTCGCTACCGCAGCCTTGGTCCTGACGAACGCAAGCGCGTAGTTTAGCAGGAAGATCATGAACCCCTTCTTGAAAGACTTGAAGTATATCTTGGTGAGCAGTACCGGAGTGAGCAGCGAGAGCGTGAACGCAAAGAAGCCGAGTATCTCGAGGTAGATCGCGATCTTGTTTGCCGATAGGAAGTTTGCGGAGATGTTCTGGAAGTTGAAGTGGGCGAACGGCAGCGCAGCGAACACGACCCCTATCGAGACAATGGTGAACATTATCAAGACCACCGAGAGGTAGTTGAGGCCGAAGCCGTGGGTTATGTAGTCGATGTTAGAGAGCGGCGAGCCCTTCCTGTACCCCTTCCTCCTGAAGAAGTAGCTTATGAACTGCGTGTCGCCGTAGTTGTAGCGCCACTGCTGCTTGACGAGCTCGCTGAATGTCTTTATCGGGCGCCCGATCGCGTACACCTTGGGGTAGTGCAGGCTCTTGAAGTCGTGCATGTCCGACTCGAAGCTGAAGAACGTGTCCTCTATCACGTACTCGGGGAATCCGCCTATCTTCTCAAGCGCTGATCTCCTTATCAGTCCGCACGACCCGGCGAATATCGCGGTGTTGTTGAGGGACCTTGCAGGCTGGATGAACTTGAAGAAGAACGCATCGAACACATCAACTGAGTCAGAGAAGAAGGAGTGCTTTGCGTATCTCTTCTCCGTCTGCACGTATGCTATCTTCTTGTTCTGGAAGAATGGGAGTAGGTCTGTGATGAAGTTCTTGTCCGTGAGGTACTCGTCGGCGTCGAAGACGGCAACGAACTCCTCCTTCGAGGCCGAAAGCGCGTTGTTGAGCGCGCCGGCCTTGAAGCCTGTCCTGTTGTCCCTGTGTATGTATTCAAAACCGTGCTTTTTTGATACCGACTCAAGCGACGCTGCCATCCTCTCGTCAGTGGAATCGTCTGCCAGGTAGAAGTGCATCCTGCTCTTGGGATAGTCCAGCTCCCTGAGCTTTGCTATGTTCCTCTCCACCATCTCAGGGTCCTCGTTATAGACCGGAACAACCACCGCAACGGTCGGTTTTGCCGAGCTTTTCCTGAAGCCGCTCACGACCTCCTTTATGTAGCCGTCGTAGAAGTACGACCTGAAGTACCATATCGAGGCGTACACGTTGAAGAACCCCGCGATCAGCGAGAGCCCCATGAAGGAGACCGCAAGTATGTACATGTAAGGAGAGCGCGCTATCGAGAAGAGGTATACCGAGAACACCATACCGGCGACCGAGAGGGTTATGAAGAGCAGCACTGTCAGTGTCCTGCCAAGGAAGCTCCTGTTTAGTAAGCTGTAATTCATCCAATCATTCTGTGCCGCTATCTGTTAATAAGATTGTATTATTTATAATCCTTATCGGTATGCCTAGTTTTTGAGCTCAGGGGCTATCCTGCGAAGGTCCAGGCCGCCCGCCTTGGTCACCTCGCCTACCAGCACTGTCGCATAAGCGCCAGACGGCAGGGAGAAATCAAGGGTTGCAGAGCCCTCCCCAACCGATTCTACCCCCCTCCTGAAGGTGGATAATATCGGCCGATAGCTGCCACGCATGCTCAGCTCCGGCATGCTCTTGATCTTAAACGACTCCCTGCCTATTTCCATCTGCTCGAGAAGCGACCTCTCCATATCGCCTATGTTCTCCTCCGCGGTCTGGTAGCCTATCAGCGGGGCGAGAGGCAGCTCCCCCTTCTCCGTGCCTGCCTTAGCGAGGTCGGGGAATCCGTAGAAGTTCAGGCCGCACCACAGCTTCGCATTTCCAAAATCCCCATCCGCAAGCATCTGCTCCACAACATGGTCGAATATCAGCGCCTCGACAGCGTGTATGAACATTATCGCGACCCCCCTCGGTATGGATCGCAGAGCCTTTGCGAAGTCCTTCTCGTTCTGTGAGAGATGGTAGAGCACGGTGCGCTCGCTTTTGAGGTACTGCGGGAAGTATGAGAGCGCAGAAGCGAAATCCCTCTCATCAGCAAGGCGCTGCCTTGCTGCCCTTGCATCCTCATTGTTCTCATTGGCGCTGTATGTGAGGTACTCCATCACCGCCTCTTCAAGCTCTCCTCGCATTATGTGCAGCCCCACCCTGTGGTTGTTTAGCCGAATGCCGAAGCGCTGCGAATCGAAGTAGTTCGGCATCTTCGAGCCAAGCTCATCAAACGTCTGCTTCACGGCATCCTCATCTGCGCTGCAATCGGAAATTTTTATGCTAAACGAGTTCCCGAGAAGCCCCCCCATCCCGACGCCCTCCTTTGAGCGCCATGCGCCGTTTATCGATATGTCCTTCACATTCGTCCCCAAGACCGCCTCGGGAGTGACACCGAATATGCTCGCAAGCTGGGTGGAGGTTGACGCGCGGTCCTTG
Organism: Microcaldota archaeon; assembly: GCA_028867115.1. Classification (GTDB taxonomy): domain Archaea; phylum Micrarchaeota; class Micrarchaeia; order Micrarchaeales; family CABMGC01; genus JAGWGI01. The sequence goes on from JAGWGY010000024.1 coordinate 4,326, forward strand.
AGGCCAGCATACCCAATCGACCGTATCCCCCTGCCAACGCGCTTTGCAACAGTCTGCAGCGCCTGTATTGTGTTCCAGTTCCTCTTCTGCAGCACAAGCGTGGTGAACTTCCCCTCGGGGTCCTGCTGCTCGCCTAGCGATTCCGCAGAGTAATTGGTGTTAAGCTCAAGCGCATGTCCGCTGCTGGTGATCTCCCTGACAAGGAAGTCCTCAGGGGTCTGCTTGATGGTGCCTCCTATCCCTTTTGTAGTCGAAAGATACCGCATTTACGCACTCTTAGAAGCCAATTTAAGCTTTGTGATTCAATTTACTATTTAGACTTGCAGCGTCAGTAGCATTACGTATTTTCGGCAAGCAAGGCTATAATAGGTGTGGTGTTTGAAGCAGGGTTCAATCGTAGAGCGCGTCATACACAGGCTGGTAAAAAAGCACATATCCGGCCCCACAATGGGTTCTGCGATAGACAGGGCGAAGCGCTTCAACGAGAAGGGTATACCGGCTTCCATAACATTCATCTCGAACAACCCCCAGACAAAGCCAAAGGCGGCATACATAACCACAACCTACATGCAGCTCATACGAGAGATCGCAAGGATGGGGATAACCGCAAGCGTGCACCTGCAGCTGGACCAGCTGGGCGCAGAGCTCTCAGGCGATTTTGCGATAAAGAACCTGCAGAGCATACTGGAGGTTAGCAGAAAGTGCGGGGTTTTCGTCTGGTGCGAGATAAAGGACCACCTGCGCGATGCTGAAGTTATAAGCCGAATAGACGGTGCGAAGGGATTCGGGGTCGCATTGCCGAACATAGAGCACGGAATAGAGTTCGCAAGGCTTCATCGGCACGTGCGCCAGCTCAAGGTATCATGCAAGGAGGACCATGCGGAGAACGCAAGGCTCAAGGATCCTCTCTCAGGGATAGAGACGATCGCAAAGAGCGCAGGCAACCTTGTGCTGCTCTCCCTAAAGGAGAGTGACGCAGCAAAGCTGGTGAGGAAGAACCCGAAATACCGAAAATCTTTAATCTTTGAGTTCCAATTGGGCTACGGCGACCGCAAGATAGGAAGGATGATGAGGAAGGGAGCTAGACTTAGCATGTTCATACCATTCGGTAAGGATTGGGAGAGCTACGCGATAAACAACGTTCCGGAAGGTTACACAAGGCTTCTTGCAAACAGGCTCCTCGCAGAGGGCAAGGCTGAGGGTGCTTAGGGATGGCAAAGAAAGTAGCGCAGCCTGTTTCTGATAAGCGCGATGTGGTTAGCCTTGTAACTGGCGCAAACGGCAAGATGGGAAGGGAGCTTGTCAAGATGCTGATAAAGAAGGGAGACACCGTGAGGGCGGTTGTCAAGAGGAAGGAGATGGTCCTCCAGCTCCCTCCAGGTGTGATCCCCTACATAGGTGACGTAACCGACTCAAGGGTGATGAGGGATGCACTGCGCGGAGTTGACAACGTATACCACCTAGCTGCGATAGTCAGCGAGTACAAGTTCGGAACCCAGGAGATAATGCGAGTCAATGTCGAGGGGACGAAGAACATAATGGAGGCGTGCGCGGCAAACGACGTTCGCCACATGATATACGTCAGCTCGCTTGATGTCTACGGCCACGAGAGGCACGACGTGCTCACAGAGGATTCGAAGCTCGAGCCAAAGGACCGGTACGGCCTCAGCAAGGTTCTTGCAGAGCAGGAGGTCCAGAAGTTCACGAACATAGTCCCATTCACGATATTTAGGCCATCGCAGATATACGGGCCAGGGTTCGAGCACTACTTCTTCAAGGTCTTCAGGGCGATAAAGGAGGGGAAGATGGTCATAATAGGCAGCGGGAAGAACAAGCTCAACCTGGTGCACTCGCAAGACGTTCTTGACGCATTCGTGCTTGCAACCTCAGCGCCAACCAGCAGATACAAGATCTACAACCTGACAGACGGGGGCAGCTACACGCAGGAGCAGCTGCTGAACATGGCGGCCGACATGATGAAGGTCCCGAGGCCGACAAGGAAGATAAGCAAGCTTGTGGTCAGGATTGTGGCAAAGCAGAAGAACATAGACAGCGACGAGCTGCGCTTTTTGACCAGCAGCAGGGTCGTGGACATAAGCAGGATAAGGAGGGAGCTTGGCTTTGAGCCTAAGGTGAGCCTGCAGGAGGGCGCATCGGAGTTCGTAAAGGAGTTCCTCACCCAGCATGACAAGGCCCACATGGGGATAGAGACCCTATTTTAACCTTCTCTGACATACTATTAGTGATATTATGAAGATCGGAAAGACGGAGAGCTACATCAACAAGCGCCTCGAGGAGAAGGGTGCACTTCTGTTCATGCTGATAGACCCTGTGGACTACTCATCGCCAGATGCCGCTGCAAAGGCGGGGATTGAGAGCGCGCAGTCGGGAGCGGACCTGGTCCTAATTGGCGGAAGCATAGGCGCGCAGGGAGAGCTTCTGGACGAGGTCTCAAAGAGGATAAAGGAGGAGTCCAACGGAGTGCCGGTGGTACTCTTTCCCGGGAACATCGCGACAATAACAAGGTATGCTGATGCGGTGTACTTCATGTCACTATTAAATGCAAGGAACCCTTACTGGATAACCCAGGCGCAGATGCTTGCAGCGCCATTGATACGACACCTTAACATCGAGCCGCTGCCGGTAGGCTACATAGTAGTCGAGCCTGGCGGCACGGTGGGGTGGGTCGGAGACGTAAACCTGATACCAAGAGAGAAGCCGAAGATTGCGGCGGCGCTTGCAAACGCAGGCGAGTTCCTTGGAAACAGGTTCATAGTTACCGATGCAGGATCAAACCCTCAGCTTCAGAACCTAGGGCCAATTCCTTCGCCAATAATCAGCGCAGTCAAGAAGGCGATAACAGTCCCTTACATAGTGGGAGGAGGAATAAAGACGCCGGAACAGCAGCGCGAGGTCTACAAGGCAGGAGCCGACATCGTCCAGATCGGGGCGGTGCTTGAGGATGCAAAGGATAGGAAGGGCATAGTCGAGAAGTTCGCAAAGGTCACAAAGGAAGAGGGCAAGAAGAGGCTGTAGCAATCATGCGCCAGATAGCGTCGATTGAGCTGCACGCGATCCTAAAAGAGCTGCAGCCACTCACAGGCATGTACCTAAAGAAGTTCTACGATCTTGGAGGCTCCTTTAGGATGCTATTCACATCATCATCAGCTAGCAGCATGCTCTACATCAGGCTGCTGCAGGCGATAAACCTAACGGAGATAGCAGAGGAGGTCGACAACCCGACAAACTTTGCGACAGCGATAAGAAAGCGCATAGCAGGAAAGAAGCTCACGTCTATCAGCCAGCACTATTCGGACAGGATAGTGGTGATGGAGTTCGGTGAGGAGAGGTTCAGGCTGATTATAGAGATGTTCGGCAAGGGCAACCTGATACTGACCGATTCGGAATACACGATCCTGCTCGCATATGAGATTGTAAAGCAGAAGAACAGGACGATAACGCCACACGAGCGCTACCAGTTCCCGGAAGGCAAGAAGTTCTCGATAGATGACATAACAGAACAGAGGATCTCGGAGGTGCTCGATGGGGCAAGCGCAGATGAGGACAGGATAATCAAGTATCTCTCATCAAACCTGGACATCGGGCCGATCTACCTTGAGAACATACTCACGAAGGTCAACATAGACCCGAAGAGCAAGTCAAGCCAGCTCATCTCAAAACCTGCGCTTATCAGGTCGTTCACAGACTTCCTTTCAGCCGCAAAGACCCCATCACCGGTAATCTACTCAAAGGACGGGAAGTACGTCGACTATTCGATAGTGCCGATATCAAAGTACGAGATACTGGAAAAGAAGAGCCTCCCTACAGTAAGCAAGATGCTTGAGGAGTTCTACCTAGGTGCGCGAACATCGCTGCAGAGGGACCAGAAGGAGATAGAGGAGATAAACTCGAACATACAGAGGCAGAAAGAACTCCTAGAGGAGGAAATGAAGGCAGAAAAGGAGGACGCGGAGGCAGGGCACAAGATATTCGCAAACATGCAGAGCATAAACCAGATAATAGAGTACATAAACCAGAAGAGAAGGGTAACTGCAGAGGAGGTGCAGGAGAAGTTCGGAATAAGCGTCAAATCGCTTGATTTAAAGAACAAGAGCATCAGAATAGAGATATGATCCAATGATAAAGGTGACAATGCTGGGAACATCGGGATCGACCCCCACAAAGGAGAGAGGCATGCCCAGCGTAGCGATCACATACGATGGAAGGGTCTACCTGTTCGACTGCGGCGAGGGCACGCAGATGAAGATGCTCACGTTCGGAATCAACATCTCAAGGGTTGAGTCGATATTCATAACCCACATACACGGCGACCACGTGATCGGCCTAGCAGGCCTGATCAGGACCATGGCGCTAAACAACAGGGAGAGGGAGCTCGTAATCCACGTTCCAAGGGGACAGGAGAGGGCAATACATGACCTTATTGGGTTCGATAAGGCAATCATAAGGTATCCGATCAAGATAAAAGGCATAGGAACTGGAAAGGTCTACCAAAATGATGGAATCAGCATAAGTGCGTTCAGGCTCAACCATCAGATAACAACCTACGGATATCTCTTTGCAGAGGATGACAAAAGGAGGTTCATGAAGGAGAAATGCAAGTCCCTTGGAATAAAGGGCACCATGTTTGCAGAGCTGCTCAAAAGAAAACAGATAAAAATAGGAAAGCGCAAAGTAGCTCTTGGCAGCGTCTCGACCCTGCAGAAAGGAAAGAGAATAGTTTATGCAACAGACACAAGGCCAACAGCGCAGACATCAAGGGCCGCACTCGGTGCAAGCCTGCTGGTGCACGAGGCATCATACGCCGCAGGCGAGAAGAAGCTTGCAGAGGAGAGAAAGCATTCAACAGCAACAGAGGCAGCGCAAATCGCAAAGCGCGCAAAAATTAGCACGCTTGTGCTTACGCACATAAGCGCAAGGTACCGAGACACGAATGGAATGCTTACAGAGGCAAGAAAGATATTCAAGAACACAGTGGTTGCAACAGATGGTTATACTGTAAATGTTTGATTGTGGAGGCATCGTCTAGTGGTAGGATGACAGATTGACATTCTGTAGGCAGGAGTCCGATTCTCCTTGCCTCCATACTCGTTTAATGCACATGGTGCTTGAATGTTTGTCGATTACAAAAATATCAGGGTGTTCTATACTCCAGAGCTCGAGGGGGGAGGGATGGACTTCGGGCAGGACTACATCCCTGTCGTGAGGAAGATGTTCGGCAAGGTGGATAGGTGCTGTGAATTTGGGGCAGGACCCGGATTCATCGGCTTCTCACTTCTTGCGCACGGGCTCTGCGACAGCCTCACGCTCGTGGACATAAATCCTGCGGCAGTAAAAATGCTCAGGAAGACAGTGAAGGAGAACCACCTTGAGGGCAGGGTCCGCATATACCTTTCAGACGGCCTAAGAAAGGTCAACAAAAACGAGAAATGGGACCTAGTCGTGAGCAACCCCCCGCACTTCAACGGCGCAGAGAAGCGCTACACCCAGGACGTGCGCGTATACGACCCAGGCTGGAGGATCCACAAGGAATTCTATTCAAAAGCGGCAAAGTTCCTGAACAGGGATGGAAGCATACTATTCGTTGAA
>JAGWGY010000025.1 GCA_028867115.1 Microcaldota archaeon
CGTCTAGCGATTGTGAGTACCTTGCCCTCCTGTCCCTGACACTCGGCGTCAGCCTCTCGATAGTCTCTATGTTGTGGCCCACAACATCAGGCTTTGCCTCAACAACCGTCCTCAGATAATCAGAATTCCCCTGGAAATCAGGAATCAGCACCTCGACTAGCGTCGAGGGATTCTGCTTCTTTATCTCCTCGATGCATTTTGCAAAATGCCCTGCGCCCTGATCTGGCAGGTCGTCCCTGCAGACCGAGGTTATCACAACGTAGCTGAGCCCCCACTTCTTTATCGCAACTCCGAGCTTGTATGGCTCAAGGGGATCGACATTTGCGCCGTTTGCGCTCTTCATCACGTTGCAGAACCTGCATCCCCTTGTGCACAGGTCGCCGAGCACCATAAAGGTGGCCGTCCCGCCGCTCCAGCACTCGCTTATGTTCGGGCAGCTGGCCTCAGTGCATACGGTGTGGAGCTTTAGGGAAGCTATTGTCTCCTTGACCTCCCTGTATTTCTCTGTTGATGCGGGCTTTATCGTGAGCCATTCGGGTTTCATGATAATTTACCTACATCTTTACCGGCTGCAGTATCCCTATTGAGTTGCCTTCGGTGTCAGCTATGCGCGCGTATGTTCCGACTCCTTGTATCTCCCCTTTAGGGGAAATCAGCTTTGCGCCCATCGCCTTCGCCTTTCTGATTGTGGCGTCTATGTTCTTGACTGCTATCACTATCTCGAGCTTGTCGTTCTTCCCCATCTTTTTCATGAGGCCCCCGTTTATCTTTCCCTTCTCCTTGAGCATCCCCTTCCTGTCTGTCTTTGCGGTTTGCAATAGCACATATCCGCCCATTCCCGGCGGCTCCACGGTTCCCCAGCCGAATGCCTTTGCATAAAACTTCCTGGCCCTTCCCACATTCTTTGCAGGTATCTGGAAATGCACGACGCCGTCCATCATATCACAGTGGTAGTTGGATAGGAGGATATTAAATATTGGTGTTGTCGGTCGGACAAAGTCAGTAGAACTTCTTCAGTATTGAGATGATGTCCCTTCTATCCGCAGCCTGTTTCCTGGTATCGTGTTTTCTGTTTAGAAGAAGCCACACTTTCATCCGCAGCATCTGCTCTGGCCCCATAACTGCGCAGCCAAATACTTCTCCCCCCAACTTTACCGGCTTGACTAATGCGGTAGAGCCTATCTCGCTATTTGTCATCCCGAACGACTTTCCCATCGGGCCAAACTCCTTCTTTTTGCCCAGGTCCACATCAATCATGTTTGTCCTGTCATAAAGGCTGATAACATTCCCTACTTTTAGCTCAAAATTGGCTGACTCCAGCCTCTTCCTATGCTCAAGAAATTCGCCGTATGGCATAATCACTGCAACATCTACGTCATTTACTTTTCTTGAAGGACCTGCAGCCAGCTTCACCGCGCAGCCTCCTATTAAGACCACTCTTCTCGTCCCGAGTGCCTTTGCGAGCCTGCGATATGTGTCCACAATCTTCTTAGTGCCTATCAAGAAACCACAGCTTGGCGAGGGCGGGATTTGGACCCGCGACCTCTAGATTTCTTAGCAGTCATCGCATAAATGCTCATCACTCATAGTGCTTTGCATATGAGTCTAGCGCTCTAACCAGGCTGAGCTACCCCGCCAGCATATTCTTTAGGTGGGTAATACTTTATAAGCACTTAGATTCATACAGATTTGGCGCGGCCATGAAGAAGTCCTACATGATAATGGTGTCGTCTCAGAAAGGGGGCGTCGGGAAGACTACCGTGGCAGTGAACCTCGCAGTCGCGCTCGGGCTTCTCAACTACAAGGTCCTCCTGATAGACAACGACACAGTCTCGCCCTCCGTCGGTTTCTGCCTTGGGATATCGGATGCGAACCTCGGGATTAGGGACGTTATGAACAACAAGGTTGACATAAAGAGGGCTCTTGTGAGGCACGATGCGTCCGGAATAGACGTGCTCCCCGGGACCCAGAGGCTGCGCGATTTCCCTAAGGAGAAGGAGATTATCTCGTTTGCAAGGAGGGTGCAGAAGCTGACAGACTACGACTTCGTTATAACCGACACCCCTCCGGGATACTTCTTCCCCGAGATGGCCGAGTTCTACGACGAGGCGGTGATAGTATCCATTCCGACCATGGCGTCCATAACCAGCACGATGAGGTTCGGGGAGATATACGACAAGGAGCACGTGAAACACGAGCTGATAATAAATCGGATAACGAGCAAGCGCTTCGAGCTCTCCATGGGCGAGCTCGAGGACGCATACGGCGGGAAGTCGATTGCCGCATTCCCAGAGGACCCGGCTGTCCCGAAGAGCGAGTCTGCCCACATCCCTGTCTACATATACGACAACAACGCCCCGTTCTCGAGGCAGGTGAAGGTGCTCGCAAGGTTCTACGCCGCGAAGCGCGGCGGGGACTACATGTCCTTCCTAAACAAGAAGCCCGGCGGCATCTTCTCCGGGCTTGCGCTATTCTTCAGGAAGCTGCTTGGAGGATAAGATGCGAGTGCCGGGATTTGAACCCGGGTTGTTGACTTGGAAGGCCAAAGTCCTACCAGGCTAGACTACGCTCGCACAAAATTGTTTTGGCTCAGCTCAAATAAATACCTACCGATAATGCCGGCGCATTCGGGTTTTTGGCTATGTCTTTACGAGACGCCTTGTCGTTGCATCGCCGCGCGCGCTGATCTTGAGCGGGTCGCGCAGCTTCTCTGCGTGCGCAACAAGCCTGTTATAATCGACCTCCTCAAATCCCGAGAGCCTGCGTATGATGGAGTTCTCGCGTGCGAGCTCCTCATCGGTTAGGTTCCTTGCGCACCTTATGCTCTCGTATCGTTTCGCGTCTATCTTCTCCTGGGAGCCGAACTCCACCTCGGCGTTCTTCCTTATCCTTGAGGCGATGTAATCGGCATCGCACGCCTCCATCTCCGTGTAATGGCTCTGGCTGCCGGATCCGAATCCGCTGAACCCTATCTTCTTGTACGGGCCGCTGTTCGCAAGATAGCTCATCAGCGCAAGAAATGAGGATCCGGTGTAGATGTTCCCTACCTTGGAGCTGTATACTATCGTGTCCTCTATGTGCATGCTCTTTGCAAGGTCCTTGAATGCGCTAGTGCCCCTTATTGCCTTTGTGTACTTCTTGTCCTCCCTTATGTGCTCCTTCACGATGCTGTGGATGCCATTGAACGCCTTGCGCACATCCTCTACCGTGCTGCTCCCAGTCTGGATGTTTGAGAGGTCCATTATCGCAGTGTTTGCAGTAGCCAGCAGCTTCCCTTTGAGATTGTACTTCTCCTTTATCGACTCAAGCTCCTTCATGAGCATGGATGCCATTCGGCCCACTTTTGAGCTCAGCTCCCTCTCGACCTCCTGCATCACCTCGTCCTTGAGGGTGCCCGCGAGCCTCTCCTTTGCCTCTATTATGCCGCTCAGATGAACGTAGTATCCCTCTACATCAACTATGAACTTTATGGTCTTCTCAAGTCCTTCAAAACCTTCTAGGAACGGCTCCTTGGCGTCCTTCATCTCAAGCGCAAGTTTGAGCTCTGTGGACTTGTCGTTGTGCGCAAAATGCCTGACAAGATATGATAGCGCCTTTGCCGGCATCTTCGGATATGGGGTGTGGGAGATCAGCACATGACTGTCCTTTATCGCAGTCAGGTCCTCGATGCTCTTTCCCTCCTGCTGCTCAAAAGCCTTCTTCATCGCCCTGTAAGTGTCCAGTATGTAGACGTACTCTGAATACTCGCCAAAAACTATAGGATACTTGTTTACTATCGCTATCCCGCGGCTTTCGTTGAGCACATCGAGTATAGGCTTTAGAAAGTCAGGGACGCTCCTTGTGTAGTGGCCAAGGATGTCAGAGGACACCCTTATCCCTCCTTTTGCGGCCTTTGCATCCTCAACAAGAACGGCGGTCGCACCATATCCCCCAGTCTCATCAGGTCCTGAGCCGAGCTGGTACTTTGCGTCGTCTGAAGTGACGATAAGCGCCTTACCGACAACCCCCCTGAATGCCATGTCCGATAAGCTGGCCACTCCTGCCACGCATGCAGACTGGGAGTTTGTGGAGTTCTTGGTGTCTAATTCGCCTATGTCTATTCCGCGCTTGAGAAGCTCTGCGCTTATCTTGTTTACAATCCTCACGATCTCGACAGCGTGGTTCCTTGATATGTCCTCAGGGGATTCGGTTGCAAACACAAAGGTCTTAACATCGCTCAGGTTGAGGTTGTACAAAAAGCACAGGTTCAATATCGCCCTTGCGCCCCCTGTTATTATGTCCTCCCCTACGCCTGCAACAGAGGAGCTCTCGACTCCAAGACCTATGAATGCCTTATCCAGTTCGTCAACAGGGTCGACCTTTTCGTTTAGCATGCGCCCCTTGGAATCTGTTTTCCTTATCGTCTGGACTTTGTCCTCTATGTTTATTTTCTTGCTCCCCAGAGCAAACGCCATCCCTGTTATCGCAACCTTGTGGGGGTATGTCGCCTTTTCAGAATCCCTTGCCAAATCTGAGATGAGTGCATCTTCAGTTGTCGCCATGGAGATTACTTAGAACAATAAGGTTTAAAAACGACGTAGCCAACTTCGTCACTAAAGCCTCACTTGCCTGCAGCTTCCCTCTCCCTTGCCTCAACTAGCTGCTCATACTTCATCCTTGACTTCTCGTTGTTGCGCTTATCCAGTACCTTTCCTGCGGCATAAGGGGGGATGCTCATGAACTTGCCGATAGCATTCGAGCCGATCCCGAGCTCCTTTTCAAGCCTGAGTATTATCTGCGTCGTCACGCCGTCCACGGGCTGGTCCTCTCCCTGGAAAGGCTCCAGCTCCCTCCTCTTCAGCGCCTTCACTATCGAAATCTTGTCCCTAACCTCGTCGCTGCCCACCTTGCCGCGCCTGAGCAGGTGCTCATAAATCCCATTGACTGTATGATTGTCATCCTTTGAGAGCTTCCAAAACAGCCGCTCTACCTCTGCAGGATTTATTCGTTGAATCTGCCTTCCCATGCTCAGATATCCTTTCGGGTGATATAAATAGTTTTTTCCGCTCTTTGTACTAGGTGGAAAAAGGAGTGCGAGCACCGGGATTTGAACCCGGGTTGCTGCCTTGGCAAGGCAGCGTCCTACCAGGCTAGACTATACTCGCATCAAGCCAAAAGGAGCAACTTTAATATCTGCGCCTCAATATTTATATATTCCTTCAGATGAGGCTTGAGTGCATACTATGGATAGCAGGTACGACCCAAAAGCTGTAGAGCAGAGGATACGCTCGTTTTGGGAGGAGAAGGGCACATTCAAGTTCGATCCAAGCAGCCCAAGGAAGGTATTCTCGATCGATACTCCTCCCCCGACAGTCTCAGGGGACATACACCTCGGGCATATCTTCTCGTACTCCCAGGCGGAGTTCATAGCGCGCTACAAGAGGATGCGCGGCTACAACGTGTTCTACCCGTTCGGGCTTGACAACAACGGCCTGCCAACCGAGCTTCTCATAGAGAAGAAGTTTGACACCACTGCAGAAAAGCTCGGAAGGGAGAAGTTCGTGGAGCTCGTGCGCAGGGAGATAGAGCAGTACAACAAGTCTTACATCGAGCTCTGGCAGGCGATGGGCCTCTCGGTTGACTGGTCTCTCACCTACCAGACGATCAGCCCTGACGTGCAGAGGATATCGCAGAAATCGTTTCTTGAGCTAAACAAGATGGGCAGGGCATACCGAAAGGAGGCGCCTGCGCTATTCTGCCCCAAGGACCGCACAACCGTCTCGCAGATGGAGCTCAAGGACAAGATGCTCAAGAGCAAGATAATCTATCTCAATTTCTCTGACGGGGTGACCATAGCGACAACAAGGCCTGAGCTGCTCCCCGCATGCGTAGGCATATTCGTGAACCCCGAAGATGAGAAGCACAGGGGGCTAATCGGCAAGGAGATAACAGTGCCTATCTTCGGAAACAAGGTGAAGGTGATAGGGGACAAGAGGGTCGACCCGGAGTTCGGCACAGGGGTCGTGATGTGCTGCACATTCGGCGACCAGACCGACATAGAATGGTACAAGGCGTACAACCTTGAGCTGAAGATGATAATAGACGAGAACGGGAGGATGAACCACCCGTATTACGGCGGGATCAGAATAAAGGAGGCGAGGGAGAAGATAATCGCAGACCTAAAGCAGAAAGGCTTTGTCGTAAAGGAGGAGGACATAGAGCACAACGTCAATGTCCACGAGAGGTGCGGGGTGGAGATCGAGTTCATAGTGAAAAAGCAGTGGTACATAAGGTACCTTGACCTCAAGGAGAAGTTCCTGGAGCTCGGGAGGCAGGTCAGATGGTATCCTGACTTCATGATCGTGAGGTACGAGAACTGGGTTAAGGGCCTCCAGTGGGACTGGAGCATCTCAAGGCAGAGGTTCTTCGGGGTCTACTTCCCGATCTGGTACTGCAAGAAGTGCGGGGAGCCGAACTTTGCGGACGAAAAGGACCTTCCGGTCAACCCGTTTGTAGATGCGCCGAAGGGCAAGTGCAGCTGCGGTTCTTCGGATTTCGAGCCGGAAACTGACGTGATGGACACGTGGGCAACATCATCGCTCACGCCGCTGATAAACGCAAGGTGGGGCCTTGATGAGAGGTATGTCGATAAGATACTGCCGATGAGCCTGAGGGTGCAGGCTCACGAGATCATCTCGTTTTGGGCGTTCAACACCATTGTCAAATCTTATTTCCACAGGGGCAAGATCCCATGGGAGAACATAATGATCTCCGGCCACGGACTTGACTCGCGCGGAAAGCCGATGCACAAGTCCGAGGGCAACGTGGTAAAGCCGGAGCCCTACATCGAGAAGTACGGGGCTGATGCGCTGCGGTTCTGGGCGAGCTCGTCGATCCTAGGGGAGGACAACTCATTCCAGGAGAAGGACGTGGTGACAGGGAGCAGGCTGATAAACAAGCTCTGGAACGTTGCGAGGTTCATAGAGATGAAGTGCTCCGAGTTCGAGAGGACAGAGAGCCCAAGCTACTTTGACGCATGGATAATGGGCAAACTAGGGGAGGTCACAGAAAAGTCCACATCATACTTTGAGAGCTACAACTACTTCAACGCAAGGACGCACGTGGAGGCGTTCTTCTGGACGTTTGCAAACGACTACCTGGAGTTCATTAAGGACAGGATATACTCAGGGGACAAGGCTGCGATGTATACGATGAACAGGGTCTTCCTCGGGACTCTCAAGCTGCTTGCGCCGTTCATACCCTTCGTGACAGAGGAGATATACCAGACTCTGTACGCAACCCGCAAAGGGACTGCTCTGCTGGACGGAAATAACGGATACTCGATCCATGCAAGCAGCTGGCCTGAGGCCATTGCAATAAACAAGGAGAGATCGCAGATCGGGGAAAAAGCGGCTGAGGCAACAGTGCAGATCAGGAAGGGGAAGCATGAGAAGGGGATTGCGCTAAATCAGGAGGTAGACGAGGCGGTCCTGTCCGAGGAAGATAAGGTGATAGAGCCTGCCGCAGAGGAGGTCAAGAGGGCGATGAAGGTGAAGAGCATCATCTTCAAGGGTAAGAAGGAGGGGGAGAGCCCGCCGGTTTCGTTGAGCTAGGCACCTGGCTATACTGCAGCGTGCATGCGTTGTGTATGCAGGCGCAGCTTGCAGTTGCGCTAACCAGGTATTGCGGGCAGATTATGCCTGCAGTTGCGACATAGTCAGCATATTTTGGCATGTATGATGCGTAAGAGGAGTTTGAGATGCACGCCTGCTGCGATGCAAGGTTGTTGAAGCATGCAGAGGTGTGGACAACAACGCACTCAGATGCGCTTCCGCAGTAGAAGCTGCTCAGGTTTATTGCGCTGTCGAACTTGCTGATGTTCTGTATCGCCTGGCTTGGAAGCACCTGCTGCGAATAGCTCGAGTTTATCGGCACAATCGGCATGACTGGCGACCTGATAACTGCAAAAGCGATCAGAAGCAGTATGACCACGATCCCTGCGCCAACCATGGCAGGGCTTATCCTCCTCTTAGCGCGCTTTGCCATGTCCCTATTCCAAAACAAACAAATAAATCAGAGTATGTTCTCCTTCCTGAAGCTCTTTATCCCTATGTAGAGCGCGACCACGTCGAGCAAGAAGAGGAAGCTGATGAACCAGACGAAGAACGACACGCTGAGCTCGACTATGTTGAGTATTGCCGCAAACGGCATAATGAGTATCGGGAGCACCAACAGGGTGCTGATCTGCTGCGCCTCCTTTATGCTCTTCACGTGGGAGGATATCAGCACAACGAAGCTTATCGCGGCTATTGCAAGGAACGGGGAGGTGAGCAGCATCATGATCCAGGGGCCTGTAGGCAGGATGTACTGGCCAAAGCTCCTGAATGCGAGGATGTTGGTAGCCGCCCCATAGATTGCAAATACTGCAACCGTCAGGAGAACTGTGGGTATGAACGATGCGAGTATCTTGCCGAGCAGCAGCTCGGAGGTCTTTATCGGGGTTGCAAGCAAGGCCTCGGCCGTCTTCCTCTCCTTCTCCCCGGCAAAGCTGTCAGAGGCTATGACAGATGCGGTCAGTATGGGCATGGTGAGGAATATCGGGCCGAGTACGCTGACTGAGAAGAACGCCATGAAAAAGAGCCCAGGACCGCTTCCAAGCGCGCCAGATCCCCCAGGGAGCGAGACGAGCTTGCTCACTATTCCCTGCGCCGAGTACTGCGTGACATAGAACGTGAGTACCGGCAGGAGGACCGAGAAGAACATCGGCACGCCCAGCATCGGCCCGTATATGCCGACGCTGCTGAATACCTCGTCCAGGTCCTTTATCGCTATCGCGTACGCCTTGCGAAAATCCATACTCACACCGAAAGCCCTGCGAGCATGGGCTCGAGCAGGTCTATCCCAACAACATATCCCCTATTCTTTGCGATCTGCATCACGATCTGGTTTATGT
>JAGWGY010000026.1 GCA_028867115.1 Microcaldota archaeon
CAGCTTCAGAACCTGGTTGGATGGTGGCCGCTCAACCAGAACGTGCAGGACTACAGCGGGGACAACCTCAACGGCACCGCAAACAGCATAGGGTATACCAGCAATTGGGAATCGACTTATACCCCTACCTGATCAGAAGATTGCGATTATGAGCGCCCCTATCACCGCTGCAAGCATGCCGATAGCCTGCAGCCTTGTGAGCCTCTCCTTATAGACAACATACCCGAGCCCGGTTATCACGATAGGGACCATTGCGCTGAAGATGCTGCCGACCTGCAACTCGTTAAGGCTTACTACCTTCCCAAACAATATGTTCCCTGCGCCATCTAGAATGCCCGCTATCACAAGCAGTATTGCAATGTAGGCCACGCCAGAGCGCCTTGATATCTTGTCCTTCTTTAGCAGCAGCGGAAACAGCGCTGCGCCGGAGATGAATGCGACCACCCTTGAGATAAGCAGCGGGATCGCGACCTTGTGCGAACCAAGTATCGCATAGGTGGCGAATATCCAATAAAGCGCCCAGGAAACCTGCGCCATTATGGCAGGTATCAGGTTCCTGTTGAGCTCCATCCTCTCCGTGGTAAGGATCAGTATTATCCCGAGGAATATTACGATGCCGCCGATTATCTGCGGCAGCGTGAGCGGCTCGGAGAGCACGAAAACGCTGAATATGATAAGCAGAGCAGGCTGCAGGAGCCCCGTGCCCGAGGTATTCGATATCTGCTCGGTCTCAAGCGACTTGTAATACAGCACGAATCCGATTGAGAGGAATATCCCGGAGATTGCGGCGAGCGCTATCTCCGCAGGGTCAAGCAAAGAAAATGAGAGTGCAGAGAGGATAAGCATGGGCAGCACGCCCAGGCCTATCACGAGCGCCGCGCCTTTTGTCTTCCCAAGTATGGTAACTATGCGCTTCTCTATGACAAGGGAGATTGCCCATGAAAGGACGGCAAGTACAGCTGCAATCGTGCCTATGCTGATCATTGCCTCCCCTAAAGAAAACTATTGGAGACTACTTCTTTGGCTTTGCCTGCTTCGCTTCCGCCTTAGGCTTTGGCTTTTCGATCTCAAGCGCCCTGTAGAGCTGCGATTCGTCCTTTGGGTCGACCTTCTCGCCCAGGAACTCGAGGTGCTTTACATTGCTCTTCCTCTCCTTCGGCCTCACGCTTGTGACTATCTCGACCATCCCGTTTCCAATGACCTTCGTCACTACAGCCTTGCTGCCCGCGTCCCTTCCGTACTTCTTTATGCACACCCTTCCTACTTCAATTAGTGCCATCTAACCACTTCGATTTACGAATATAAATTGGGGCTTAGCCTATTTAATACCCTTAGATTTGAGCCCCTTTATTATCAGTGTTGCCACCCTGGCCGATGTCAGATTGTCGGTACCGATCACAAGATCGAATGGCTTCATGTCGTGCCCGAAGTCTATCTTGTACAGTTTTTTGTAGAGCTTTCTGTTCTCGCGGTCCCTTATCCTGGTGGACCTGATGCTCTTGCTGATCGGTATCCCGTCGCGCTTTGCCATCCTCTGCGCGCGCTTCTGCGCAGATGCGTTTAGCCAGCACTTGAATCCCTTCTTAGAGAGCCATGGCGCAGTGTAGCTTGTGACCACAACGTTGCCCTTTGCAATAAGTTTGAGGAGCCGCCTGTCGGTCTCCCTGTCAAAATTAGGGTTGGTCTCCCTCTCCTTTAGGAACTTGACACCCTCCTCTGTGTCCCACCAGTCATCCCCCGTCATCTTGTAGCCGCGCTCTTTCGCCATCTGCTTGAGGATGTCCGTGCCCCCCATAGCCTTTATGCGCAGCCTTTTTGCTATTATCTGCGCTGCCGTGGTCTTGCCTGATGCGGGCATGCCGCATAGTATTATCGACTCCATGCCGATCTCTTCAGTGGGCGATCATCTGCAGGACGAACTGCTTCTGCTTTATGCCGATGGAGTTGAGCTTCATCTCGCCGTTCTCTATCCTTGAGGCGAGCTTTATCACCTCCGCAGTGCAGCCTGAGCAGAGAACACCGCCGAACTTGCGCGCGTTGCTCTTCGAGCTCTTGCCCTTCGCGGACTTTGAGATTGAGATGCCGTTGAGCTCCATTGCGCATATCGCGCAGTGGGGCATCGAGCCCCTCCTCCTCTCGTAGTGGACTACGTTCCTCTTGGATGGAGTAACCCTTGCGAGCCTCCTGTAGCTTCTGGATCTATACATTGGTCTTGGCAATTAAAACACCGACTTTGAATTACAAATATGTCTCTTCGAATATAAAAAGGTTGGTCATGGAAGCTTTGCCGCCTCCGCCTCGAGCTGCGGCTCCTCTTTCTTGACCAGCCTCCTCTGCATTACCCTGGTTATCACTATGTTGAATATTATGCTCGTAACTATGAAAAGCCCCTGGTAGTAGCTCAGGTTGAGCACCGGGACTAATGGCGGGGCGTGTATCCCCGGGACGGCCCACGGGAGTATGACGTAGAACACCGCAAGGGAGACAGGGAAGAGTACCAGCATCGGCTTGGTCTGGTTCTTCATGCTCTCTGATGCGAGCTGCATGACCTCGTCCTGCTTTGCCTTTACGCTTGGGTGGCGGGGGTCCTTCTTCGCAAGCTCGTTTAGCTCCTTGGTCTTTATCTGCATTATGCCCTGCAGCTCGTACACCCTCTTCATGTTTGTGAGCGCGTACTGCACCCCCACTGTGAGAAGGGAGTAGCCTATGCCGCCGAGTATGAGCATTACTATGTAGATGTCAGATAGCATGATATCACTGGAACGTTTCCTTGACGATCGAGTTTGCCTGCTCTATCGCCTTCTTCAACTGATTACTATTGTTTTTTATGATGTATAAAGGTATGCCAAGGACCGCCGCATACGCTGTTATGAGCGATATGTTGACCTCCCTCTGCTCCTCAATGTCTGTTGCGTCCTCGACGTCTCTGTGCCTTGACAGGTCGTGCTCGCGCCTCTTTAGGATGTCCTTGGAGCTCGCGTCCACGTAGACTAGGGTCCTCACGTCAATCGACTTTAGTTCGTCCATCGTGAATCCGAAGACGAACCGTGGCCCGTTCCTTATCGTGGCGTGCGTGTCTAGTATGATGTCCTCTTTTGCTTTCCTGATCTCCTCGAACACCTTGCTTCTTATCTGCGCCTGCAGTTTTGCATCGAGCTTTCGCAGCTGGTCTCTGTTAGTAACATTGTGGTCCTTGGATGCAATGTTGAACATCTCCGTTCCTATGTTCACCAGCCTGTGGTCGTGGTCGACCTCGTTTAGAATAGAGGTCTTTCCTGCACCGGGCGTTCCCACAAAGACTATTGTCCGGCCCATCCAAACCAGTCGCTTTACTCAGGCATTCCACCAGGAGGCATGCCGCCCATGCCACCCATGCCGCCAGCAGGGCCCTTGCCCTTCGAGCTTATCATGTCGTCTATCCTGAGTATTATCTCCGCAGCCTCGCTTGCGCTTGCGATCGCCTGGCTCTTCACCTTGAGAGGCTCGATCACGCCGAGCTTCTCCATGTCCGCGATCTGGTTGTGGTAGATGTCCACGCCGAATATCCTTCCCGCCTTGCCCTTGTGCTTGTTGCGAAGCTGAACCAGCGTGTCGATAGAGTCCATGCCCGCGCTCTCCGAGAGCGTCTTAGGGACGACCTCTATTGCGTCGGCAAATGCCTGTATGGCGAGCTGCTCCTTGCCGCCCACGTCGCTTGAGTAGTTGCGCAAACCGTTTGCGATGTCTACCTCTATGCTTCCGCCGCCTATTACGTACCTTCCGACCTCGACTGCGCTTGTGAGCGCGCCGATCACGTCGTTTAGGGACCTATCGACCTCATTGACAACCTGGGGTGTTGAACCCCTTGCGAATATTGTGACGCTCTTCGGGTCCTTGCACTTCTCGACGAACACCATCTGCTCGCCTGCGACCTTCTTCTCCTCGACCTGGCCTGCAAAGCCAAGGTCGTCCTTTGTTAGGTCCTCGAGGCTCGTTACAAGCCTTGCGCCTGTAGCCTTCGAGAGCTTCTCCATGTCGCTCTTCTTTACGCGCCTAACCGCCACTATGCCGGCCTTTGCAAGGTAGTGCTGGGCGACGTCGTCTATGCCCTTCTGCACGAAGACTACGTTCGCGCCGGACTTTGCGACCTTGTCGACCATGTTCTTTAGCATCTTCTCCTCCTGTGCGAGGAACGCCTGCATCTGGTCAGGGGATGTTATCTCTATTCTCGCGTCAGTCTCCGTCTTCTCTATCTCAAGGGCCACGTCAAGGATTGCGATCTTCGCGTTCTTCGTCACCTTTGCCATGCCGGGGTGGGAGATCTCCTTGTCTATCAAGACGCCGTTTATGAACTGGGTGTCCTCTATGCTTCCGCCCTCCTTCTTCTCGAGCTTTATGAAGTCGTGGTCTATCTTAACACCATTTGGGCTCTTCTCAGAGACCTGCTTTATCGCCATTATCGCGAGCTTTGCGAGGTGCTTTTTCGTGTTCTCGCTGCCTATGTTCTTCGATGCCATAGCGATCAGCGCAATCCTCTCGAGCTTGTCTGTGTCCTCTATCCCAAGGGTGGATGAGTTCTCCTCGAGTATGTCTCGGGCCTTCTCTGCCGCCATCTTGTAGCCCTTGACTATCGTCGTAGGGTGGATTCCCTGCTCGATTAGGTATCCCGCTGCCTTGAGCAGCTCTCCAGCCATTATCACTGCGGTCGTTGTTCCGTCTCCGACCTCCTTGTCCTGAGTCTTTGCGATCTCGACCATGATCCTTGCGACAGGGTGCTCGACATTCATCTCCTCGAGTATCGTGGCGCCGTCGTTTGTTATCACTATGTCCCCGAGCTCGCTCACCAGCATCTTGTCCATTCCCTTTGGCCCAAGAGTGGTCTTCACTATTCCCGCAACCGCGTACGCGACCGCGATGTTTGTTCGCTGCGCGTCCCTCCCGAGGAGCCTTGACGCCCCCTCAGGCAAAATAACATATTGCTGTCCAGGTTGATTCTCTGCCATCATCTCACCAATTTTACAAATAGAAACTTCGAAATTGCTCTCGAAGAGGATCTGTCCTTACATATTGATTATGCATGAGAATATACTTAAATCTTTAGATTTGTGCCCATTTTACAGTCGTGAAAGCCCTATTGGCACCTTTGGGATGGTATTTAAAGCCTTTCTGCCCATATCGTATAGGATTTGATGGCAAAGCAGGAAAGCGCGGCAGAGACGAAGCCAAGGGTTCTCAACCTAAAGCCGAAGATAAACATACAGAACATAGTGGTCAGCGCAGACCTCCACGCCACAATAGACCTATACGCGCTCTCGAAGAACGTCAAGGAGGTCGACTACGAGCCAGAGCAGTTCCCTGGGGCCATATTCAGGATAAAGGAGTCCTCTGCCACCATTATTCTATTCAAGAACGGCAAGCTGATCTGCACAGGCCTGAACACAGAGTCGAACATCGTCAAGGTGCTCGATTACGCCACCAAGATAATCTCAAAGTACGTCATCAGCCAATAATTGGCGAATTGGTCAGACTGGGTTTCCTTCCCTGTCTATCTCTTTGTTTCTAATCCTGGTAGTGGAGATGATTTTTCCATCGCCATCCCTTGCCAGCGGCACCGTGACGAGTTTTACGGGCTTTGCGTTGTGCTCTGCGCGTATCTCGTTCATCTCGTCTATCCTCGGCGAGGTTTCCTCGCTTGCAACTAGCGCCTCGATTTTTTGGTCGGTGATTGTTGGCCCGAAGTTGTTTTCGAGCTTTGCAATTGTAAATTTTCTTCCCGGGAAAGCATCTTTGAGGTATGCTTCCAGGCTTGCCCTCCTGTCCTCGTAGCTGTGGACTGGGCTCTTGCCCCTCCTCTTAGCAAATTCATCGCTGCTGAGCCCTATGACGACCTCATCGGATATCTCAAACGCCTTGCGAAGGAGCCTCTCGTGGCCTATGTGCAAGATATCAAATGTGCCGCCAAGAGCTGCGGCCTTGAACTTTTGTGCGTGCACGGCATCACATCTTGCTGACTTTTCTTGCAAGGATGTCGAACTTTTTGAAGAACGCATCCCATGTGTAGTTCTTTGCGTGCCTTGATGCCTCCTTGCCCATCTTCTCTGCTATTGCCCCGTGCTCGACAACGAACTTCATCTTCTCTGCCATCTCCTCGCTCGAATTCACCAAAAAGCCGGTCTTCCCGTCCACCATTGTCTCGCGCGGCCCGCCCTCGTTGACAGAGATGAGCACCTTCCCGCTTGCCATCGCCTCTATTGGGACTATCCCGTAGTCCTCGTTAACGGCTGCGAAAAGGACTGCGGTTGCACCGGCATACCAGTCCCTTATCTCCTTGTCAGTTGGGCTGAGCTTGAATATCACGTTCTTTGCGCTCATCTTCTTGAGGCGCTCGAAGTACTCGATGTGCTCCTTATCGTTTGATAGCGATCCTGCAAGTATGAGCTTGTAGTTTGTGAGCCCCGTGCGCTTCTGGAACCTCATGAACGCGTCTATCACGTAATCCTGGCGCTTGTTGATGTAGAACCTTGATGGGTAGAAGAAGTACTTCTCGTCTCCGTCGTTCCTGAACTCCTTGATGTCGACGCCCGGGTTGATTATCTGCGCGCTCCTGCCGAAGTACTTCCTGATCCTCGAATTTGTGTTCTCGCTGTTTGTCGCTATCTCCTCTATGTCCCTTATCACGTCCTTTGAGAGCATCTTGTATGCGCTCGTGAATGCGAAGTAGAGCGCCTTCTGCTTGTAGCTGCGGTTCTTCATTCTCAGCTCGTATAGGTCGTACACCTCCCTTATCGGTGTGTGGCAGTACCAGAGCACCCTCTCGTTCTTGTGGCGTATCCACTCGCTTGGGGAGGTGTGGGAGTTGAGCACGTCGTAGTCCTCGCGTATCTTCATGTTGTAGAAGGTGTAGCCTGCGAGCATTCCCTGGGCTGCCCTGTAAGGCAGCATCGATGAGAAGGGTACGTCCCTCTTGACTACGTGCACGTCGAGGTCCTTGAACTCAGGGAATGCTTTCTCCTTGTCGTATTCCACTGTGAGTATCTTTGCGTCATAGTGCTGCGCTATCTTTAGGAGAACGCGTTCCGCGCCTCCCTTGAGGTTAAGGTACGGCTGCGTTATCAACAGCTTCAATCAATCAACCAGGCATTGTGTAGTTGTTGTGGACATAGCTAGCCTTTGGAGTAACTGGAGGCGTGCCACCTGTGTAGTTGTTAAGCTTGAGTATCATCACAGGGTTTGCCCCTGCGGTCACATAGTTGACCCCGGTGAAGTTTGTTGGGTAAACCAGGGTGTATCCTGGCAGCTTGCCGAAGAAGAACCCCTTGTAGTAGCTCGAGTTGTAGAACGCCGTAGGCGCATTGGTGATCGTCTCGTTAGGGCCGTTGGGCAGATAGACGAGCATGAACTCGCCGTACTGCTCGTTGTTCACAAGCGTTGTGCCGTAGAAGAACGATGTTGTGGGTATGACCACTATGTTTGTCTGGGTGTCATTTATCGTCAGCAGGTGCACCGCGTTCGGAGTGCCGGTGTAGAGGCTGATTGGGGCGCAGAAGGTTGTGTTGAGCTCCGATGTTCCAGTGATTACCAGGACCTTGAGCGCCTGCGCAGAAGTGTTCTTGAACTGGCAGTAGTCGTTTATGTTCTGGGTCGATGTGGGGATCAGCGCATATGCAGGAGAGTGGGCCTGTTCGCACTGCGAGCCTCCGAGCAGGTAAGGCGCCCCGTGCTGCTGGCCCTGCTGCTCTGCGTAGGAGAGGCTTGTCTCGTTTGCATTCACGCATGCTAGGAAGTCTAGCGCGCCCCACTTAGGCATCAGTTGGTCGTCGAACAGGACGTACTGCGCCTGTATGCCGTTCATGTAGTTGGCGAGGGTCTGTGGAGTGTAGCCGTCAGGCTTTGTGAGCACGTACTGCGCCGCTGTTGCGTAGTCAGAGGTTGCGACTGCGTTGTCGCCCCTCAGCACCGCATTG
>JAGWGY010000027.1 GCA_028867115.1 Microcaldota archaeon
CTTGTAGTCTATTATCTCCTTTGTGGTGAACCAGACCTTGATCTCGCGCTCCGCAGTCGCCTTTGCGTCTGATGCGTGTATTATATTCTTGACCGCCCTCTTTTTTGAGTCTGCGAGGTCGTACGAATCGCTAGAATAGGCGCCCCTTATTGTGCTCGGGTCCGCCCTGACTGGCGATGTTGCTCCTGTTATCTTTGCGACCATCGCTATCGCCTCATTGCCCTCTATAACCATCGCGACAACAGGCTGGCCCGTAAGGTAGTCCATCAGTGCAGCCCTCACCCTCTGCCCTATCTGCAGCGCGGTCTCCTTCACCTTTATCCCCTGGGCCTCCTGCGACTTTATCGTCTTGTTGCCCACGCCCTCCATCCACGCCTTGTCCTCAATGTAGTGCTGTGATACCACATCCTTGCCGGGCTTGACAATCTTTATCGCAACGACCTTCAGGCCTGTGTCCTCGAACTTGCTTATTATCTTGCCTATCAGCGCCCTCTCAACTCCGTCAGGTTTTATCAATACTAGTGTTCTTTCCATGGAAATACCAAGAATTTTATACCTTTGATAGCCATTATTAATTATTTATAGCTTTCTCGTTTTCGTGATTCCCATGATAAGGCAGCCGATAATAAGCGTGCTAGGGCACGTAGACCATGGCAAGACCACCTTGCTCGACCGCATTAGGAACACCGCCCTTGCAAACAAGGAGGCCGGAGGGATAACGCAGCACATAGGCGCAAGCGAGGTGCCGCTCGACATAATAGAGAAGATTGCTGGTCCGCTGATGCACAGGTTTGGGGCAAAGATGGTGATACCTGGCCTGCTCTTCATAGACACCCCAGGGCACGAGGCATTCACGAACCTGAGGAAGAGGGGAGGTAGCGTTGCTGACCTTGCGATACTGGTCGTTGACGTGAGCAAGAGCTTTGAGCCGCAGACGTACGAGGCGATAGACATACTCAAGGAGTACAAGACACCTTTCATAGTCGCCGCGAACAAGATAGACCTGATAACTGGGTGGCTCCCCAAGAACACAAGCTCGTTTTCAGAGTCGATTGCGCAGCAGAATCCGAACGTGGTGAACGATGTTGAGGCGAAGATGTACGAGCTTGTGGGAAAGCTCAGCGAGATCGGGTTCAACAGCGAGAGGTTTGACAGGATCACTGACTTCCAAAGGGAGCTTGCGATATTCCCTGTGAGCGCAAAGACCGGTGAGGGAGTCGCGGAGCTTCTTGTCTACGCTACAGGGCTTGCACAGAAATTCCTTGGGCCAAGGCTTGATATAAACACCACCGAGCCAGGGAAGGGAAGCATACTTGAGAAGAAGGAGGAGAAGGGATTGGGCACGACCATAGACGTCATACTCTACTCGGGGACCCTCAATGTAAATGACACGGTCGCATTCGCTACGCCGAGCGGGATAGGAACCGCGAAGGTCAAGGCGCTTCTCAAGCCGAAATCCGGGCAGGATATGCGCGATTCATCGACGAAATACAGCTACCTTGACTATGTCGCCGCCGCATCAGGGGTGAAGATAGCTGGAAGCGGGCTCGAGGATGCGCTGCCAGGATCGCTTGTGATGTCGACCAGGTCCGCCACATACACCGAGGAGATAAAGACCGAGATACAGGAGGCCTTTGCGACCGAGAAGATAGGGGTGATACTCAAGGTGGACTCGATAGGCAGCCTGGAGGCGATATCAAGGCTGCTGCAGAACATGAACGTCCATGTGAGCAAGAAAGGACTCGGGGACGTGACAAAGAGGGACATCCTTGACGCGTTTGCGATGAAGGCAAACGACCCGTACAACTCCGTGGTGCTCTCATTCAACGTCAACATAGCATACGATGCAGAGGCGGAGAGCGTTGCGGCAGGGATAAAGGTGATTAACGAGAACGTGATATACAAGATACTTGACGATTACAAGGAGTGGCTCGACCAGGCAAAGAAGATGGAGAAGGAGCAGGCTGAGCGCGCGCTCACGTTCCCAGGGGTGATAAAGGTGCTTCCGAACACGTTCTTTAGGGTGTCACACCCGGCCGTTTTTGGGGTGGACGTAGTGGCGGGAAGGGTGAAGCCATCGTATCTAATGGTAGACGATGAGGGAAAGAAAGTAGGGAGGGTGGTCGGAATACAGGAGAACGCTGTGGCTCTCCCAGAGGCCAAGGCGGGAGAGAGCGTCGCCATATCGATAGACGACGGTGTTTGCGGAAGGAACATCAAGGAGCACATGCTGCTCTACACAATGGTCGATGACCAGAGCGAGATGATGCTCAGGAGCAAGTTTAAGCACCTGCTCATAAACAACGAGCTTGAGCTTTTGGATAAGATCGCTGAACTCAAAAAGAAGATGATCGAGAGGCAGTGACCCCATCATATATTTAAGATAGATTAACCAAGAGAGTCACGTGAAGATTGCGACCAGTTTCGGGGAGATAGACTGCTCTGTTGTCAGGGAGAGGAGAAAGAGCATCTCGCTTCGTTTCGAGAATCATTCCACCCTTATCGTGTCTATCCCCAGGTACTCGCTTGCAAATGTTGACAGGATCCTAGAGCGGCACATGCCATGGATTGTGAAGCATGCTGAAGAGCTGCGCAACTCGAAGGACCTTGTAAGCATGGGGAGGATACTCTGCAACGGCACTTACGTTCCGCTCGAATTTGTTGAGGGGTTTGGAAGGGCCGGCGCCCATTTTGCTGAAGGGAAACTTGTTGTTAAGTCAAGCGACAGGGCATCCGGAATGCGCGCAGTGGAGCGATTCATCAGGAGACAGAGCGAGCAGATCGTTTCCCCCATGGTCTTCCAGAGGCTCGCCAGGGAAGGCATGGCGCCAAGGAGCGTAAAGGTCAGGAGGATGAGGAAATGGGGCCTGTGCACCTCTAAGAGGGACATCACGTTCAACGCGTACATATCCATGCTGCCCTTTCCAGTCCTCGAATACGTGGTGTGCCACGAGCTTGCGCACCTAAAAGAGATGAACCACTCCAGGGATTTCTGGGGGGTTGTTGAATCGATGTGCCCAAACTACAAGGCGATGCGAAAGGAGCTCAAGCTCTACAATGCGACATTGGAGCTCGGGCAGACATGACTACTGCTGGTATTTCTTAGCCTCTCCCCTGTACTTCATACCCTGCTCGAAGAGCTCCGATGCGAGCTTGTACCTTGAGAGGCTGTGCAGGTAGAGCTTGCCCTTCCCGCTGAAGCTTGCAAGGAAGAGCCCTACTCCGCCGAACATGGCTGTCTTCACATTGTCGACAAACCTCACCTTGAACTGAAGGGTTGAGAAGTACCCTGCAATGTGCCCGGGGTCTATCTCTACGGGATTCTTCTCATCAACATCCACCTGTACTATGTCCCCGACTATGTGTATGAAAACAGTGCCGGGCCCTGTCAGCTTCTGAAGTATTATTCCCTCCCCTCCAAAAAATGCCGCTCCAAAATTCATCGTCTGGACCGAGAACTGCACAGTGTCCTCTGCCGCAAGGAAGGCGTATTGCTCCGAGATGAATGATTCTCCTGGTTTTAGCTGGACGGCGAGTATTTTTCCTGGCATCACGCCGGATAGCGATATCTCTCCGTTAGAATTTGAGGACCTGAACTCGGTGAGCATTCCTGTCGCTCCTGTTATCTTCCTCTCAACAGCGCCGATTATGCCACCGACCAGCCTGGGGGTCATCACGACGCTCGCGCTCTTGCCGAGCAGTTTCCCGGAATCGGAGTATATCTTCTCGCCTGGCTTTAGCCGGATATGCAGGCTCTGCATCGACCCTCCAACTATATCGTAATCCATCGGATCATTTCAGCAGGGAATTTAGCTCCTCCCCGTCCACGTTCAGCCTGTACTTTGACATTACCGCTTTTATAATGGCGCCCCTATCTTCCCCTTTAAACGAACCCAGAAGCTTTGAGAGTTCCTTCCCAGATATTCTAGAAAGCTTCTTCTGCGAGACAATACTCTCGACAGAGTCGATGTTCACGGGCAGGCCCTTGACGAGCTCCTCAACCGCATTCTTGGTTAGGTTGCCGTTTGCGTATCCCTTGAATATGTACACTAGCACGTTCTCTGGAACCGCATCGACCTCCAGCCCGCTCCTTCGCAGCTCCTTCATCTTCTCAAGCAGGAATGCAGCGACGAACTTCCTGTCGGCTCCTGACTCCGATGAGATCAGGTTGTAGAGAGGAAGTTGCACCGATTTTATCATCTGCTCTGCAAGTTGGGCGTTGCCTATCTCCTTTTGCAGCCTTGCCTGGGTTGCCTCTATGTTCGGGATTTTGCTGCCAAGCTTCTCAAGCACGTCCTTATCCACCCCGACAGGCATCGCATCGGTCTCGGGATACAGCCTTGCGCCGCCCGGTATTGGCCTGAGGAATTTTGTAGTGAGGTTCACGGAATCCACAGCACGCGTCTCTGATGGGATTTCATTAACTGCAAGTGCAGCGCGCGTCAGTGCGCGCGATATGGCAACCTTTACTGATTGTTCGGGTCCGGATACCAAAATGAACGCATCGTTTTCCTTGCATCCCAAATTTGATCGCGTTGCATTTATTTCGCTCTCGGATAACGAGTACTTCCTAAGGTCCTCGTCGCTGTGTATTATTCCTTTTATGCCAGATACCTTTGCATAATCGCTGACCTCAGTCCCAAGTCTCCTGTTTGGATTTATCGTGGAGCCGATGATTCCGGCAAAGCCATCTAACCTTGCACCATACACAACCCCGCCATTCTTGGTGTTATCCCTTATCATCTTTGAATCAGTCTGGGAGAATACTTTGGTGAGATCAAGTGAGGTATTTTCTACCTTTGCATGCCTCTCCCTAAGTTTATCGCGCAGCTTCAGCAGATTGAGTTGGCGCTCTACCTCGTTCTCAATTATGACATCCACTATCTCAAGCTCCTGGAAGCCCTTGAGCTCCACCCTTGCGCCTCCCGAGATGGAGAGATTGACGTCCTGTCTGATGGAGCCTATGCCCCTCTGCACCTTGCCGGTCAGTCTGAGCAGCATTCCAATCCTGAACGCGACCTCCTTGCACTCCTGAGGGGTTGCTATGACCGGGTCCGTGTCTATTTCTATTAGTGGTATCCCAAGTCTGTCGGTATCGTATAGGACATTTTCTGTGCTCTGGGACACTATGCCGCTCGACTCCTCCTCAAGGAATATTGACGGTATCGGAATCCTCTTCTTTCCCACCTCCAGACTTCCGGCATATCCAACCTGCATGGTCCTCTGGAAGCCGCTCGGGTCGCTTCCGTCAACGACCCCCTTCCTCATCACCTCTATCTCGTCTGGCACGCCGGAGTTGAATGTGGCCGCTATCAGCAGCGCGACGTCAAGCGCCTCCATGTTGAGGTTGTGCGGAGGCTCCTCGTCTATGTCCACGAGGCATGTTGACCTGCGGAACATGTTGTAGGTGAATGTGCGCTTCTTTGCGCTCTCGAAGCTGGTCGAGACGTCCACCTTCCCAAGCTCCCCGGCGACTGCGCGCTGTACCCTCTCTATCTTGCCAATCTCCTCGTCCTCGGCAAGGTTTGGGTCGCATGCGCAGAAGAGCTTGTGCTCGGTCGCTAGCCTCTGGTGTATCTCAAGGCCGCACTTGAATCCAAGTCCCTTGTAGTAATCCGCTTCGTGCATAAGCTCATCCGAATCCTGATGATAAACAAACTCATAGAATATATATAAAATATGCCTCCAGCCAATAGGAAAAGTCGGTTTGATGGGTGGCATGTTCAAGAACAGGCAGCAGCTGGTGCGCGATGACCTCAGTAGCAGGACCTATGTCGCACTTGACGCGCTTGAGGCAGGGATAGGTGCGGTCCACCCAAGCGCCCTCTTTAAGGAAAAGATCAGGCTTGCGGACCCGTACACGCTTGTGGTCGATGGCAGATGCTTTGACTTATCAAAGTTCAGGAGGATAGTTGTGGTGGGCGCAGGGAAGTCGAGCGCGCAGATGGCCGAGGCGCTCGAAGGCGTCCTCGGGGACACTGTGCCGTATTCAGGATTCGTGATAGTTCCAGAGGGCGCTGCAAAAGAGGTAAGGACAAGGAGGATAACGCTCCACGAGTCAACCCACCCGAACCCCACTGAGAAGGGGGTGCAGGGGTCAAAAGAGACACTCGGGCTGGTCAGGGGCGCTGGGGAGGACACGCTTGTCATATCGCTCATCTCTGGAGGAGGGTCTGCGCTTATGCCCCTGCCTGCTGAAGGGATATCACTTGATGATTACACAGCTGCAAACAAGCTGCTCCTGAAGAGCGGCGCCACGATTGACGAGGTCAACTGCGTAAGGAAGCACATCTCGGCAATAAGCGGGGGAAACCTTGTCGCAGGCTCGGGGGGCGCGACATTCCTCTCGCTAATAATATCAGACGTGGTTGGGAGCGACCTGAGCTCGATAGCGTCTGGCCCCACGGTTGCGGATGGCACGACGTACGCTGATGCGCTCGGGGTGATAGACAAGTACGCGCTTAGGGGGAAGATGCCGAGAAGCATCACCGCAAGGCTAGTTAACGGCAGGGATGGCAATGTTGCAGAGACCCCAAAACCAGGCTCGGAGGTCTTCGGGAGGGTGCACAATGTTCTGCTCAGCGAGAACAAGGTCGCATGCGAGGCCATGGTTGATATGATCAGGAAGAGATACCCTGGCCTAAATGTGTACTACCTCGGGTCATCGTGGACCGGCGAGGCGCGGGATGTGGCCAAGAACCTGACCTCCCTTTTCATAGAGGTAGAGAACGGGAGCGAAAAGCAGCACTCGTTTTCTGCCCCGTGCGTGTTTGTCTGGGGAGGGGAGAGCACGGTGACTGTCAGGGGGAACGGGGTAGGCGGCAGAAACCAGGAGCAGGCGCTTGCCTCGGCCATAACGCTAATGGAGCACTCGTTAAGGACTGGCAGGACGCCGGAGATAACTATTGCGTTCATGGGAAGCGACGGGATAGACGGATTCACTGATGACGCCGGGGGGATGGTCGGGAAAGAGGCTGTTGAGAGGGCAAAGGGGAGTAGGCAGACCCTTGACCTGCACGACTCGCTTCTGCGCAACGATTCGAACCGCGCCCTCCACGCATTGCGCTCGTTGCTCAGGACAGGGAGGACAGGGGTAAACGTAAACGACATCGGGATAGCGGTTGTCGGAAAGTTGTAGAGAATGCTTAATAACATAGAAAGCATATTTCTTTTAGGGAAGGCAGATGGAGGAGTGGCTTCACTAAGCAAGCGGAATTCTACATACGTATAGCCATATTTGCGCCCTCTCGGCTTGAATTTTCATCAGCTGAGCCTTGTCCTTGGAAGATTTCTACTTGGTGAGAATATGAGAAAATTGCAAATAGGAGTTATGGGATCAGCCGGAGATACAAAGTATTCTAAGGCTGCCGAACAGGCAGCATACGGCCTTGGAAGGGGGATTGCACAGAGGGGCGCGATAC
This sequence comes from Microcaldota archaeon, assembly GCA_028867115.1. Taxonomy (GTDB): domain Archaea; phylum Micrarchaeota; class Micrarchaeia; order Micrarchaeales; family CABMGC01; genus JAGWGI01. The sequence continues at coordinate 7,422 of JAGWGY010000027.1, forward strand.
TCTTCTTTGGAGCGGAGAAGGACTATGATTCGCTCTCCACAGCTGCGTGCAGGGGCGCAAAGAGCGCAGGCGGGCTGACAGTAGGGGTGACTTACGGGAAGGGGAAGAACATAGTCCAGAGCGATGCGGACGTAATACTCCCATCAGGGCTTGTCAGGGGAGGGGGCCGCGAGCTTGCGCTTGTTCTGCCGTGCGACTCTGTGATAACGATAAGCGGCGGATCGGGAACGCTCACGGAGATGGCAATAGCGTACCAGGCAAATATCCCACTTATAGCGCTAAAGGGCTACGGCGGATGCACGGACTACTACGCTGGCAGGTTCATAGACTCGAGAAGGACGCTGAGGATAATCGAGGCAGGCACACCAAAGGAGGCTGTAAAGCTGGCGATAAGGGAGGGGCTGTCCTATCGGAGGAACTTTGAGGCCAATATCAGGAAGGATGAAAAGTACAGGCTGAGGTACGGGTGAGTTGTACGCTA
>JAGWGY010000028.1 GCA_028867115.1 Microcaldota archaeon
GAGATCAACAAGAGGCCGAACACTCGCAACAACATAATAACGAGCCTCAAGGGATTCGTTGCAAAGATCAACGGCGACATCGCCCAGATCGACGAGTCGAGGATCTTGATAACGCCTGCGAAGGTAAAGATAATCAAGAGGAGGAAGGCAGAGCCTAAGTGATCACTTCAGCGCCGTTATCAGCGCGTGCAGCTCCTTTTCAGAGGGCTGCGATGCTGCTATCAGGCGCTTGAAGGTCGCCGCTACTCCTTTTCTGTCCCTCATCTTCTTTTTTTCTATCATTCTGTCTATCAGCCTGAACAGAGTCTTCATCTCGCGCTCCTGCGCCCTCTGTTCGAGGGTCGGGAGCCTCTCGCTCTGGTCGCTTCCTCCGGAGAGCGCATACAGCATTATCGCAAGCGCGTGCGAGATGTTAAGGACAGGGTAGTCCGGATTCGTGGGTATGTGGACCACGATGTTGCACCTGTCGAGCTCGTCCTTCGTGAGCCCGATGTCGTCGCGCCCTATCACAAGCGCAACCGTGGCGCCCTTCTTTGCCGCCTTGCCGATCTTTTTGATCGCCGCATCTGGAGAGTACACATTGCGCGAGTCTGATGCCGCTTTTTGCCATACGCCAGTTGTCCCAAGGATGAAATTGCAATCGGAAATTGCGCCTTCGAAGTCAGGGTATACCTTGGCGGACTCTAGTAGGTCGCGCGCATGCTTTGCGTACATTATCGCAGCCTTTCCTTGGAGCTTGATCCTAGGGCTCACGACGTTGAGCCTCTCAACCCCGAAGTTCTTTGCGACCCTTGCTATGTAACCGAGGTTGTTCTGGTACTTTGGGGATACTATTATCAGCTTGATTCGCATCACATGCCACCGAGTGCGAGAACCGCAAGGGAGTTGTTCAGTACGTGCGCGATGTACGATGGATAGAGGGAGTTCGTCTTCCTGTACACGTATCCGGCGATCAGCCCGAAGATGAACGCGGCTATCGCGTCTATCCCGAGCGTGGACCCATAGGCAAGGTGGGGCAGGGCGAAGAGGAAGGCGCTGAGCACTATCGACACCCCGTACTGGTTGCGCTGCAGCCAGCTCCCCTTGAAACGGTTCCCTAGAAATATGCCGCCAAGGATGCCGCACACGAGCGGGCCAAGCCTAGGCACCAAAAATCCCCTGAAGAATATCTCCTCGTCCAGCGGCCCTATGAACATCGTTAGTATTATGAACCAGAGAGGGGCGGAGTTTATCAGCAGGCCTGCGTTGGTGTTGATAGAGACGTTTGTCACTGACGATGCGACGCTCACAAAGAGCGTGAGCACGAAAACCGTCAGGAATATCATTACGCCTATTCCGAGCAGCATGGGCCTGAGGCTTCTGCGCCCGAGCCCGACCGCTGATATTAGGTCGCGAGGCGCTATCCCCCTCCTCAGCATGTATGAGAATGCGATTGCCGGGAAGAAAAACGAGAGCAGGGCGGTCAGTATGTCGTTTGCGCCGTTCTCGCTTATGGCCCCTAGCTTGAATAGGTAGACGACTAGCGGATAGGAGACTAGAAGCAGAAACAGGAATGCGTATACCGCCGCCTTCAGGCTCCTCTGGCCATCACTCCTTCTTTGCAGGGTGTTCACCCTTTGGCGCCATCCTCATCTCCATGTACCCGCACTTCCCGCACGCGTACCTGTTCTGGTGCTCGCCGAGCCTTGCGCCGCACTTTGGGCACATCCTCCCCGCCTTGTAAGCCTCGAACGTCTTCTTCGCCTTCTCCTTCTTTTGCGCCGGTGCAGCAGCCTTGTTTTCCTCAGCCATTCAACCACTCAAAAATTATTCCTTCTTCTCCTCTGCAGGCTTCTCCTCCTTTGCCTCCGCCTTAGCCTCGGCCTTGGGTTCCTCCTTCGCAGCCTTGCCCGCCTTCTTTGCAGCCCTCTCCGCAAGGTACTTCTTCTCAACAGCCATCGCCTCCTTGCTCGAGTACGAGTGCGCGAGCGCCCTGCTCTCGCTGGTCCCGTACAGAGGGGAGATGTTCACGACAACCGTGAGCTCGGGGCTTATGTTAAGCCTCTTGCAAATCGCCTCGCGCACCTGCTCCTTTGTCGGGGTCGCGCCCTTGTATGAGATTGTGAATTCTATCTCCTTTCTTCCGAGAAGCTTGTTTTCCGAATCGTGTTCTATCTTTATGTCCATCTACCCACCGCTAATCATCCTTGTAATCGCCTTCTGGCCCTGAGTGTCTATTATCTCGACCTCAGCGCCGGATTTCATCTGGCTCACCAGGTCCTCCGGTATCGGAAGCTCGTACGTATCGTACGACTCCAGGTCCATAAGCTGCGCCATTGTCCCAGAAACCGAGACCACCTGGGCCTTGCGCTTCGTGATCACCGGCGCCTCGACCTCGGACCTGCTCCCCTTGAGCAGCGTGCGCTTCTTGTTGTCGAACATGCCTATGGCGGTTATCCTCACGCTTGCAGCCCCGTGCTTTCCAGGAGCAGATGTCTCCATGTTGACAACCCTGCAAGGGACCCCGTCTATCATCAGGAACCGTCCCGGCTTGAGGTCGCCAACTGAAACGAACATTATCTCGTCTGCCATACTCTCATCCTACAAAATAAACAGATAACTTGCGTGAATAGAATATAAATAACTTACCTGCGGCGCTATGTATCGTAAAAAATAAATAAAAAAAGAAAAAGAGGAGGAGCTCAGAATGTCTCGAGCTCGTCCATCTTGAGCATAGGCGCTCTTTCCGCATCGCGGTTTCTGCCGCTTGAGAACTTCGCCTTGACGCCCGTAATCACTGACATGACCCTTACCTGGTCGTTTAGCTCAGGTGAGAGCCTTGCACCGAAGATCACATTAGCATCATCGGCAAGCCCCTCGGTCACGCCGTTGCCTATCGCAGTTGCGTCCCCGATTGTCAGGTTCGTGCCGCCAGTGACGTGTACGAATCCTCCCTTTGCACCCTCGTATTCTACTGAGAGCAGCGGGTGCGCCCTTGTGTCCTTGATCGCGCGCTGGACTCTGTCGGAGCCGTTCCCGGTTCCTACGCTGATAACTGCAGTGCCGGTCCTTCCTACCACGTTTCGCAGGTCCGCGAAGTCGAGGTTGATCAGGCTTGGAAGCATTATCGAGTCCGCGATCCCCTTGACCGCGTTCAGCGTTATGTTGTCCGCAACCTCGAACGCCTTCTCGATCTGCAGGTTTGGTGCGTACTTGAGCAGCAAGTCGTTCTCCACAACGATCGTCGTGTCCGCGTTCTTGTTGAGCTCGTCTATTCCCCACTGCGCCTTCTGCGCCCTGCTCCTCTCGAGGGCAAACGGGTATGTGACCATCGCGATTACTGTTGCGCCGTTCTCCTTTGCAATCCTTGCGACTCCAGGGGCGCTGCCTGTTCCGGTTCCGCCTCCCATTCCTCCGCAGAGGAAGACGAGGTCGTATCCTTCCAGGAGCTTCTCGATCTCTCCCTTGTCAGCCTCGACGCACTTTGCGGCTACCTCAGGGTATCCGCCCGCTCCTAGGCCCTTTGTTATCGCCTTGCCGAGCAAGTGCTTCTTGTGGGCGTTGATTATGTTCAGGTGCCCGACGTCCGTGTTGATTGCTATAGTCTCTGCGCTCTTGATTCCCGCATTGTACAGCCTGTTGACAAGGTTGCTGCCCTGTCCACCCAGCCCCACCACTGCTATGCGCGGGGTAAATGCATTGTAGTCGAACTGACTATCGAAGGTCGCCATGTTTTTACACCATTGTTAGCGTTATCAGATGACCTTATATCATCTCGATGTCGGAGTAGGACTTCTTCTCCTTGTCCTGCAAGTGGCCCACTATGCTTGAGCCGCTCACTCCAGTCACTATCGCAACAATCTCGAGCTGTCCCTCGTATCCCGGGATCAGCCTTGCGCCCCACTTCACGTTCGACTTAGGGTCCATCCTCTCGGTTATCAGCTCTCCAGCCTTGATCGCGTCTCCAAGGGTGAGGTCAGATGCGCCTGAGATGTGGACGATTGCGCCCTTTGCGTTCTCGTAGTCCACGTCAAGAAGCTTGTTCTTTAGAACCGCTTCTGCCGCGCTTGTGACCTTGTCGTTGCCCTTGCCGAGTCCGTAGGCGATGAATCCGACGTCTCCGCTTCCCATTATCGCCCTCACGTCTGCGAAGTCGATGTTGATAAGGGATGGCTGCGTTATCGTCCAGACGAGTCCGCCGATCGCCTTTGCAAGTATGTCGTCTGCAACCGCGAAAGCCTCGTTCATAGGCAGGTTAGGGTGCAGCTTGACCAGCCTGTTGTTGTCCAGGATGATCACGCTGTCGCTGAACTTTCTAAGCCTCTGGATTCCCTCCTCGGCCTTTACCTTCCTGACCCTTTCGAGGTCGAATGGGTAAGTGACCATTGAAACGACTATTGCGCCCTGCTCCTTTGCAATCTGCGCAAGCACAGGAAGCGCGCCGGTTCCGGTTCCGCCTCCCATTCCTCCGCATAGGAAGACGAGCTGCGCGCCGGATAGGAGCTCCTCGAGGCCCTGCCTGTCGACCTCTGCCGCCTTTGCTCCAACGTCAGGAGAGCCTCCTGCGCCGAGACCTCTTGTGATGCTCTTTCCGATGAGGATCTTCTTTATTCGGTCGTCGATTATCTTGAAGTGGTTAACATCCGTGTTCACCGCAATTAGATCTGTTCCCTTGACCCCGACCTTAAGAAGCCTGTTAACAGTGTTGCAACCTGCGCCTCCTGCACCGATTGTAACAATCTTTATCTGCGGATTCATGTCTGCTGCCGTAATGTTGCTGTTGTTGCTAGTGCCGTTTCCCAAAAACTCGTTCGCAAAATCTACCATCTGATCGCCAAGCTATAATATATAATATATATTTAAAAACCTTATGTAAAATCCAGAATAGTGGAAATAAACAAAATTTTAGTTACGTTCACGCGCAGATTCCGATTTTTGTCGTCGTAAAAAATGTTCGCATAAATTTCGCAATTTGGAAAATGGCCCCATTTTGCCGCATTTCTCAAATTTGAAAAAATCGTTTCGTGTTTACCTCTGGTAAAATTCAGACCTCAGTTTCGCTCTGGCATGCGCAGTTCCGCTCGTCCGGAAGCCTTTGCACTGCCTGGTTTATAAGCGCGGTCATCTTTTCCATCCCCAAATTGAACACGCGCTTCACCTCATCGAAACTGACAGGCTTTATGTTTCCGATGCTTGCAAGGCCCACATCATAGTCAGTCACAAGGCCGATGCCAAGGTAGCACATCTTCTTCTCCCTTGCAAGCGCAATCTCAGGATACTGCGTCATGTTGATGACCTCGAACCCCTGGGACATGAAAAGTTTTGACTCCGCGCGTGTAGAGAACCTTGGGCCGTTTATGACGACAACCGTCCCTCGGTCGTGGCACACCATTTCTTTATTTCCGCGTGCGCACTCCGATGCAACAGCTCGCATCTGGGTGCAGTAAGGATCCGCCATTCCGACATGCACAACCTCGTTCTCGTCGAAGAATGTGTCCTTCCTTCCCTGCGTCATGTTCACGAACTGGTCGAAGAGGACGAAGTCGCCTGGCTTGTATGCGCTGTTGAGCGACCCTACCGCATTTGAGGAGAGTATCCTTGTTACGCCCATATCCCCTAGCGCCGCAATGTTTGCACGATACGGCACCATGTGCGGGGTGATTGTGTGCTCCTTCCCGTGCCTTGCGATAAACGCGACTTTTTTGTCGCCGATTTTCCCGATCGTTATCGGGCTGCTCGGCTTGCCGTACTTTGTATTTACCTCAATCTCCTCTTTTGAATCGACGATAGAGTATAATCCGGTGCCCCCGATGATGCCTATCGTTGCTGATGCTGCCATGATGGAGTTACCAGTTAGATGCTTTTAACATTTGTGGTGTAAAAACGGTCTTGCAGCTAGGACTCGCTTGTCTTTACCTTCCTCTGCATCCTGAACATCTCGGTTATCTCCTTTGTCGTTGTGGCATCCTCAACGCTCTTGTCAGTCCTTATCCCGTCGCTCACAAGCCTCGGGAACCTCAGCGCATACCCCACTTCGCTGCCGTCAGGCAGCTTCTCAAGCCCGCACATGTGCATCGGGGACCTCGTTATCTCGTCCGCGCGTATCGTGACAACGTATTTGGGCTCAACCCAGAAGTCCGGCTCCATCATCGATGCGACCCGCGCAGGCCTGTTTTTCGATTTTATTTTCTCAAGCGCCTTGCGCAGTTCCTCCATCTGCTTTTCAGAGAATCCGGTGCCGAGCCTTGAGACCGACTCGAACATGTCGGTCTTGCTGTTGTAGGACGCGCACAGAAGGCCTCCGAACTTGAACTCCGCTCTCTGGCCCCTTCCAAGGTAATATCCTATGATGACCAGGTCTACGGTGTCGGACAGCTCGCCCTTGTAGCTCCTCTTCATCTTTATCCACGTGAACTCCCTTGCGCCAGCGACGTATTTTGAGCCGAGGTCCTTTGCCACAATCCCTTCGAGTCCGCTGGATATCGCATTCTCGAAATACTTCTCGAGCTGCGCAGGCTTTGTTGCGATTATCTGGTCGGAGAGCTTTATTATCCCGTCCTTCTTGACGATATGCTCGAGCTTCTCGCGCCTCTCATGGTAGGGCTTTGTCATGTAGTCCTCGCCGTCAAGGTACATTAGGTCGAATGCAAAGACGTGAAGGGGAAGCTGCGCGCTCTTCTCCTCTATACCGTGCTTGCGCTTCCTCTGGATTGTCTCCTGGAAGGGATAGTACTCGCCAGTGACATCGTTGAATGCGAGCGCCTCGCCATCGAATATTGCAGAGTGGACGTTCATCTCCTCCATCGCAGCCTTTACGATCTCAGGGAACATGTGCGTCGCCCTCTCAAGCCTCCTTGAAAATATCTCGACGTGCTTGTTCTTCTTGTCAACGTGGACCTGCACCCTGAACCCGTCGTACTTGCTCTCCACGGAGCACTTCCCTCCCATCTTCTCGAGGATCTCCTCTGCCGTGGGCAGCCTTTCTGCCAGTGCGGGCCTTATCGGCTTGAACGGTGTTACTTTGAAGTGCTCTATCCCTTTCACACCCTCCTTGAACAGCACCTCCCCCACGCCTCCCAGATCGCTGCAGAGGTTGTAGGCATTCTCAAGCTCTTTTTTGAGCTTTCGATCGCCAGTTGATGCCTTCGATAGCGCTTCTAGTATGGTTGCGTCCCCGAGGCCGAGGCGCAATGTACCCATCGCGAACCTTGTGACGTATTTTGCCTCGATGGGGGAGGATGCGGCAAGAAGCTCGGACATCATCCGTATCTTTGCATCCTGGCTTCCCTCGCCGGAAGTCGTTGCGATTTTGTGCAGCGTGTCGAATACCTCAATGAACTCAAACTTCTTAGAGCTCATGCGCCGCAGCTTTGTCTTCCCTATCGTCTGCTCTGCGGCAAGCCCCATGTCACCTGCCTTCTTGTAAGTGGCATAAACCGCGGTCTTGTCATATCCTGAAGCTCGTGCGATAGATTCGCTGACCAGTTTTTCGGCGATCCCTATCTCCACGCCTTCAAAGGGAGGCGCAAGGACGCCCTGCGTCATGTAGATTAGCTTCCGTATCTCGTTCGTCCCGACCTTCCCAATGAGCTCTGTCAGG
>JAGWGY010000029.1 GCA_028867115.1 Microcaldota archaeon
TGCACGCCGTAGCGCTAGGGCCCTTGTCTCAGTGCCCTTCTCGGGGCTCATACTCCCATATCCCCTACAGGTCAAAGGTATGGTGGGCCATTACCCCGCCATCTGCCTGATCTGACGCAGTCTCATCGTAGGGTGGTTGCGCTGCAATTTGCGTACCTTTTGGCTAAAAATCCTTCCAGAAATCTTAGCCTATGGCGCATTAGCGACAGTTTCCCGTCGTTATTCGCCTCCCTATGGTAGATTGACTACGCGTTACTGAGCCGTGTGCCGCCCACAGAAGCCTGTGAGCTGACTTGCATGGCTGTCGGAATCTGATAGCAGTTCCCTCCAGCAGCATCGACTGGAGTTACCCAGTGATGTGTTGGTGTGATTTTCCAGTAGTACTTAACTTACTTTAGCAATTGTGTTCCTTGCTCTTACTCAAGACTACATCCAACCGCAAAACGCGGTTTTCATCTGAAGGTTACGAATAACCCCCAAAGCGATTAGATATTCTCAGCGTGACAAATTCCGAAGAATTCTGCCGAGAAGAAATTCGCTGTAAATCTTTTTAGTACAAAATACTATTTAAACCTTCCGAGGGGGAGTTGCACAGCAGCGTTAAATACCCAAGATGCGGCTTTAATGCGTTTTCATGGCGAAGATAGTGATCACAAGGGCACAGGCTGCCGAGATCGAGGCATTCAAGGGCGCGCTGAGGAGCGGAAATGTGCAGTTCGCATTCATAGGGAGCTTCGATGCGGGGCTCGGATTCCTCCAGTCCAGCATGCGCAGCGCGTAGATAGCGCGCGCAAATAAACAAAAGCGCAATCACGCTTAAATAATCGGGGTAAATTAATCCCGTGATGAATATGGGCGGAACGGGGCTCTATGTGGATTTCACACCTAGGCAGGTGAGGGAGGCAAAGAAGCACTTTGCAGGGATAGTAAGGGACGGGAGCATGGCATCATATGAGAGGTTCATGGAGCTGTTCACGCAGTCCGAGCAGAAGGCGCTCTTCAGGCAGCAGATAATCAAGCTTCCCAAGAGGCCATCAGAGAACTATGTGCGGCTTGCAGGGGAAGTGGCGGAGAAGATTTTTAACAAGATGGTGTGATGAGGGCGGCAAACAAGTCAGGGTTTTCGGAGACGCAGATCGAAGTTTGGGGCAAGCTTTTTGCCATGGCGCTAAACGGCGACAACGAGGCAAGGGTGCAGCTGAATCGGACATTCCCGCCAGAGCAGCAAAAGGAGCTTCTCGAAAAGCACACAACATTGCCTGAGAACCTAAAGTGTCCGAGCCCAAAAGAGTTTGATGAGATGATAAAGTCCGCAATGCGAGAGCGCGGACTGCTTGCCAGCGCATAAAATGGTTGCAGAGCACTATTAAAAGCACTCAATTCAAAACAGTCTTGGTGATGGCGTGGGGAACAAGAGAATCGAGTGGACTGAAGAGGATACGAGGAGCGTAGAGGAGTACCTTAAGAAGATAGAGAGCGGGGAGGAGCAGGCATGGCCTGTGCCAAGGTCAGGGGATTTCAAGGCATGGCTCGCCAGCGAGCATGTCTTCAGCATCATGTTTGTGGGAAAGGAGTCAGAGCGGAGGGGGCTTGAGCTGCTTAAGGGGAGCGATCCGCAAGTGGCAAAGAATGCAGCAGACTGCTACATAGTCACAGAGAAGCAGTCTGAAGAGTTGCATAGGGCTGGGGTAAGGTTCAGGATCGAGGGGGAAGTGAGCCTGAAGAGGCAGTAGGATTAGCGGAAGGGCGGAACCGCCTGTAAAAATCCCCTGTGTTCGGATTTAAATATCCCGGTCGCTATCATTCGTGCGTGCGACCATTTAACGAGCAGGTGAGCCTATGGCAAGAACGAGAACAAACTTATCCTTGGAGAACGAGGGGGACAGGCAGAGATGCAGGGTGCTGATTGAGGGCATACAGAACGGCAGGCGCGAGATGGCGCTCGAATTCCACCAGATATACACTGATGTGCAGAAGCAGGAGATCCTTGACAAGTACGTGCCCAAGAGGGAGCACCAGACCTTCATGGAGTTCGTCAAGATGTGGTCAGAGATTGAGCTCAGCAAGGCCCGAAGGCACTAAATATCAGAGCGAGCCCTTAGACTCGCCCCTCACTATTCCGCTAGCCACAATGTGTCCTAGCCTGAGCAACGCAAGAGATGTCTGCATGAACTGATCTATTTCGGATTTCTTTATCCCAATGCTCTGGACATAGAAACCTGATATCCTGTTCAGGTCTGCGTCTTTGGAGATCGAGTTGAATAAATCTATTTTTTTCTTGTCTGAGTATTTCTTAACCGCCTTGAGCATGAGGGTCCTTCGCGGTCTCTTGCGCGTTATCGCAATAACAGGAATTTTCAGCTCCCTGTGCAGCCTTGGCATGTCTATGATATTCAGGCCGCCAAGCGTTACCCCGTTCATCGCAATCATCTTAACCTGGCCGCGAAACCTTGACTTTTTGATTGCAGCAAGGATCCTCTCTGCGGAGTCATCCCCGTCCACTGTTACCCTAAAGGAGAGCATACCCTCGACTATCCCATCCCTGCCGAGCAGGCATACCGCAAGCGATGTCCTGTCCCTTCTCGTAAATGGGCCGTCCTCGATTGCGAGTATACGGATTCCGCTTTTCATAGAATCTACTGACTCCTAGAAGCTGGTGTGTATCAGAGCGGAATTGTCCTCCTGCTCCGAAACTACCCTGAACTTGACAGGGCTCCCCTCCTGCAAAATCTTGAGCACCTCACCGGATACGACGTAGCTATTCTTTTTGTGCTTCCTGCCGTAATCTCCTACGTAATGGATGTTAAAGTCTCCCTCCATGCCCTTACTATCCTCAGCAATCTTTGCAAGCACATGGTGGCCGCCAGAGTCGTCCTTCCTGAACCTGACCACATTTTGCCCGTTATTCCTCTTCAGTGACATTATCACATCCGCAAGCCATGGCTTCTTATCCATTTGCTCGACTACCTGGTTTGATATCTGAAACCTTCCATTACCAAGGGCAACGAAGCTAAAGCCGTTCTCTGAGGAGTGGTGCCGAACAATCTCCTTAAGCAGCATCTCTCCCCCGTAGTGGCTGTTTTCGAATATTATCTCAAAGTACTTAGTAGCCTTCGTCTCTGAGTCCCCCATCTTCTGAGCGTTTCCCACCATGCAATCCGCTCACTAACCCAGATTCAAAACTTAAAAGGCTTCTGTGCAAGAAGCTTACTTCTTCGGGATCTGCGCCTTGATCTCCTTCATCTCTTCCTGCGCCTCCTCTATCGCCTTCAAAACAAGCGCCCTTGCGCTCTTCGATGACTTGACGATCAGCCTTGGCCATCCGAGCTCAGGGTGCTCCTTTGTCGCTGATGCGAACTCCACATCCTTGCTCTTGAGCAGCTCGTACTTTATCAGCTCGGCAAACGCCCTGTCCATTCCCTCGAATTCGACGATGAGGCTTTTTGGCTCATCCTCTATGATATTGACCTTCATGAAGACCACAATTAGACATATTCATTGTGCGGGATAACAAATATATACTTAATGCTATCAACTATTATCTACGTCGGGTTGTTGGATTTCCTAGCGACTCACTTTTATTTAACGGCAGTGTTTTGAATGGCAAATGTATTCGATGTAGATGCATCAGCGCTGATAAAGAGGGCGTCGGAGCAGCTCAAGGCAAAGGGGGTCTCAAAGCCCGCCTATGTCGACTATGTGAAGAGCGGCGCCAGCAGGGAGAGGGTCCCGATGGACGCTGACTTCTTCTACATGCGCTCCGCATCAGTGCTGCGACAGGTTTACATAAACGGGCCGATCGGCATCTCCAAGCTGCGAACAAGGTACGGCACAAGGAAGATGCATTCGATCCACCGCCACCACCACATGCGCGCAGGAGGCAGCGTGATAAAGGACGCATTCTCCGCGCTTGAGAAGCTCAACTACGTCAAGAAGACCCCGAAGGGGAGAGAGATCACCCCTGCAGGAAAGTCCTTCATGGACAAGCTCAGCAACGAGCTCTTGGCAAGTTCGGGTGCATAGATGCCCGAGGGCGAAGAGAACGAGCGTACGAAGAAGGCGCTGATGAAGAGGCTGCAGGAACAGCAGCTCGAGGCGCAGAGGCGCGAGGTCCTGCGAAGGTTCCTGACGCCGGAGGCGTATGAGAGGATGGCGAACGTTCGCATCTCGAATCCGGAGCTGTATTCGCGGCTCGTGGAGCTCGTGGTCGCGATGGCGCAGAGCAACAGGCTCGCAACAAAGATTACAGACGCTCAGATAAGGGACCTGCTCTCGAGGCTAACCTCGAAACAGGAACCTAGCATACAGTTCAGACACAAGTGATAAGATGTCAAAAAAGACAATGAAACAGAAGATGTCATTGGGCAGGAGCCTCAAGAGGAACAGGAGGATACCGTCCCTGGTTATGATGCGTACGCACAGGAAGGTGCAGCAGAACAAGTTCCAGAGGGAATGGAGGCACAGAAAGCTCAGGACCGCGAAGTGATATCATGGCAGAGACGATTACAAAGATCAGCTTGCGAAGAAAGCTTGTCAAGATACACGAGCCCAGGAGGAAGGGCGCCCTGATCAGCTACCTTCGCCAGAGCATCGCAAGGTCTGCTAAGGTGGAAGAGTCTGCGGTGAAGATTGACCGCTCTCTCAACGAATACCTGCTCAGGACATCAAACCCCATGGCAAGGCTCGAGCTCAAGGTGACGAAGGAGGCAAACGGCGCAAAGGTGTCTCTTGCAAAGGCGCCGACAGTGCAGTCTGCGGTCGCGCCTGCAACAAAGCCGGCGGCCGCTGCCCCAAAGAAGGCGGAGCAGAAGAAGGAGGCAAAGCAGGAGAAGAAGGCTGAGGCAAAGCCTGCCCAGCCAAAGGAGGCCAAGGCGGCGCCTAAGCCTAAGGAGCAGCCTGCGAAGTGAATTCTCCTTTTTAATTGCATGAGTGCAATATGATTGGTCAGCGAATGGGTAGCATACTAAAGATCGAGATCGAGGGCAACAGCTACGTAGGCGCATTCGGCGTGGCAACAGAGAAGTTCGCCATCATCTCAAACAACGTCTCGCACAAAAAGGAGTACGCCATAGCAGAGACGCTGGGCGTCAAGGTACACAGGGTAATGATAGACAACTCATATCTGGTCGGCATATATGTCGCTGCAAATTCGAACGGCATGCTCCTGCCCAAGACGGCGTCGCAGGACGAGATAAGGCACATAAAGAAGGAGACCGGAGACTTCAGCGTGGAGATACTCGACAGCGACATGAACGCGCTGCGCAACAACATCCTTGCAAACGATAAGATCGCGATAATAAACCCGGAATACACCTCAAGGGAGGAGAAGGCAATATCCGACGTGCTCGGGGTCGAGGCGGTGCGCATGGAGATCGGCGGCTTCACGACGGTCGGGGCAAACAACATACTCACAAACAAGGGGATGGTGCTAAACAACCGCGTCACTGAAGAGGAGACAAAGCAGATAGAGCGAATGGTGAAGCTCCAGGCTGAGCAGTCAACTGCAAACCTCGGGTCGCTCAACATAGGGCTGTGCGCGATTGCGAACTCGAAAGGGGTGGTGCTGGGGGACAGGACCACAGGGTTCGAACTTGCAAGGATCACAACAGCGCTCGGCTTCTGATGACAAACTAACAGGGAAGATATATAAGTCCCCAAAAGGCAATCCTATTGTGCTGCCTATGGACAGGTACAAGAGCCACTCCTCAAGGAACAATTCGACGGGCTTCAATGCCACCACGAGGGACGGAAACGAGGTATACATCAGGCCTTTATCTGAGGAGGACTACATGCCTGTGAACGGCAGGAAAGCCATGTGCAAATCTCCAATAAGCATCATGAAGGCGAGCATATCCGGAAGGAAGTTCGAGAGGCATCTCAATCCGGACGGCTCGATAGGGGGCTTTGTGGAGAAGAGCACGAAAATCCCAGCATCCGTCTACCTCGGGGCGGATTGCGCGGTCATCCAGAACGCCCAGGTAGGCGAGGATTGCCGAATCATCAACACGTCAGCGATTGGCGGAAAGGCAAAGCTCGGGAACAAGGTAACGGTTGACGAATCCGACATCGGATTCGATTCGGTTGTGGGTGATTGGGCGGAGATAGTAAACTCAACCCTAAGATATGAGACCCAGGTCGGACCAGGCGCAAAGCTATACAATGTCATGACCAAAGGGGACTGCACAATAAGTGGCGGAATCTCGCTAAAAAACGCGAAGCTCTCACGCATGGACGATGAGCCAAAGAGCCGCGACGGTAAGGAGCCCATGCCAAACAGCCGCACATATCTTTTCCAGTGATCGCTCTGCGAGATAGATACTCATATAAACTCTCTAACAGATAACTTATCCTGATGATATTATGGCAGAAAACGATGACCTAGAGCAGATGAGGTATCTATACAATTCCTACCTGCGCGAGTACGAAGTCGTGAACGGCGAGCTCCAGAACTTCTTCGTGGTCTCTAGCGCATTCGAGAGGAACGTGGAGGCGCTCAGCAAGCTGGACATCATCCAGAACGCAAACCTGCTCGTCGGGCTTGAGGGCGGCACGTTCATAGAAGTTAACGCAAGCAATGTGAGCAAGGTCATAGCCAATGTCGGCGCAGGCTACATGGTCGAGAAAAGCGTGCCTGATGCGAGGTCATTCGTTGAGAAGAACACCGGCAAGGTGCAGGATTCGATAAACAAGCTCATGGCGCAGAAGAGCAAGCTTGAGAAGGAGATACTGGATCTGTCATTCAAGATTAACTCCATGCAGCAGCAGTGAGTGGGATGTTTGAAGGCCTAAGGAAGAAGTTCAGCGACCTCGTGGGGTCCATAGTAAAGAAGGAGGAGACGAAGGCCGAGGAAGAGGCGAAGCAGGAGACAAAAGCAGAACCCGCCGCCATCCCAAAACAAGAGAAGGAAGAATCAAAACCTAGTCCTATCGTGAAAGCCCCACCCAGGATGGTGGCAATGCCAGAACAGAAGCTGCATGTTGCCGAGAAGCCGCCGGTGCACAGGCAGGAAGAGAAGAAGCGCGAAGTGAAAAAACCGGAACCAGCCCCAACAGCGCTAATTACCGATAAGCCAAAGCTGTCAGTCACATCGAAGATAAAGAGCGTGATCCTCGGAAGGGTCACGATAAAGGACGCCGATGTGGATGAACTGCTCGAGAAGTTCACATTCTCGCTAGTGGAGGCTGATGTCAGCTATGATGTTGCAGAGCGCCTGACAAACGAGATGAGAACCAA